>CAYOQG010000454.1:0-1528 GCA_964405925.1 uncultured Phycisphaeraceae bacterium | reverse complement strand
CGTGTACCGATAACCATCGGACAGCTGCCCGTGGCCGCCGGACGGCTGTCCGCCACCTGACCGCAGGAGTTGAACCGCTCGTACACCGCTTTCACCGATGTCCAACCCGATGGGCGTTCGTCTGCGTCGGTGGCGTGTCAATGCTCTCACTGCAGTGTCTCCCGAGTTTAGCGCATCGCCGATGTCATATCGAAAAGCGGCATGAAGAGAGAGATCGCAACCCCCCCAACCACGATTCCCATCCCAATCAGAATGATCGGCTCGAGCAAGCGCATCACGGTGTCGATGAGCTCTTGGTTCGTCTCATCGAGCATGTCCGCGCAATAAGTAATGGCCCCTCCGAGGCTGCCCGCCTGTTCGCCGGTGTGGACCGCCTGAGCTACGTATGGCTCAATGAACGTGCAGCGTTCGAACGCACTGCTGACCTCGCCCCCCGACGTGACGGCCTCCTCGACTTTATCAAAAAGCTTCTGGAAGCGGTCGTTTCGGGTCGATTGGCGAACGAGATCCAGGCTATCGAGCACCGCGACCCGACTGCCCAGAAGCATTCCCATCGTCCGAAAGACCTGCGCCTGGATCAGGCGTGAGCGCAGCCGTCCGAAAAGCGGTACCCGGACCTGCATGTTGGCGAGCCATTGTAGCCCGGCATCCGTTGTGAGGATCGTCACCGTACCCAGGATCAGGGCAACGAAGACGCCGAGTGCAATCGGCCAATAGGTGGTCAACACGCTGGCTGTCGCGAGCAGGAGCTTTGTCGATGCCGGCGGATCGACACCCAGTTGGACGAACATAGCATTGAAGCGTGGTAGCACAAAGAAGAGAAGCACGAGGAAGATCGCACAAGACATGCAGATCAACAGCGCCGGATAGGTCAGGGCCCCAAGAACCTTGTTTCGGGTCGCACGCGTCTTGCTAACCATCAAGGCCAGACGTTCAAACATCTCGTCGAGGGTGGCACTGGCCTCACCCGCGGCTACCAACGCGCAGTACACGGCGTCAAACGTGCGAGGGTGCCTCCGGAGGGCATCAGTCAACGTCACCCCCCCTTCCAAATCTACGACGATCTTGGACAGCACCGCGGCCTGGTTGGGCTTCTTCATCTGTCGGTTGATCGCCGTAATCGCGTCCACGACACTGCTGCCCGCCCGCAGCAACATGGCCATCTGTCGGGTGAACAACATCAGCGTTTTTAGCGGTAGACGGGCGTCCTTGGGTAGCTCAGACCGGGCGACGGACGCGGCGTGCGATGCTTCGGTTTCCGCGATGCGGGTGACGTAGAGGCCGCGGCGCCGAAGCCGTTCAACGGCGTCTTGCCGATTGCGGGCCTCGAACGTGTCCGTCGTCGTGCGTCCCTCCGCGTCCATGGCATCGTAGGTTAGAATCATAAAACCTCAAAACGTCCCAAAGTCCAGATTCGGGCGTTTGGACTTTTCGTCACCCCGTCAGATCCGCCCCTTCACCGGTAGGAACCCCCATAGTCATGGCTTCGGACCTAGTCACCCGGAGCACCTCTTCCAATGTCGACTCA
>CAYOQG010000453.1:0-1549 GCA_964405925.1 uncultured Phycisphaeraceae bacterium | reverse complement strand
CGTGGTCATGGTAGATTGTGGCGGTCGGGTGGGCTCATGGATGAGCCCAGGTTGGCGAAAGGAGTCAAGGATGGACTCCGATGGCGGTTTCTTGGGTGTTAGACGAAATGAGGACGGCGGATCTGAAGGACAAACGTCTGAATCATCGCTTGCGGGAGGTGCTCTCGCAGTTGGGAGAGTATCCCTCGGCGAGCATTCCGGCAGCCTGTGGTGGCCACGCGGAGATGACGGGTGCCTATCGTTTGTTCGACAATGACCGTGCGACGTTCGAGGCGATTCTGCAGCCACACGTCGATGCCACGCGGGAACGCATCGTCGGGCATCGTGTTGTCCTGCTCGTGCAGGATACGTCCGAAATAGACCTGACGCGTCCGGAACAACAAGTAGTGGGGGCGGGCCCGATGGATGGTGGAACTCGCTGCGGAGCGTTTCTTCATCCGTTGCATGCCTTCACGCCCGACGGCACACCGCTGGGAACACTCCATGCATTGACGTGGGCCCGAGATGAAGCGCCGCCAAAGTGCGCCTCGTTATCGCGTGGACAGCGTGCAGCCATTCCCATCGAAGAGAAGGAAAGCTATCGGTGGGTGGACATGCTTCGGCGAGCGAGTGAGGAGGCGGAGCGTTGTCCGACCACGCAAATGGTTTGCGTGGCCGATAGTGAGGCGGACATCTATGAGCTACTGGTCGAAGCCACAAGCGAACCGCACCGTGTCGAGTGGATCATACGGGCCTGCCAGAACCGTGCTTTGCAGCAGGAAAACGGCGAGAAAACCGCGGGAAAATACGTGGGCGAGCATGTACTGAACCAGTCGGTATTGTTCAGGCACACGATCCAGGTCCGAGGCCGCAAGGCCAAAGTCAGTTGCGAGACGCGAGGGCGTCGCCAACCGCGCCAGTCGCGACAGACGGAGATGGAGGTTCGAGCGGGACGAGTTACGCTCCGTCCGCCTCGGCGAGCGGATCGCGAGCTACCGGCGGTGACGGTGAATGTGGTCTTGGTGCGTGAGGTTGACCCGCCCGATAACGACGAAGGCGTGGAATGGCTATTGTTGACCACTTTGCCTGTGGGAGAGATGGAGCAGGTTCGGCAGGTGATTCAGTACTATTGTGTGCGTTGGATGATCGAGGTGTTTTTCCGGGTACTGAAATCGGGTTGCCGTGTGGAAGAGCGGCGTTTCGAGCACATCGACCGGTTGTTGTCGTGCTTAGCCGTGTACTTGATTGTGGCTTGGCGCACGTTGTATGTATGCCGTCTGGGTCGGGGCTGTCCGGATGTCAGTTGTGAAACGGTGTTCGAGCCGGCGGAGTGGAAATCGGTCTGGAAAGTTGTTCAGCGGACCAACCCTCCCCAGATAGCCCCTCGCTTGGAGGAGATGGTCCGGCTGGTGGCACAACTGGGCGGGTATGTCAACCAACGGCACCGTGATCCGCCGGGGCCTCAGACCATCTGGATCGGGCTGCAACGAATGCACGACTTCGCCCTGTGCTGGCAACTCTTCGGCCCGGAAGCCCGAGCCGGACCGCAACTTGTGTAGAAGAACGAGGG
>CAYOQG010000452.1:0-1596 GCA_964405925.1 uncultured Phycisphaeraceae bacterium | reverse complement strand
CAGCACGGACCGAGGGCTGACTTGGAGCGAACCTGTTCGGGTCAACGACGATCCGCTGGATAGCGGAGCGTGGCAGTGGTTCGGCACGATGTCCGTGGCACCCAACGGGCGGATCGATGTCGTTTGGAACGATACCCGCAACAGCGGCGTCGCTAATCTCTCGGAGCTGTTCTACTCGTACTCTACCGACGCCGGCGCGACATGGTCGAAGAACGTTCCCGTCAGCCCCATGTTCGACAGTCACATCGGATGGCCGAATCAGAACAAGATCGGTGACTATTACCATATAGTTTCCGACAACCTAGGCGTCAATGTCGCATATGCGGCCACGTTCAACGGTGAACAGGACGTCTATTTCCTGCGCATCGGACCCTACGACTGCAACGGCAACAGCACACCGGATCTCGACGACGTTGCTGGCGGAGTATCCGCTGACTGCAACGGGAATGACGTTCCCGACGAGTGTGAGCGTGACTGTAACGGCAACGATGCGCCGGACGACTGCGATATCTTTGCGGGTACGAGTCCTGACGCCGACAACAGCGGCGTTCCGGATGAATGTGAAATGCCCGTGCTCTTCGTGGACGCGACCTCGACCGGTGAGAACTGCGGCTCGAGCTGGGACGACGCATTCAACGACCTGCAGGACGCCCTTGCCGCAGCGTCGGACTGGCACCGTGGGGTCGAAGAGATTTGGGTGGCCGCCGGCACCTACACCCCCGATCGTGGGACCGAGAGGCGCCGGGCCACGTTTCGGCTGCCCGGCGGGGTAAGCATCTATGGTGGATTCGCCGGCGGCGAAACCACGGCCTCTGAGCGGGATCCCGACGGTAACCCAACCATCCTGAGCGGGGACACGCGTCACAACGACGATATGCAACTTCCACCCGGCGGTGACTCCGACTGCTGCGGCGACTCTGAGACGCCCGGGTGCGACAATCCGGACTGTGAGGCACGGGTGTGCGCGGCCCGCGCGAGCTGTTGCACTGATGGGTGGAATTACTTCTGTCATCGCATCGCCCAACGAGAATGCTGCTGGCTGTGCAGCGAGACCCCGACGGCGTGCGACAACGTGTACCACGTCGTCTCCAGCGGCGTCACTGATCGAACTACTACACTGGACGGTTTTACGATCATGGGTGGGTGGGCCGATAGCGTGTGCGGTGATGACGACACCTCGTGCGCCGGCGCTGGAATACTTACCACCGGGGACGGTCTGAGGCTGAATGACTGCACGCTGAGCAAGAACCAAGCCAGCAGGGGTGCTGGGCTCTTCATCCGTATGGGGAGCCCGGTCATCACGAACTGCATGTTCGAAGGGAACATGGCCGGTCTTCTCAGAATATCCGACTATCCCTATGGCGGCGGCGTGCATAGCGCGGGCGGAAGCCCGACATTCGTCAACTGTCTGTTCCGCGGCAATGTTACGCACAGGATAGGTACGGGCGGTGGGATGTACACCGAGGGAGGAGAGCCAGCGCTCATCAAATGCAGTTTCATCAACAACTCGGCAGGGGAGGGGGGTGCGGTTTTCAACGACGAGTCAGATCTTACTGCAGAGGGCTGCACGTTCATCGGAAACCAGTCACATTCTGG
>CAYOQG010000451.1:0-1649 GCA_964405925.1 uncultured Phycisphaeraceae bacterium | reverse complement strand
GGGCGGGGCTGCCCGCGTCCGTGCTGGCGGAGACGGCCAAGACGAGCGAGATGAGCCGCGAGAACACGGGGCTTACCCTGTGTCTGGCCCTGAACTATGGCTCACGCGACGAGATCGTCGACGCGGTCCGCCGCATCGCCAAGGACGTCCAGGACGGCAGGCTGGCACCAGAGGACATCGACAAGCAGCGGATGGCCGACTCGCTTTACACCGCCAGGTTGCCTGACCCCGACCTGCTGATCCGGACCGCCAACGAGCGACGGGTGAGCAACTTTCTCCTTTGGCAGATCAGCTACGCGGAGATCCACGTATCCCAGAAACTCTGGCCTGACTTCGGTGTAAAAGACCTTGAGGCGGCGATCAAGGATTTCGCCACCCGCGAGCGACGATTCGGCGACGTGGTTCCTCCTGACCCAGAGCCCATGGAAGGCGCGTGAGTCCGTTCATGCACACTTGTCAGTCTTCCCCGTGGTGGGGAAAATGCGGGCAGTCGGGTCAGAGGCACACCGCGGTTTGTAGAGGATGAATGATGGGGCTCCTGGATGGTCGCAAGGGACTGATCTTCGGGGTGGCCAACGAGCGGAGTATCGCCTGTCACATCGCGAAGACCCTTCTTGACGAGGGGGCCGTCTGTGGCTTTCCGCATCTTCCGGGTGAGAAGAACGAACGCCGCGCGCGAAAGGCACTCGAAGCTATCGGCGCCGGCAGTCCGTGGCTTATCCCCTGTGATGCCTCGAAGGACGAGGACCTCGACGCGGTCATCGACGCCACCAAAAAAGAGCTCGATTCCATCGACTTCGTCGTCCACTCGATCGCCTTCGCCAACCGGGACTACCTGAGGCCGGGGAGATTCGTCGAGACACCGCGGGACGTCTTCAGCCAGGCGCTGGATATATCCGCCTACTCGCTTGTGGCTGTCGCCCGACGGGCCAAAGACATCATGCCCACCGGCGGGTCGGTGCTGGCGATGACCTACTACGGAAGCGAGAAAGCCATCCCCGGCTACAACGTCATGGGCGTCGCCAAGGCGGCACTAGAAGCCTGCACGCGCTACCTGGCAGCCGAGCTGGGTGAGTTCGGCATCCGGGTCAACACGATCAGCGCGGGTCCGATTCGCACGCTTTCGTCGATGGCCGTCGGTGGGATCGACGAGATCTTCGACTGGGTCTCACGAAAGGCTCCCCTCCGGCGCAACATCGGTGGGGATGAAGTGGGCAAAACGGCCCTCTATCTCGTCAGCGACCTCGCCAGCGGAGTGACCGGCGAAAACATCTTCGTCGACGCCGGCTACAACATCGTGGGTCTGTAGCGCGTCGCGTACCCGAAAGACCCGTGCGAGCTCAAGCGGCGGGAGACGCCTTCTCGTCTCTGGCCGTCAATCCGGGGGCGATTGATCTGTCCGTCTCGGAAGTCTCCTGCCGATATAGACGAGGGTATTGTGCGCGCCGGCAACCCCGCGGCTGCCAACGTCCGCGCGGCCATCGCGCCGGTTGCCGCAACGGAGAACTGAAATAGGAGATCACGGAATGATCGCATCGACACGACGGAACGTGGTGGCTTGTCTTGCAGTTTTTGCCTTCTTCCTTCCCATTTTTGTCAGTAGCTGTTCGGTGAGTCCGCCACCTGATATGGACGGTGACGGTGTAGCC
>CAYOQG010000450.1:0-1774 GCA_964405925.1 uncultured Phycisphaeraceae bacterium | reverse complement strand
CTTTAGCCTTCATCCTTCCTCCTTCCGCATTCCTCCTTCATACTTCTGCCTTCATGCTTTGGCAGAAGTGCCGCTTCCTCACCAGGCTCTCGGAATAGCGTCATTGCACATTCACGAAAGGTAGATTTCGCTCCTCGAGCCGGGCCGCAGCCACGGCGTGTTCGACCTGGCAAGATGGATCGCCACCGAAGAAGCAGATGCATCGTGTCGTGGAGTCGACAGCGTCGGCCAGCTCAGCCGCACTTCGCCGCGGGCCGTCGAGGCTGTGCTCCTTGAAATGCCACTTCTGACAGAAGGGACAATCAAACGAGCAGGCTTCGTAGAAGACAGCCAAGTTCGTGTATCCGTGCTCCGGTCCTCTCGCATCGGTGAATTCTGGATATCCGGCTTCCCCGCAGGCGGAGCAGACCCAGACGGCGACGCAATTGGTTGGTAGAGGATCGTGATACCACTGGACAGCCGCCGACTCGGCGTCTCCACCTTTGATCTGCCCTCCCTCGCCGTAGCGCACGCCGCAGTATCCGACGCCCCCGTCGGCAATGCAGCAGGCATTCAGACATCGTCGCCACTGCGCGGCGTTTGTGGCTTTCGGCGGTCTTGCTGGAAGTTGGAAACGCTGACGTGAACGAAAGTGGGCGGCCTCTGCCTGGGCTCGGGCGTTGGGCGTGTCGGCCAGGATGCAAGCGTTATATAAACCGAGGGAACGGCTGACCAGCTCCGATTGCGCTGAGCACAATGTGCACGTAGCCATGCCCCGGCTCCCACCTGTCGCCGCGGGTCCCATTTAAGCCGTCAGTTTCATTCTACCGTCTTCGCGTTGGACGCAGTACACTTGGGCGGGCTAAACTGGCACCCGACGGAAAAGCTGATCTATCGGAGGCGCCGCGAATCGGACCGATTGGAGCTGAGATGATGTTGCAGGACCCGTTGACCGTTCGCACACAACCCAAACTTCGCGGAGGCAAGATGATTCTGGCTCTCTCGGGGTGGATGGACGGTGGTGATGTGTCCACGGGTACGGTCAAGTGGCTGGTCAACGCCCTGGACGCCGAGGAAGTCGCCGAGATCGATCCCGAGGGCTTTTACATCTATGGCTTCCCCGGATCGATGGAGATCTCCGCTCTGCTCCGGCCGTACACCAGAATCGATGAGGGTGTGATCCAGGCCTATCAGGCTCCAACAAACGAGTTCTATTGCGATGAGCGTCGTCAGCTTCTGCTGTTTAGCGGGAAAGAGCCCCATCTGAATTGGAAAGCATTCGCCGATTGCCTCTTCTCGTTTGCGGTTGACGCGGGCGTGTCGCTTGTCGTTTTCATCGGGAGCGTCGGCGGGGCAGTGCCTCATACGCGCGAACCACGGGTGATGAGCACGGTCTCGCATGAGAGTCTCAAGCCGACCTTCGAACCCTATGTCACGAAGTTCACCGAATATCAAGGTCCCGCGAGCTTTTCAACCTATCTGATGGCCCATGCGGGCGAGCACGACCTTCGCATGGCCAGCCTGGTGGCGGAGATTCCCGCCTATATTCAGGGCACCAATCCCAAGAGTATCGCCGCGGTGACCAGGAAACTGGCAGCCGTTCTGAAGGTACAGATCGATACCGATCCGCTTCGCTCGGTGACGGACGCGTGGGAGAAGAGACTTAATGGAGTTTTGGAGCGTGAGTCCGAGCTGGCCGACCATATCAAGAAACTCGAACAGGACTACGACGACGAGGTCTTTGACACCCAAATGGAAGACCTCAAGGAGTGGCTCCAGCAGCGCGGCATCCGAC
>CAYOQG010000449.1:0-1824 GCA_964405925.1 uncultured Phycisphaeraceae bacterium | reverse complement strand
GGCTCTTTCATCCGCTACTCCATGCCGGTTTATCCCGGCGCTTTCTCATCCTTCCTTCGTCCCCCCGTCCCTCTGTCCCGCTGTCCCTCCATCCCTGTATGCCTTCATGCTGCCGCCGCCCTCCGCCCAGCGCGCGCCCCTGACGTTATAACCTCGGAGGTGCGCGCGGACTGTCCGCACCTCTCACGGAGGAAAGAGCCCGATGCGCGAAAAAAAAGTCGCAAAACGAACCCAGTTTTCCGGCCTGGCGCTATCAAAAATGCCGGTCCTCGAGAGAAACGAACCCAAACAGACTCAAACGAACCCACATCCAAACCCGAAACAAGCCCCGCGCGAACCGAGTTTCCTTCGCCACATCAGACATGTCGCCCGCCCTCTTGTCCGCCGTCCCCGGACGCTTCAAGACCGCCGGCGCCGGACTGTGCACCGCCATTTAAGGTGCGCAGGGATCGTTGGCGGGAGGTCCCAGTGGTGGCACTGCCGTGCTGCGAAACGCGTCCACAATGTAGGAGATGTCGACGAAATCCACCTTCATATCTGGTATCGGCTCGGTGATGGTGGCATTGATGGCATCGGCCCGGGCCTTCATAGGAGCGCCAGGAGTATTCTTGAACTTCTCGACCGCAGCCGAGATGTCCACAAAGTCGATGACGCCGTTGGGTGAGCTGCACGGCTGTACTCCGCAGTCACCAACGATGTCGCCAATCGCGCTCGTGCGGACCTGCAGCGGTGCCGAGTAATCGCCCGGCTCCGCCAGATCGCATTCTTCGGAGATGGAGCGAATTTGATAGATCGCACCGGGGACAACGCTGGCATCGTACACGTGGACCATGTCGTAGACGGACCAATCCGTCCAAAACGGCTCGCACCCGAGGCGGGCCATGAGGGAAGTTGGCGGTGGAACGGGACCCGACGAGCCCGAGGCCTCAGTCACTATCGCAGGCTCCTGGACCCACATGGTCCGACCTTCGGCGTATTCATACCCTGGCAGCGACACGAGTGTCACCTGTATGGCGTGTTGCTTGCCGGGCGTGTGCGGCGTGAGAGCGAAGGACAAGTACCGATTCTTGGTGCCAAAACCGATGTTCGGCGTGATCGGGTCATGGACCGGCGGAGACGAGGCACAACCGATCTCCAGGAAAGTGGTTACCTCGGTTGGGTCCCAGGGCTTGAACATGCCAATGGTTGCGTTCGTACCCCGCGGCGAAAAATCAGCGTCAAACCGGAAGTTGTAGATAGTGCCAAACCGCAGGGCGTTGGCATTGGGGTTGACGTCGTAGCTGTCCGTTGACCAGGTGATCGTGTTGGCATCAACGGTATGCGTCCAGTCCGTCAGATCGTAGATTTCGCCACTGTGATAGTCGACGTCATGAAAACCGATGTTGTCGATGAATGCGTCTTCGGGGATTTCGATCGTAAACGATCCTGCGGAGCAATCCGAGTTCAGATTCTGCAGGGCGAGTTCATAGTGCCAATAGACGTCGGGGAAGAGCTCCGTGACTTTCGCCGCGAGTATGAACAACCCCTCGCCGGGCACCCGAATGTCCGTCTCGTAGACATCGGCGTCGTTGTCTTGCCAGGCGCGGATCGCCGGCTCGCCTCGCTGCGTGCTGTCCGTCACATTCACGTTGAAGACGAAGGAGTTGGGCTCTGTCTCGACCACGTTGACACGCCGGTAAGAAGCGTTGTTGTCCTGGTTTCCCCAGATGCAGAAGCATTCCTCACCCCAGACGCATTCGTCCGCAATGTCGTCCCAGCCGCATCCCTCCCCTCCCCAGCCGCAATCGTCCCCGTTGACGTAGTGCCCTTGGACGAAGTAGATGG
>CAYOQG010000448.1:0-1898 GCA_964405925.1 uncultured Phycisphaeraceae bacterium | reverse complement strand
CCGGGAACCGGGACAGAAAGTGATCCGTTCTGCAAAATCCAAGACGCAATCGACGCTGCCACGGACGGCGACATTTGTGTCGTATATCAAGGGAGATATCGCGAGAATGTCTATTTCTACGGCAAGGGCATTACGCTGACCGGAACTGACCCACACGATCCCGGGGCCGTCGCTGCGACCATTATCGACGGAGGTCAAGCCGACAGCGTCGTAACCTTCTCCGGGACCGAGGGCCCGGAAACGGTGCTAAGTGGTTTCACGATCACAAACGGATATGCGACGTACGGTGGCGGCGTGCGAGGCAACGGCACGCGCGCGACGGTCCGCCACTGCGTCATCACGGGAAACCAGGCAAACTGGGGCGGAGGTGTGCACGACTTGGACGGGTTGATTGAAGAGTGCACGATCTCGCGTAATGACGTGGAGAACAGTGGCGCTGCGCTTGAAAGTTGTGGAGGAACGATCTCACACTCCAGCATTACTCACAACAGTGCAGGCGAATGGGGTGGCGGACTGAGTTTGTGTTACGCTACAATCACCCATTGCACGATCAGTCGCAATGATGCGGGGCGCTCTGGCGGCGGTTTAAATGAATGCCACGGCACAATTCAAGATTGCGAGATAAGCGACAACGACGCCGGTTGGGATGGCGGCGGGCTTAACGAATGTAATGGCTTGATTGACCGCTGCTACGTGCACGACAATGAGGCAGGCAATGGGGGTGGAGGGCTATGTGGAAGTGACGGAACCATTCAGTGGGCCAAAGTCACCGACAATCGAGCCAGCTACGGCGGTGGACTGAGAAATTGCGACGGGACGGTTACTGACAGCACGATCGCTGGCAACGCCGCCGATTTGTATGGGGGTGGGGTGTTCGAGTCCGTCGCTTCGATTGTGCGGTGTACCATCGAGAACAACTTCGCTGGGATAGCTGGTGGTGGACTGGCGCAATTCAACGGAACCATGTACGCATGTGTAGTCGCAGCGAATTCCGCCGGCGATCGAGGTGGAGCTATGGAGTTCTCCACGGGTCAAGTTGCTCACTCGCTGATCGCCGGCAACTTGGCAAGTTGGGGCGGTGGCCTATTCAACTGCGATGGGACCATAAGCAATTGCACAATTGCAGAAAACCACGCTCTTCAGCGGGGAGGCGGTCTTCGCGATTGCGATTGGATTGTCAGCAACAGCATTCTAAGCGGCAATACACGCGGCAGCCTCTTCGCTCCAGACCCAGACGAGTTCTCCAACTCTGCCCCGCCAATCTACAGTTGTATACGCGGCGGCGGCGGTGGGATTGGCTCGATCGACTGTGATCCCAGCTTTGTGCGCAACGGTGAGTGGGTCTGGGATGGCAGCGGGTTCGATTGGGACCGCGGTGACTACCGCTTGGCCCCTGGTTCCTGCTGCATCGACGCGGGGAGTAATCTCCTAGTTTTGCGAGACTCGCCTGACCTCGATGGGGACGGCGATACGGCCGAGCGAACACAGCGCGACCTCGCTGGTGCGTTGCGGTTCGTAGATGATTGTCGAACGGCCGATACCGGTGTCAGCGATCCACCTGACTACATACAGGTTGTCGACATGGGCGCATACGAGTATCAACCCAACGACATCGATCACGATGGGGACGTTGACTTGGCTGACCTCGCAGAGTTCCAAGTTTGCTTTACGGACGCTGGGCTCAACCTAGTCGCCCCTGAGTGCGAACGCTTCGACACTGACTGCGACGGCGATATAGACTGCGACGATGATGCAGAGCTCATCGACGACTATGGCAACTTCTACCAGGCCATGATCACCGGGCCTCGGTAGACGGCTCGTCCGTCGGACGCAAAGCTCACCACCGAGGCCCCGTGGCGACTGATCGCGCAGGGAGTCGCTCAGCGGGACCGGACATG
>CAYOQG010000447.1:0-1995 GCA_964405925.1 uncultured Phycisphaeraceae bacterium | reverse complement strand
CGCTACCTCACCAACTTTTCTGGAGGAGAACCAAAAAGTATACGAAACGAAGCCAAAAAACCGCGTTGGCGCTGTCGAAAACACGGTTCGTCTCAGAAAACGAACCCAAAGCAAACCCACTTTATGACGGAAACGAACCCATGTAACGCGGAAGCAAACCCAAGCTATGTAGGACGGGTTTCACCCGCCGGCGGGCAAAGCCCGCCCCACTCGCGCCTGCGCCAATCCGTTCGCACCAGATCATTGGTGCCAACTGGCCGTCAAACAATCGGCAGGGCAACCTCGAATCGGCCGGCTTTCAACGGGGCGTGGATGCCGCCCATCAGGACGACCTGTCGTAGGAACAAACCGCCGATGATGCCGCAGATGGATGCCAGGATTGTGACATTAAGCAGATCGAAGACCAGCGGGGCAAGCAATCCGAGGACGGCTACTCCCCACCAAAACAACGGGGCGGCTGCACCTAGAAGCACCACCTCGGCTGAGGCCCGCGATTCGGGTACGCGATGTGTGCCCTGGAGATAGAACGACAGCACGAAGATTTCGAGAATGATGAGCACCATGTCCACCCTTGCGAGCGTGTGGATCGCCGCCGTCGCCCCCGCATGTTCACCGACGAGCATCGATCCCACGAGAATGACCGCCATGATCCCCGTCGAAAGCGCAGACACGAGGAACAGCAGGGGAACCATGGCTGTGCTCCAGAAGGCGATAGGCCTGGCTGCCCCCAGCAGGATTCCCGTGTAGATCATGGTCCCGAACGCAAACACGAGACCGAGGATTCCGAGAATACGTCGCCCGCCCTCACTTTCCGCCAGGCTATTGAACGGCCATACCCAGAAGGCGGCGTGGATCACACTCAGGATCATGAAAATGGTGATGATGATCGTTCCCCGGGCGATCCAAGACGTACCCGGCTTAAACCCCGCCCGCCAGAAGTTCATCGGCGCACCAAGGTCAAGGAGCAGGAAGACGCAACCGATGGCTACGCAGGGGAATCCCAGAAACACACCGACCTTGGACAGGATCACCCATGATTCGCCGAGGTAATCTGCCACCACGCCCGTCACATAGGCACCACCGCCCAGACCGGCGAGGAACAGGTAGGCTGCGATCAACCATCTCCACTTGGACTGCGCTTTCAGGTTCGGGATCATCTCAATCTTCCAGCGTTTCGACTTTTCGACGTTTCGCACCGGTCGCTTGCGCTCTCGGCTCGGACTTTCCGTTTCGACTCTTTCGACTTTTCGGCGTTTCGACGTTTCTACCTCGGTGGGAGGTAATAGCAGGACGGATCGGTTCCAAATTCCGGGTTCAACTGGAAGCCTCGCTCCCGTCGAATCAGAATCGAGACTTCGCTTTCTGGATCATCGATGTCACCAAAGTAGCGAGCCTTCGCTGGGCACGCCTCAACGCAAGCCGGCTGCTGCCCCGCGTTAACGCGATCCATGCAATAGTCACACTTGGTGGCCATTCCGTATCCGTTCTTCTCTTCCCATTTGGCCTTCGCGTACGCCTCATAGAGATCAAGGTCGCCATTGGCGTCGGGGAAGTACGTCTGCCACTGTTCGACCGTTTGTCTCGCCCCGTATGGACAAGCCATGATGCAATACTTACACCCCATGCACAGGTCCTTGTCCACGTGGACGATCCCGTTCTCATCCTGTGTAGTCGCCCCCGTCGGGCATACGGTCATACAAGCCGGGTCGGCGCACTGCTGGCAGATCAGGGGCACCATCTGTCTAAGGGCAGCGGGGAACTTGCCCGTCTCCGCCGGGACGCACCTGGCCCAGTCAATGCCCCTCGGCGTGTGATTGGCAGCCTTACACGCCACCTGGCACGAATAGCAGCCGTAGCACCTTTTCAAGTCGATGACAAATCCGTAGCGTGCCACTTGGATTACCTCCCATTCGCCTTGTAGATTTTCACCTTAGCACAGGCATCCGACCCCTGTGTGAGGGAGTCGGTGTGTTTGAGGTCGGGATTGATCAGGTC
>CAYOQG010000446.1:0-2062 GCA_964405925.1 uncultured Phycisphaeraceae bacterium | reverse complement strand
GGTCTTGACTGCGTCCGCCGAAGATCTGGGCGACCCAGGCTGGGATATTCGGTTCGGTCATGGTCGGGTCAATGCCCGGCGAGCGTTGGAGCTGGCACCTGCCCCGGCCTTGCGTTTCGAACACGTTGAAGACTTCGCGACAATCGTGCGCCCGGGGCAACCGAGCTCGTTTCAGGTACGTATCGTCGAGGTGGCCGAGAGTGTCGTTCTCGCATCCGCTGCTCTCTATTATCGTGTGGATTCAGACCGATTTGTGCGCAGTGCCTTGGCACCCGTGGCTGGTGACATCTTTCAGGCACAGATCCCTGCTGTCCCGTGTGAATCACGCCTGGAATACTATATCGTTGCCTTCGGTGACGGAGGTGGAGGAGCGACTGACCCGCTTGACGCACCTGCTGCGCTCTACCATGCGGAGGCCATCGTCTGGGTGGAGAAGTTCGCGGACGATTTTGAGACGGATCGCGGCTGGGAGGCGGAGGGCGGCGACAACACAAGTGGTCGGTGGTCGCGCGTTGTCCCCGTGGGAACATGGGCCCAACCGGGTACGCCAGCCCAGCCGGGATACGACTGTTCGCCCGATAGCGACAGCTATTGCTACGTGACCGGTCAGCATTTTGGTGGCAGTGTCGGCTCGAACGACGTTGACGACGGTCCGGTCCGCCTGCTCTCGCCGCTGATCGAGCTGACAACCAGTGATGCTGAAGTAAGCTACGCCCGGTGGTTCCACTGCTCCGGCACCGGTGAGGAGGACTTCCTGACCGTCGAGATGTCACGCGATGACGGCTCGACGTGGACGCTGGTCGAGTCGGTGGCTTCGACGAACATGTGGGTTTTGACAAGCTTTCGGTTGAGTGAGTTTCCCGAAGTGGAGGGCAACCAGCTCCGCGTCCGGTTCTCGACGTCCGACTCTCCAAATGATTCGCTGACCGAGGCAGCCGTCGATGAATTCCGTGTGCGGGAGATCCATTGCTCCTTTGCAGGTGGCGATGGGAATGGTGACGGGTTTGTCGACCTTGTCGACTACGGCGGCCTGTTCGACTGCTGGACGGGCCCTGACGAGATGATCCTGCATGACGACTGCTTGGCATTCGACTTCGAGCCCGACGACGACGTTGATCTGCGTGATTACTACGCGTTTCAGAAGGCTTTCGAACCTCAGTAACTTCGCTATGTCAACCCGCGGGAGTGGTGCAGCAGGGCCATGACTTCGCCGCGTGTTCGGGCGTCGCTTCGACATCGGCCTCGGACGGCGGATGTCACCATCACGGTGCCAGCCTTCCTGATCCCGCGACAGGTCATGCAGGTATGCGTAGCCGAGATCACTACGGCTACGCCTTTGGCGTGGAGCTTGTCCGTCAGCAGGTCGGCGATCTGAGTCGTAAGCCGCTCCTGCACTTGGGGCCGATGAGCGAATGCGTCGACGACGCGAGCGAGCTTGGAGATCCCAACCACTTCGCCGTCGGGAATGTAGGCCACGTGGGCCGCCCCCTCGAAGGGCATCAGATGATGCTCGCACATCGAGTTGAAGGGGATGTCGCGGAGGACGACCAGCTCGTCATAGTCCTCGGTGAAGGTCGCGCTAATGTGCTGGGCCGGATCCTCGGTCAGCCCGTCGAACAATTCGGCGTACATCTTCGCAACGCGGGACGGCGTCTTCTTCAGGCCCTCCCGATCCGGGTCCTCCCCGGCTGCGATCAATATCTCCCGTACCGCCTTCTCGATTCGTGGTAGGTCCATGCCGTTCTACTCGCCTCCTTAGTTTCACCAGTGTTGAATGAGGATTGATCGTATGAGTGAACGAAGCCGTCGGCAACAGGATGGAATTTCGAAATCTCGTGTGGAAATCTTGACGTAACTTCCTTTCTTACAGTGGCTTACGGCCATTGGGCTGGACCAGCTTGTTTTGGGTTGGATTGGGTTCGGATTGGGTCCGAATTGGGTTCGTTTTTTGGGCGAAACCGCGTTTTCGATAGCGCCAGGTCGGAAAACTGGGTTCGTTTGGCAACTTTTTTGGTTCTCCTCCAGAAAAGTTGGTGAGGTAGCGTCGTAAAAGACAAGGACA
>CAYOQG010000445.1:0-2128 GCA_964405925.1 uncultured Phycisphaeraceae bacterium | reverse complement strand
ACGACTACGAGATCCTCTGGGGTCGGGAGTACCGCTACGAAGGTGCTCGGGAGCGATATCTCGATCGGGAGCTTGACCCACTCGAGCTGATGGACGACAACATCGTCCCGCTTTCGGAAACGTGGTCTGATTACGACGGCGGGAGCATCTACGGCGACTTCGAGGTCGACGGACAAGAGTCGGCCGCCACCAAGTGGTATGAGCCGGGATTAGCGGAGACCGATGATCCGCTCGGAACGCCAGTGACAAAGCACGTTCACGGTGACATGATCGGGTCCATGCGATTGATGACCGACGCCATAAGCGGAAGTACGGTCGCCCAGGGCAAGTACACAGCCTTCGGCGAGTTCATCAGCGGCGACCTCCGCCGGTTCGGGTACGCGGGTGCATACGGTTACCAAGGTGAGGAAGCGGGCGAGATGCCCTTCCTCCACGTCGGGCATAGGTATTACGACCCATCCACCGGTCGCTTCCTCCAACGGGATCCGATCGGGATACGGGGTGGATTGAACGTATACGAATACGTCGGTAGCCAGCCAGTTAGAAGTGTAGATCCCACTGGGTTATGGGGGGACATTATCGACTTCGTCGATCTTTACGATGATCCGTACGGCAAACTCGGGCACAATCCATCGGCTGAGTATAAGGAAGGATTCGACAAGGGAACCGAGGCCGTGGCAACCGCGTATACAGTTGCCACCCTGGCCGTGGGTGCCGCGGGAATCGTCCGAGCGGGCGTAAACGCAGTACGCACACAGGGCGCAAAGGCCTTGATTCGGATTCAGCTCTGGAGGGGGCTGATTCGTGAACCTAGCGCGCCCCCTAAACCGATACCTCACGTAGCACCGGCAGTCCCGCGGACGCCTCCGCGGGTGCCCATCCCAATCCGTCCCCCGCGATGGGTCACGCCGCTCCCAGAGGCCGCGTGTGGTCCACCCTCATGGTATCCTCCGCTGCCGCTGAATTGATGAGGAAGCACGTGCGTGTCCGATTCATTACAATGCATAGAAAGGATCTCGACGGCCATGTGCACCCGGGGTGCACGCACAGGTTGCCAGTGATCGGCGCACCCACGAATGCCAACAAAGAAGGGGGACGGGATGCCGACATGGGCGCCCGACAACCGAAACTTCCGAGGCGGACCGCTTGCCCGTCTGCGGATGCGGCTGTACCGCGTGGGCGCTCGAACGCTCCTGCGAGATCGACACGGCGGGACGCGTTTGGAAGGAACCGGATGGGAGGGGTTTGCCGTGCAATCGAGAGAGGCTACGGCCAACGCCTTGAGGGTGTCCGTGGACGAGACCTTTGCAGAGGTCCGTACGGCAATAAGAGCCGAGTTTGGAGAGACAATGGCGATTCCATGGGTACCGTTCGTGGTGCACGTTCCTCGCGGCATCTTGGTTGACAGTGTTGTCAGGATTCTGCTTGCGAGGGCAGATCTGCCGATCGATCGCGTGGGCGGGCGCTATCTCCCCCGGGCGTCGTGCGCTGTAGTCACAGGGGCACCCGACTCAGTTGACTTGTGTGAGTGCGCGGCTCACGAGTTGTGCCACGCGTGGTCGCACCTACAGTTCGGAGCGACGGGGCGCATCCCATGGTCTTACGAGGGATACGCGAACATCGTGGCCGACGTTGTCGTCAGAACGTTCAGTCGAGCGGACATGTATCAGAGGCACATTGACGTTTTCAATGCCTTGCGGGACGGGGGCAACGACCTGTCGCTTCGGACCGTGTTGACAATACCGGGTTGGGGGAAACGAATGCCACCCGACTACGCCGCATGGTTTTCCTCGCACGCCACGGTGTTCACAGGGTTTCTGACAGAATGCAGCAAACGCTCGCCAGGAATCGCCGAGGCGCGCACGCGGGCCATCCAAGAGATCCCCCCCTCGTGCACGGAACAACTCACGAATCTGGAGCAAGCCTTCGGGACGAGCATTGAGGAGATCGAAACCGGGTTCTTTGAGTATTGTGAGCGACGCAGAAGCGTCGAATAGACGGAAGCGTGTGCACAATGCGCCAAGAACCGTCGGACGGTCACCTTCGCCGTCGGCGAGCGGTGGACCGACGACAACGACTACGAGATCCTCTGGGGTCGGGAGTACCGCTACGAAGGTGCTCGGGAGCG
>CAYOQG010000444.1:0-2179 GCA_964405925.1 uncultured Phycisphaeraceae bacterium | reverse complement strand
GTGATACTGGCCACCTCCAACTGGCACGGCGTCTTCCTTCCGAGCGCAGGGCTGACACTTTAAGGCCTTATGTCCGTTTGGGTGGTGGACGCCCTATCCTATGAGACGCTCGCGCGGCCCGAGGGCCCTGGAACAGTCGTTCAGTGCCACGGTGTATGATTCGCATAGTCTGACCAAGAAAACACTTGCCGCCACCCCGAAGCCGCCATAGAATGAGTCTCTGGTGCTAAATCGGGCGCTTTGGGAACGGTGCGTCTTCTCCGGTGTTCTCAGTTTGTACATTGACCCTGCATTGTAGCTTCACGCCCGATATCCCCGTGCCAATATGGTGTCCCGCGCATGTCGACCACGCGGGATTATGAAGAGAGCTGTTCTGGGCGAGATCGCGGTGTGGTCTCGACGGGTACCGGGTCTCAACCAGTGGGTGATTCTAACTGTAGGAGGCATCAAATCATGAGATGGAATTCACGAACTTTGGTATGGACGCAGACGGCTGTCGCTGTAGCCCTTATGGTGACAGTTTCGATGGCAAAGACGGAAAGGTCGGTCAGGCGAGCCGCACCTGAAGTAGCCATTGGCGGCGTCACCTTCGACGAGCATGTCGCCCAGCAGATCAGTCTGAGCACTGAGCTTACGGCACAGATGCCCAAGGGAGCGATGAACACACCCATCCGCATCCAACTGACGGATCAGGATCGGGCCGATCTGGCTGCCCCAGCCATCAGCGGTGTTCCGCCTGTGATCGGCGTGGTCAAGACCATCTCGCCCGAGATCGGGGCTTCGGGTCGGTTGGGCTTCAAAGGTGGTGTGATCCAGGAAACAGGCCCCGGCGGCTTCGTCTGGGCGGTGACGGTTACCTCACCCGGGGCTGAGGCCATTCGTGTGCACTTTGAGAACTTCTCGCTCCCGGCTGGCGCGGACGCATATTTCTTTAGCTCAAACAATCAGGCCCACGGCCCGTACATCGGGAAAGGCCGGAACGGAAACGGAGATTTCTGGACTCGCTCTATCGCGTCAGACACCGGCGTGATCCAGCTCCGGTTCACGGAAGCGGATCGGGAGAAGATTTCGTTCGTGATCTCGGAGTTGGGACATATCGCCGGTCGCAGCTTGAGCCAGGTTAACAAAGCCGACGACTACTGGCCGTGCTGGGACAATGTGGACTGTCTGGTCGATGCGATGTGCGGAGTCCCCGCACCGGCGGAGCCAGCCATGGATGCCGTCGCGAAGATGGAATGGATCATAGGACCGTACATTTACACCTGCACGGGCGGCCTGCTCGCCGACACGGACCCCGGCACACAAATCCCATACTTCTTGACGGCCAATCACTGCTTCGACTCTGATATTTCCAACCTGGAGACGTTCTTCTTCTACACCACGAAATCCTGCGAGGGGCTTTGTCCCGGCCTCTGGTACAATCCGCCCGCCCCCCCCGCGAGCACCATAGGCGTCACCGTTCAGGCCACGGGGACCGCCGGCGACTTTACACTCGTGACCCTCGACGAAGATCCCCCGTCCGGCACCACGTTTCTCGGATGGAACAATTCCCCGATCGCGTACACCGACGGTGCGGCTCTTTACCGGATCAGCAACGCCAATTTCGGACCGCAAGTGTATTCGTACACTGAGGTCAACGCGACCACGGGTACGTGCACTGGTTGGCCACGAGGCGAGCGAATCTACAGCGACCTCATCACCGGCTCGACCATGGGTGGCAGCAGCGGCTCCCCGGTATTGAACAGTGCGAGCGAGGTCGTCGGACAGCTCTCCGGCTGTTGCGGTTACAACTGTGGCAATGATTGCGACTTCGTAAACAACTGGACCGTGGATGGTGCCTTCGCATACTACTGGGATTCGGTCAAAGACTTCCTCGATCCGGAGGTCGAATGCACGACGAACGAACAGTGCGACGACGGGCAGTATTGTAATGGAGCCGAGTGGTGCAACCTCGAGACCCATACGTGCCAGCCAGGCACCGCGGTCGATTGCGATGACAGCGTTGGCTGCACGGATGATTCGTGCAACGAGGGGACGGATTCGTGCGACAACATTCCCAACGATGCTAATTGCGACGACGGAGCCTACTGCAACGGCGCGGAGACGTGTCACGCGACGCTGGACTGCCAGCCAGGCACCGCGGTCGATTGCGATGACAGCGTTGGCTGCACGGATGATT
>CAYOQG010000443.1:0-2275 GCA_964405925.1 uncultured Phycisphaeraceae bacterium | reverse complement strand
TTCTTGTAGCGGTCGTTGGGGTCCTTCTCGAGTGCTTTCCGGATGATGTTGCCGAACGGGTGATGGAGTTCGTCAAGTTCGGGCTGGGTGGTCAGGTGTTTCATGAGCACCTCAGCCATGCTCGATCCCTCGAAGGGCACCTTGCCCAGCAGCATCTCGTAGAGGATGACGCCGAGGGCGTAGATGTCGACGCCGCGTGAGTAATTACCGCTTCCGATTTCCGGTGCCATATAGTGCACCGTCCCGACACTGGCGGTCTGCCCGCTGTGTCGCGAGACGGAGATGAACTTGCTCAGCCCGTAGTCGCCGATCTTCACGTAACCGTCGTCAAAGAAGATGTTGCCGGGCTTCAGATCACGATGGACGATACCGCGATCATGCAGGTAGCTTAGCCCCTTGCCGATTTCCCGCAGGAAAAAGGCGGCCTTTTCTGGTGAGAAACCGTTGGGCTCTGCGATGAGCAGATCACGCAGCGAGGGGCCCGAACAATACTCCATGATGATCGCGTACTCGCCGTCGGTGGTCTTCTTCACGTCGAAGATCGAGACCAGGTGCGGACTCTTGAGATTGATGCAATTGCTGACGCCGCGAAGCTCGACCTGTGGGTTGTCGCGGAGGTACTTGATGGCGACTTCGCGTCCGCCGTCGCTGACCGCGTAGTAAACCTCTCCAAACCCCCCCCGGCCGACGGCTCGCTGAATCGTGTAACCCTCGATGGGCCGATCGCCGTGTTTGAATGTGTAAGCCATGGTTCGTTATCACCAGCTACTTTCGTTCGCACTCATGTCGTCACCGGTCTGCGGCCAGTGTCGTCAGAACCTCAGTGCCTAAACCCTGCGCTCACCCGGTGAGCGCGTTTCCCACACGCCGAGCACGAGGCTGACACCACCTAATTCGACCGGCTCACCCGGTGTCAGCTCCACGGGTTCCGTATCCACGTGTCCGTCGTTCCTTTGACGCATCCACAGTGTACCATTTCGTTCGAACAGCACCAACGGCGTGCCCGCATGTTGACATCGAATGTGGGCGTTGGGCCCGGCTCCGATCGTCGCGTGCTGATGGAACAGGACGATCCGCCTGACGTCGTTGGGCATCTTGGTCGTGTCAGAAAGATCCAGGACCGCCGTCGGGCTTTTTCGGCTGGGGAGGCGGAAGGTGAACTTCGCCTTCCGACCCAGCACGATCCGATCCCCGTCACGCAACAGGTGGTGTTTCGTTTTTTGCCCCCCGACTTCGACATCCTTGGCGCTGAACAGGAAATAGTCGTCATCGACGCGGCTGACATTCGCGTGTCGTTCCGCCACGTCGCTGTATAGCGGGATATCCGCCGGGTTGCTCGACGCGACCCGGCCGACCGACGCATGGGGCGCTCGCAGAATCAGATAGCTGCCGCCGCCGTCAACCAATAGCAGCAGGCGATCAGAAAGTATGCCTGTGGTTTGGACGCGATTCGGAATCGCCACAGTGTCATCAAGTCGTCGTTCAGTGCGGGGGGTCATGGGTTGCTCCGCGTGTCCTCCCACTATGCGAACACGGTCAGCTTTGGGCTTCACGTCGACAATCAGGCGTTCACCCAGCGGGCCTGCGAACAGTGCCGTCTTGATTTCCTCGATTTGTCGCAAGTGGTCAATGGCTGTCTCGACCCACGGAGCTTTGGGGAGCAGCCTTGCCAGACTCATCATCTGCCGGCGGGCCTCCGGATAGGCGTGTACGTTTAGGGCTTGGGTAGCCTGGTGGGCGATCGCAAGCAGGTCCGTCAGCTCACGCTGAGCCGGCAGGTCCGCCCCGAGATTGCCCAGGCATTTCAGCTCATCTGCCGCGCGAGCAAGCCGTCCGTCTTGGATGGCTGACCGGGTGTTCTCAAACACCTGGTCGCAGAGGCGGGTTGCGACCCGCACAACCGCGTCATGGTGGGCGTCAAGCGACTTGGCCTTTCGCATGCGCTCAGCTGCAGCCGCCAACTGTCCTTGCGAGATCAGCTTCTCGGCTTGGGCCACGATGTTCTTGATATCAGCCATCCGATCATCCACCTCTCGCCGCAACTGCTGGGCGTCGTGGTCACGCTTGCTCGCCTGCTCGAGGATTTCGCGACCCGCAATCAGCGAGCCGCCCTCAATCCGGCGCTTGGCTGCTTCGAGCCGATCACGTCGGGACTTCTCCTGCCGTCGCTGCTCGGTAGCCACGGTGTTGACGTGCTCCCGCAGCTCGGCAATCTCTTCCTTCTTGACCCCACCCGCCTCCGCTCGGTCCAGGTCCATCAGGGCTTCGGTGAAAC
>CAYOQG010000442.1:0-2287 GCA_964405925.1 uncultured Phycisphaeraceae bacterium | reverse complement strand
ACCCGCCGGAGTATTGCTGCAACAACGAGTTCTGCCTGGGCGACTGCTGCGACGGACTGTGCTGCGAAGGCCAGGGTCCCTGCTGCAACGGGGAGTGCTGCCCGCAGGGGTGTGAAGTCTGCCTGGACAACGGATCATTGTTCGGAGGGGTGATTACCGTAGGCGCCTCGACGGTCTGCTTGGGGGACACGATCACGTTCACGGTGAGTGATGTCACGGATACTGGCGGTGTATGGGAACTCGACTGCAGCTCGAAGATGCCCATCGCACCTGTCGCACCCGATTACACCTGGGGAATAACCAAACCGGACGCAACGGTCGTTACCGGGACCGGGGGCACAGCCCAGACTACGGCGGACCTCCCGGGGACCTATTCGTGCACCTTCACGGCGACCGCCGACCGCGACTGTCCGCCGGGTTCTCATACCATCGGCCCGGAGAGCGTTGATCCCTACAGCCCGGAGATCACCACTCCGAACGGTGATCCCACGACCACCGCGGGAGCGAACTCGACGAACGAGCGCACGTACACGTCCAGTGCCAACCCGACGGTGACCGTCCCCTGCGTGGCCGCGAGCGTCCCCGATCCCGACAAGTTACGTTGGACGATCGATCCTGTTGGAACCATCCAGGCCACTTGGAGTCCAAGTGTTGCAGGGGATCCCCATACCGGAATGGGATTGACCCCCACGGCGACGTTCACCGGAATGCCCATGAACAACAGCGATTTCGGCTCGAAGACGATCACCCTTACGGTCGATGGGTTGTCCGGATGTCAGGACACGCACGTGGTGGAGATCTTCTTCCCCAAGTACACGACCAACCACCCCAGCGATGCAACCAACTCGAACTGGCCGAACTGGATGTTCTACTGGCTCCAGACCGTGACGCCCCTAGGGCCGTCGCCGACGTTTGCATATGGGACCAGCACCTTCTTCACCCCTGGAACCACGACGATTACGCTCAGCGCTGGTGATTCGGGGGTGTACCCCGCGCCGTACGGCGCGAACAATCCTCTTGCGGGGATTGACAACTTTGCCTGGACTGTCATTCACGAGACCCAACACTACGAGGACTGGGTCAACCAGTGGAACAACGACTACACTGACTGGGATAACAACCACCGCGGTCAGGCTGGTCCCGGGGACGACCAGGATGCGGACAGGATAAAGAACAGCATCGAGGATGTCGATCTCGACGGTACTTACAACCCCGGCGACCTGTACGATTGGCAAGCGTACAACACACCGACACCGGGGCGCCCGCCGGAGATTTATAACGACTTCGAGGATTGGAATTGTCAACGCCACACGACCGTTACGGGCGAGCGCGGGCAGGATTGGGGCGATCCCGGGATGCAACACGGGACCCTGGGTGTTTACAATGATTAGGAGAAGCCAATGCCATATAAACGAAATAGACCGCAAACGGTGTTAGCCGCGTTGGTGTCCGTCGGATTGCTAGTGCCTAGAATGTGCGCAGAGGGCAAACCGTTGAGTCTCGGGGCGGCACAGCACGCGCTGACGTTGGAAAACCTTGCGAAGAAGGCGCCGTCGGAACGTTCTCTCTCGGAAGACGAACTCCAGAGATTCCTCGAGTTCACAGAGACGGATAACGCAGACCTGGAGCTGATCGGGGTCCTCGCGCTGGCGTATGCGAGTGATGACGGTTCTGCCAGCAGGCTGCGGACAATGGAAGCAGAAGAGGAGGGACTGTTGTCGGGAGCTGCGTCGTACGCTTTGATGTCGCGCAAGCTTGCAGGAAAGGGACCGAACGAACAACTCCTACTGTTGCGTGAGGGGCTCAAAACGGCGACGAACTCCTACACGAGGCTTTTTGTCGCCAATCGGATCGCCGTGGATTTCGGCGAGCCCGGTATTCCCGCGATCGTGGAGGCCATGAAGGTTGAGCGGGATGAAATGGTGAAGTGTGATATGCTCTACTACCTGGCGACAGCCGCCGCGCTACCGAAGGCGAAGGCAATTCTGGATCTGCAGTGGAATAAGGCGGCCGGGTTGCCCGAGTCGTTGGCCTACATCATGGGATCGCTCACCCCGGGGCGGTCGAAGGACGCTGAGAAGAACTCGGTAGGCGTGCTTTTGCTGGAGCTGAAGGCGAAGCATGTCGATTCGTCGGAGAAGGAAGGGGGGAGTCCGTAAATCGCGGGGTCTGGGCGAGTCAGAGTCCGGGCGAGATCTGGGTTCCCGAAGTGCCCGCGATACTTTGAGACGCCCTGCCAGTGGACTCGTTGCGAGGGTGGTGGGTGTGTGACCACCACGAACGACTG
>CAYOQG010000441.1:0-2327 GCA_964405925.1 uncultured Phycisphaeraceae bacterium | reverse complement strand
GTCCTGGGGTTGTTTGGCGTCGTTTTGGCGTTTGGGGTGATGTGGCCTGCCGCCCATTTCGAGAACGGTACGAGCAGCGCCCCGCTTGCCGCGTTGCCCGATTCGATTTCTGTCGACGAGGAGGGGCGCGTGTATACCGTCAACACCGAGGGGAATGTCGAGGACGAAACCGAGGAAGCTGCCGAGGAGGACGCCGAGGAGAAGACTTACTATGGTGCGACGCGCCTCCGCTATGACTCCGAGACCCGGACACTGCAAATGAGCGGTGTGCTGACGGACCTCGACCGATTCCGCCTGCTGGCCCAGACCGCACCCGAAGACTTCATCGCCGAAGTCCAGGGGTTTGCGAAACTTGCCCGTCGGCCGTCGAGAGAAGAACGCCTTGCGCAGCTACGCTTGACGGAGGCCGTCAGGCACACGGTCGACAGCCTGGACACACTCAGGAACCTCGCCACCGACGACCCAACGGAGTGCTACCGGCAAATCACGTTGCTGGTTCAGCAGGCTTCGTTAGAGGCTGAAGCCAAGGTCAACGAGCCCTGGAGCTTCTCCATGCCGCTCGAGCATCCCCCCAACAACCTTGGCCCTGTTGAGATCAGAGAGGTCGAAGGAAAGGACCGCAAGACGATCATGTCGTGGGACCCGGAGACGGGCACAATCACCGCGTTTGAGGAGGTCAACGAGCGTGCTCAAGCCGAGTTTCTGGCCAGGGCAGCCGAACCGAGCTTTAAGCAAGCGGTGGACAAGATCTACCTGGACTCTTCGCAATACCGGGTGAGCGTCTGGTGGCTGATCGGGTTCTATCTGTTCTTGACTATGGGCGAGCTGTGCCTGTCGCCGGTCGGGCTTTCTCTGGTGACGAAGCTAGCTCCGCCGAGGAACGTCGGGCTGTTCATGGGTGGGTGGTTCCTGGCGACGGCCATTGCGGAAAAGCTGGCTCAGGTCTTCGGGGCCTATTGGGGCAAGATGCCGCCAGAAAACTACTTCATGATCTTCGTGGTCATGTGCGGTGTCGGGGCATTGGTGATGGCCGTTCTCGTGCCGGCGCTCAAACGCATGATGCACGGTGTGCAGTGACGGCAGGGGAGCGACCGCGGCACCGATACCGTGGGGAGTCGTTGAGAACACGGGTCCACCCAAGGGCGGACGCGTGCCACCCACCGCTATTGTGTGTTACACGCCAGGCCTGGCCCAAAGCCTCGTGCCACAGGACAAGATGGGCGGGTCGTTGCGGACCCGAAGAGCGTCGCGTCGCCGTTGCACGTGGTCCGCGCGGGTCGGATCTGCTGCTATCCCAGGCACCCGCGCGGCGGGACTCTTAACGTGGGCGTATACGTGGCGCTGGCGTAGCGATATCTCGGAAACGAAAACACGGATCACCTCCAATGTTTCGGAGGCGATCCGTGCTGTCTACAATTCGATCCGACCCGCAAGGGATCCGCAACTTAGTGTGTCTCTGAGGGCTGCCCTAACCACCCACGCACTGTTCATCTACACAGAACTCTCCCTTGTCACAGTCGGCATCCGTCATACACTCAGGGCAGTCGATCGGCAAAGTGGAGATGGTAGCACCTGCCACCTCAGCCGTACCCGCGTCCGACTCGAAGAACTCGACACCGAACAGTTCGTATCGGGCACCAACCGGGTGGAGCGGGGCGATCTCAAATGCCAGCATGTCAGTAGAGGCCAGAGTATCGTCAAGGCCCGCGGGTGAATTGATGGGGATATCGAATACGAAGAAGAGACCCCCTTTTTGTCCGTCGCCAGCGCCGAACAACGCCTGCGCCAGGTCCTTTTGCACACCGGGCGCCGTTTGTACGTCAGGCCTGATGAAGAGTGTCTGGCCGTATCCCGTAATGTCCTGACCATTGCGAAGCGTGACAGCATCCAGTATGAGCACAAAGCACTCGTCTGGGAGCATTAGAGCGCAGACGCCGACCTCGGGGCCGGGAGGGGGGCATTCTTCATCACTGCTGCAACTCCACCCGTCGTTTGGCCCTCCGAGGCACTTGGGTGGCTGGCGGTAAAAGGAAAAACGCATCGTCACGTCGTTCCCTGCGTCATAGATCTCAGGGATGCCGAACCGATACGCGATGGCACCCGCGTTGCCACCCGTCCCCTCTGCTCGCCCTACCGCGGGTTCCTCAATCCGGACGGGCTGAGCGCTCGGGACGACTGAGATGCTGCCCGGTATGTTAGTCGCATACGTGAAGAAATCGTCGATGAATTGGTCGAAGAACTCAGGGCCTGCAGGCCCTTGTGGTCCAGTCGGCCCTTGCGATCCAGACGCCCCCGCACGACCCCCCCGTCCCCCGGGGCCCCCCGCT
>CAYOQG010000440.1:0-2395 GCA_964405925.1 uncultured Phycisphaeraceae bacterium | reverse complement strand
TCGTGGACATTACGTTCTGCGTGGACGCGTTCGGGGGATTTGAGCAGCACCCCAATTCCTACCCCGGCCCCAACATGGCCGACTTCGATGATTGTCCGGCCTACTTCGGCGACTGCTACGCGAACATCACGGTCGACAGCAACAACGACGGGGTGATCAACGAGTTCGACGATGCGATCGAGGACATGGTTGCGATGGATGTCTCGGCCAACGGTGACGACGACAACGGGAACGGGACGACCGATGCGGACGAGGCCCCCGTGATCGGGGAAGATGATCTCGCGGAGATTCAGCTCACCGCGGCGTGCGAGGCGCTTCCCGAATTCGCCTGGTGGTCGCTGTCGTGGGACCCGCCGGATGCTCCGGTCAAGGTCTGGTTCGATCCTGACAAATCCGGCAACGAGGTTGTGAACGAACATCCATACGAGGACTACTGGCCGCCACCCGAGTCGCTTTGGCTCGAATTTACGGATACATGCAGTGAAGTTGGGTTCACGTTTACAATAGAGGACGGAACGAGTTCTCTAGGCAAGTTTCTTGCCCCTGTCAGGCAAGAGAAGGCCGATAGCACGAAGGGTAAGGCTAGATGCACATGGAAGCGTTTCAACCCGACAGGTATCGACGTCGATCCCCTCGGGGCGCCGACCCAGGTTTCCTCAGAGATCATCAGCCGGGACGTCTACCTGTGCCCCTCCAAAAAACACCATTCCGCCTGTTCTGTCTGGATTGGAATAGCTCAAGAGCAAGACGGCCCCAGGTTCCTGAGATGGGTGGAGTTGGGCTTCATCGCGATCTTACAGAAGGGAACGTCGGACAAGCTATACGCGTTCTTTGCCGAACAGAAAAATGGGCCGGGGGTAGGTACTGACGTAAGGGACGTGACCTTCGTCCCTATATCCGGCCCCGGGACAGGGAGTTTTCTTATACGGCATTTCAGTGAGGGATGGCGGTATTTCGTGATAGGGAATCAGCCACCAACTTGGCCCATAGATGGTTTCAGATTCACACAACCACACCTGAACTGGACACCCACTAACTTGGCAATTGCCAGATGGTCCTCTGAAATATACCACGAACAAGATCAGGTGCACGGGACGGATAGCGAACGAGCACTGTTTGACCACTGCTGGTATCAGAAGGACGACGAGACATTCGTCATGGATCCGTTTAGGGAACAGCCTTTGCAAGTGATTGAGGTTCGTAATGCTAATAACGCACAATGGGGAATAGAGTTGAAGAGCGACTCTAGGTTTGAAACGTGGGACCGCAACCCCATTCAGTAAAGGAGCCCGACTATGGATATAACCAGTGCGATGCGTTGCGGTGTGGGTCTTCTTGGGATGTGCGTGGCGTTCAGCTCCACCACGCGCGCAGGTATCCAAGACACGGGGAAGCGCACACAGGAGGGCAACCTGCACGCGCTAGCCGATGAAGATGCGGTGAGCTCACCGAAACTGCAGGACAGGGAAAATGCAATCACTGTAGCGAGAGGGATACTCGGTGGCCAAAAGGCGGGCCGACAACCAGTGGATGCCGAACTGACTGTGTTGGGCAAGGATGACACTCCATTTCTTAGCGACCAAATCGTGGGGCGCCCGCTTTGGAAGGTGACTGTACCCGACTGGTCACCGAAGCTCCAGTCGTCGCCGCCTGGAGCGGGCGAACCTGTTGGTCGCACGCTCGACATCCTCCTGGACCCAATTGATGGGAAGCTGCTGGGAATAGAGACGCGGTCGGCCGAGAATGATCCCCGCAGTTTCCGATCTTTCAACGCCGAGGAAGAGGAGAGGGACTTGCTCGGGTCAGGTGATCAGCGATACCACGGGTTTCCAGTCAACCCACCGTCGCTCTCGTTTAGCGACGCACTGGAAGCACTGGAACGTGGTGGCGCTGAGCCTTTGGGCGCGAAGCAGATCGCGGCCGTCTGGGTGGTTTGGTCCGGAGGTTCTGTAGGGCCAAAACCCATGTGGGTGATTACACTGCGGAGCGTGGTTCCGAGCCCATTTACGTTTCCCGAACCGGAGGCAGCTGCTGCAAGCCAGTTTAGATATATTGTGGATCCGGATCTTAACAAGTTGATCCGGTGGGGCAGCATTTCTGCACCACCTCGCCCTTCTGGACGTGACGATGGGTAGCTCGCGGGCAATGTGGGCCGTTTTATACAGATTGGAGCACTTACGATCGGGTGGACGTCTATGATGACGCGATCATGCCGGGTTCGACTTCGAGCTTGATACGATCTTGAACGCACCGGAATGCAAGGTGACGGAAGAGTACGGGTTCTCCGAGCCGGTGGCGATCTCGACGGCGAGCGAATGGGGTGATGTCGTCGGTGACTGCGGGGTGACGCCGTGCACGGTCCCGGACGGGGTGGTTGACTTCGACGACATCACGG
>CAYOQG010000439.1:0-2407 GCA_964405925.1 uncultured Phycisphaeraceae bacterium | reverse complement strand
TGGTAGTACTTGACTACCGGCGTACCGCTCACGTCCTCGACCTTGCCGATCCCGGACTCATACCACGTCGTGACGATCGCGTCCTCCATGTCGGTTGTGTAATCCGAGTAAATCTCGTCTTCATCATACTGCGACCAGGTGTCCTCCCCGACCAGATTGTCGTCCTCCAGCTCGTCGGGGTCCAGGACGCGGAACAAGTACCTCGCCCGGGCCTCATCGCACGGGACCTCTACTTGGTTGCGTTTGCGGCGCAGTAGGTACAAGTGTCAATGATAAGAGCCCGTCCGCATGCCGGGCAATGACACTGTTCGTAGAGCTTCGAGACCACCGACCGCGCCACACGCATGGACCGGGTAAAGGACCAACCCAATCCCACAAACGCGACCATAACCACGGCAAAACCAAGAGTCTTGGCAAAATCTGCCGGAGTCTGCTCGCTTCTCAATAACGCCACTGCGTCAGGTGTCACGATCGCGACAGCCCCTAGCAATACTGCCAGAAAGGCCATGACGGACATCCGAACGTGCCACCTTCCTGAGCGCACTGTCTCTCGACTGGTGTCAACAAAGCTTTGTTCTTCAGAAGTTAAGGTCTGCATATGATCCACCTCTGACCTCTCTGTTTCCTCGATTCTGCGTCCGACGGAAACTCGCCTCGGAGATGCTGAGCACACGCCCGCTACTCCGCCTTGCACGCGTCCCACGAGGTGACGGTTGTCCTCGCATCTGGGCATCTCAAATTGTGGGCCATGCCATTGCCCACCAGGAAAGGGATGGGGTTCGCGCACGACGCGCATACCCCGGTCCCCGGCTCGTTGGTCCACCGCAGTCGCTTGGGATAACACTTGGCATCCGACATCTATCGTTTAACAGAATGGGTTACCGGCACCACCACACGGAACCTTGGGTGTGGGGATTCGCTTCCGCGGAGCCTTCGGCGCTGGTTTCGGGGCCACGTTGAAGATGATGTCGTACGCGGCCATAGGGTAGTAGCAGATGAAGGTGAAAAAGTCCCCGAGGGACTTCCTACCCCAAAGGCCCGCTCCGAACGCTCCGCCAGTGCCCCACGCCCCCGGTGCGGCCCCGGCCGCAGCCCCCGCGGCTATAGCAACACCGGCGCCAGTCGCTGCCTGCCCCGTTGTCGGGCCTCCAAAGGTCGAGGGCGGAGGTATCTGAAGCCCATCAGCGTCTACCAGCAATGTTGGGATGTTCAGCACATATCCGTAGACGTTCCAACCGCCGATGATCCCGATTGGATCCCGTTGCAGGAAGCGTCCTGTCGAGGGGTCGTAATAGCGGACTCCGACGTGCAGGAAGGGCATATCCGAAACGGCAGGCGTCGAATCCGGTCTGACGTCGGTCTGGTAACCATATGCCCCGGCATAGCCGAAGCGGCGGGGGTCGCCGCTCACCAGTTCGCCGAAGGCCGTGTAGACGGCACCTTCGATCCTATTGCCGTCAGCGTCGGTCATGAAGCGTGTCGTCCCGATCAGGTCGTCGTGGTAGTACTTGACTACCGGCGTACCGCTCACGTCCTCGACCTTGCCGATCCCGGGCTCGTACCAATCGGTGACCGTCACCGTCTGACCATCGATCGTGTAGTCGGAGTAGATTTCATCGCCATGATACTGTGACCAGGTGTCCGTCCCGACGAAGTTGGGCGGGTCCTCCTGCAACTCGCCCGGATCGAGAACGCGGTACAGATACCTGGCCCGGGCTTGGTCGTATCGATACTCCCGAGCCCAGAGAATCTCGTAGCTCTCCTCGATGGGCACTCCCTCGTCCACGTCCCACTCGTCACCCACGGCGAACGTCACCGTCTGCTCGTTCCCCCCATACTTCAGCCAGGTCGCGGAGAACCGCTTCTCACCCGGTCCGGGGCTCAGCTTTTCGGTGACGACGTTGATCACGTTCCCGTCGTCGTTGTAGTAATAATACGTCTCGGAGACCGGGATGCACGGCCCGCCGCCCCGCCAATCGCACCGCCGCCTATCCCGGGGAAGGCTCCCGCGATACCCCCTCCTTAACTCCGCCCCCAGCGACCGCGCCCGTTACGGCGCCTCCGCAAGCTCCCGCGGACGATGCTTCCTAAGGGCATCAGGTATGCACCAAGCGTCATTAGCCCAAGTCCGCCGAGGCAAAGATACTCCAAGCGCACACCGCGTTCGCAGACGAGGTTGCCGAGCCATGGGACCTGCCAAGCGCCAATCGACACGAGCAACAGCAGAGCACCAACAACAATCGGAACCATCACGAGCAAACGCCACCCAGCACTCAAATCCCGCGTCGACGGTTTTCGCAGCTCTGAATTGGAGAACGGATGGAAGCTCGATCCGTCCTCGGCAGATTTCGGGGGCAAGGTCACACCTTCTTGCTGGCCCTCCGCTTCCGTCCCGTAGGCCCGGCTG
>CAYOQG010000438.1:0-2427 GCA_964405925.1 uncultured Phycisphaeraceae bacterium | reverse complement strand
GCGGAAACCCCGGAGACATCGGCAAGGATGGTCGCGGAGCCTTCGGATAGACATTGAACCTGCCCTTCGAGCGCAGTTGCTATCGAGGTGTCATTGGACGAGTAGGATGCGGACAAGGTGACGTCCGTCGTTGATCCATCTTCCCATGATGCCAGCACCTGAACCGGGAACCACTCACCAACTTCACACGTCAGCGCAGAGGGCGAAACGTTGACCGCGATAGGTGGGACCGGCCCAACCACGACCTGGAGTACGCGCGACAAGCCAACGTAGTCCACAGTGATCGCTGCCTGTCCCTCGCTCACGCAGACCACAGATCCCTCCACGGTGACTAGGACAACATTGATGTCACTGCTAGTGAAAGTCACTCGATCGGTAACATTCTCGCTCGCTCCGGAACGAAGCACACCAAAGACTTCGAGCTGAGCGTCCTCTGACTCGGGCGTACATGTGATGGAAATGGGTGTGACCACCAACACGGTCGGCAGCGTTCCGGTGGCGACAACATTTACGGTAGCCGTCGTGGTGAAGACTCCGTCGGTGATGTCGAGGGTGGCAGTCCCCTCTGCGATTCCCAACACGACCGCACCTGAAACTGAGGCGATCGCTTCATTACTCGAAGTAATCGTCAACGGCGATGTGACTGGAATCGGATTACCGATGTCCATGACTGCCACAACATTGACCGCCGCCGAATCGCCAACCTCGAGGTAAACCACCGAGGGTGAGGCGGCGATGCCGAGCTGCGTTCCACATCCCGTGCACAACGCCACGGGGGCAAGTGAAAAGGCCAAAACTCTCCCCATATTTACAATGAGACGGCTCACGTTTCCTGACTCCTCCACAGACAATCGTCAGCGGACATCCCTAACATAATCGATAATCTCGGCCAGTAACAGCATCGCATCCTGTGTTGCCATGGCCATGATGTTCGTCGAGAACGAGGTCTCCAAGTTAACGGCGCCGCCGTAACGGGCAAGGATGGGCAACGCCAGCAGGCAGGCCATAGCGCTTGGCCGGCAGCAAAGCCGAATCTCACCGATACGCCCAGGTACCTCCCCCGTCGGTTTCCCGTGTTACACTTTCCTCAGCTACTCCGCGCCCCGCGTGTGGCGCGAGGCACCATCTTACACGATGAGTTCACCAGGCCCAACGGAAGTTACTCGAGTGCACCGCGTGATCAGCCGTGGCCGTCCCGAAGATCGCCGGTTTGGGGCGACCCAGTTTGGTTCCCCCAGGAACTACATCATCGTCGTCGAGCAAACCGCCGCCTCGATCTTGAGCCACGCGACATCGCAGGCCCTCCAGGAGTACTCGCACAGCGTCGAACGAAAAGCGGGGTCTATGGTTTGCGTCCTCAATGACTTTGGCCAACAGGGTCTTGGACCGGGCCCTGCCGCGACAGGCTGAAACGATGGCACGGCAAATCCGCGTGGGCGGGCTCCTGATCGGTCTGTGCTGTCTCGGCTACCCTGAGTTTGTTGTTGGGACAGGGCGAATCAAGCCCGTCGCTGCGCGCAGTTCTTTGTCCTCCTGAGGCTGTGTCACCAACCAACCTCTGGCAAGCATCCCCTGCGAATGGGCCTCCTCCAGGTCGAGCTCTTACCGTATCAGACGGACGGGATCGCGTTCGCCGCAGGTGCCGGCCGAGCCATCCTCGCAGATGACATGGGTCTGGGAAAAACCATCCAGGGGATCGGCGTCGCTGAGCTGCTTTCCCGCGAAGCTGATATCGTCAGGGTCTTGATTGTCTGCCCGGCGTCACTGAAAGCACAAAGGCCGGCGAGTGCCGCGTCGCACCCGGGGTGCCGAAGCCCGCGAATGGCGAGTCCGTTGAACCGTACCCGGCACGACGGCGACGAGTACGGCTTCCCATCGGCGTGGAGTAGCTACCCTTCGCAGGGGGGTGCCTTCCCCTTTGAATCACACCGGGCCTCATCTACAATGCCGTGGGCGAGGAGTGTCGACGAGGTCCACTTTGTAAAGGGAGATCGGAGTGTCAACTACGAGTTTCTACCGCGTGCACGTGGATGCTGTGATTCTTGCTGGGGCGGCCCTGTTAATCGGGTGCCACGGTGCCAACCCGAACGCTGCATCCGCCCATGACAACACGAATGCGGAATTCGTGACACTGCGTAACGCCTATCTGGCGAAGTTTCGGCCATTGTATATTGAGTCCAAGCGCGCCGCATGGGAGGCCAGCGTCACCGGGGCTGACGCCGCTTTCGCCGGGCAACGAGAGGCTGAGGAAGCCATGGTCGATCTGCACAGCGACCGGACCACCTTTGCCAAGCTTAAGCGCTTCAAAGAGAATGGAGGTATCGTTGACCCCGTGCTCAGGCGCGAGCTTGACGTCATGTACAGAGCGTTCCTCCCATACCAGTCCGACCCGGAGCTTCTCAAGAAAATCGTCGGCTTGGAAGCTGA
>CAYOQG010000437.1:0-2450 GCA_964405925.1 uncultured Phycisphaeraceae bacterium | reverse complement strand
GCCCAATGGCAATAGCTCATCCGATATCGGGTATTCCATCCCGGTGGACACTGGCATCGAGCGGGCGTTTCAGCTAGAATGCACGTTGGTGCTTAGTAGGCTGTGGAGGAAATAGCCAACCTTCCCCGGACGCTTCACGATAGGAGGCGAACGATGCAAAGCTGTTTGCGCGCTTGTGCGCTATTGGTCTTCGCTCTACCCGGTCTCTCCCGACCCGCCGCTCTCGGCGCCGGGGATGTCACGGATCAATATGTTCGAATGGATGCGGAGGCGTTCGCCGAAGCCAGGCGGCTTGGGCTTGATGTCGAGTCGGTCGTCGACTACGGCTCGTTTGTTTGGGCCAGGTTGGATCCTGCCCAGTTTGCCCACCTCCGCACGCTGGACGTCCGCTATCAAGCGCAACCGGATACGTTTGCCCTCCGGCTCGGCGAGCAGACCTTTGATCCACTGGTCAGAGAACCGGACGTACCCCCTGGGTGGGAGAAAGCCCAGACGGGTGGGCCAGACCTGCATCTTGTGCAGTTCATCGGGCCGACCCAGGCTGACTGGCTGGACAATGTCAGGAAACAAGGCCTGGCGATCGTTCAGTACGTCCATCCGTTTACGTACATCGTCTGGGGGAGCACGGCTTCACGCGCCGCGGCTGCTGAAAGTGAAAACGTTCGGTGGGCCGGATCATTTTCCCCTGCCTACCGCGTGCTACCTCGATACCGAACCACGTCCGATACGCCGGTCCCGTACGACGCTCTCCTTTACCGTGGGGCTGACACCGAAGCCGTGGTCCAGGCCCTGAGGGACCTGGGTATCCAGGTCGGCAAGCGGCACGTGTTGAACGGCACCTTCGAGGAAGCAGGCCTCACCCTGTGGGGTGACGTGCTCATGGCTGCTGCCCGTATACCCGGCGTCTATAGCATCCAGGCGGTTCCAACGGACGGCGGGTTGCGAGGCGAGATGAGTGACCAAGTCAACGTCAATAACGTCGATGCAAGCAACTTGGCATTTCCGGGTTATCTCGCGTGGCTTGCTGGCGTCGGCGTGCATGGTTCCGGGGTCATTATTGCGAATGTGGATGCTGGGGTTGACCAAACTCATCCCGACCTGGTCAACCGGATACTGTCGTGCAGCGGGACGACGTGCGGTGGCAGTGCCACCGACAGTCACGGGACCCATACCGCCGGCATCATGGCTGCCGACGGGTCTTCGGGGATTACGGACAGCTACGGCTTTTTGCGCGGACTGGGCCAGGCACCGGGTGCGAATCTGGTTGAGCAGGTCTACTCCCCCTTCTTCACCCAGCCCAACGGCATGTTGCTGCTCATGACGGACTCCTACAACAACGGGGCATCTCTTTCCGGAAACAGCTGGGGACCGGCTGGCTCACCTCAGGGCTATGACAACGACACGCTTCAGGTTGACATCGGGGTGCGGGACGCCGACCCGGACGCCCCGGGCAATCAACCGCTCACCTACGTTCTGTCGATCATGAACGGATACGGTGGAACCAGCTCGCAGGGTACGCCGGACGAAGCCAAGAACATCTTCACCATCGGCTCGACGAAGATGCAGAACAGCTCGGGATCGCAGATTCTCGATATCAATGATATTTCCTCGAACTCCGCGCACGGCCCCTGCCTGGATGGGCGGAAGATCCCACACCTGGTCGCACCGGGATGCAATGTGGATTCCACCGTGCCCGGCGGAGGACACGCCGTGAGTGGGTGGTGTGGCACGAGCATGGCATCGCCGCATGTGAGCGGAGCCGTGGCCGTGTTCATCGAGTACTACCGCGGGCTCCCTGATTACGACGTCGACCCAAGCCCGGCGTTGATCAAGGCGGCGTTCTTGCCCGTCGCTCATGACCTCGCGGGGTACGACGACGCGGACGGGAATACACTTGGACACCCCTTTGACAGTAAGCAAGGGTGGGGACGGTTGGACTTGGAAGCCGTCGTCGATCCCCAGGTTCCCGTGCGCTACTTCGACAACCCCACGATCTTTGACAACACGGGTCAAGAGTGGACGATGGACGTGTCGCCACTAATCGCCGATGAGCCCATGCGGCTCATGCTGGTTTGGACGGACGCACCGGGTCATGGTCTGGGTGGCTCGACACCTGCCTGGAACAACGATCTTGACCTGGTGGTCGAGGTCGGTGGTGATACCTATCACGGCAACCACTTCGGGGCAAGCGGGTGGTCCATACCGGGCGGATCAGCCGACGGGATGAATAACACAGAGGGCGTATTCCTGGGACCGACGGCGCCGGCCGCGGCACACATTCGAGTCATCGCCAGCGACATCAACTCCGACGGCATCCCCAACGAAGGCGATGACACCGATCAGGACTTCGCATTGGTCTGTTACAACTGCGCCCAGGAGCCGGGATTCGTTCTAAACGCCGCGCCGACCACGCTAGGAGTCTGTGCACCGACGGACGCAGTCTACACCGC
>CAYOQG010000436.1:0-2500 GCA_964405925.1 uncultured Phycisphaeraceae bacterium | reverse complement strand
GGCTATCAGCTCGTACATTCGAAGAACGCCATCGGCAGCGGTGGGGTGTTTGGCCAGGGGTGGGGCGAGGGCATCTACGTTCGCAGCGGGCTTCTTCCAGATCGCCACAACGACTTTGTCTTCTCAGTCATCGCACATCAATGGGGGCTGCTTGGTTGCCTCGTCGTGCTGCTGTGCTACCTGGCGATCATCGTCGCCGGTATTCAGATCGCCTCTGCGACCATTGAGCCTTTCGGACGATTGCTGGCCGTGGGTGTTGTGACGCTCATCGCCACGCAGGTGCTCATCAACATCGGGATGACCCTCGGGTTGATGCCCATTACGGGCATTACGCTGCCCTATGTCTCTTATGGCGGCAGCAGCCTGCTCAGCGGTTTCATGGCCGTTGCTCTTCTGATCAGTGTTTCCCAGCATCGACCCTTCCTGCTGGCGACGCGGCCATTCGAATTTGTCGATCAGCAGCGACGAATCTCCCATCTGTTAGATCAAGAACAAGCGGCTGTCTGGCCTGATGACGTCAGACGGAGCTCGTCCGGCAATGACCTTGCAGTCGGCGAACCTGTCGATCACGTGAAACGGAGGTGACACAAAGTGTCATCGCCCGATCGATGAGTGGCCACGGTCCGCGGTCTGAGAGCGTCGACCATACGTCTTGCACCACGACCGGCAAGCATCGTCCGAGCGTCGGAACCTCTCAATAGAATGGGCGCGGTGAACACGAACGCCTCGTCTACGAGTCCGTGCTGAAAGAACGAGCCAAGAAGTGTCGGCCCCCCTTCCACGAGCACGTTGGTCATGTCTCGCTTGGCCAACACGCGAAGGGCGTCAGCAAGCACGATGCGACCGTTTTTAGAACGACAAGAGACGATCTCAACTCCGTCTCGCCGCAGCGATTCCGCCCTGCGCGTCGCCGCCTTGGCGGTCGTGGTCACGATCAGCGTTGGAATGTCTTTGCTCGTGGCAACCAACCGGCATGTGTTGGGCAGGCGAAGCCGACTGTCCAGCACCACGCGTGTCGCCCTCCGGCGGACCGGCACCTCGCGTGCCGTCAGCAGAGGGTCGTCGATCAGTACCGTTTGCGAACCCACGAGAACGGCATCCATGCGACCACGCAGGCGATGCACGCGACGTCGAGAAGCCTCGCAGGAAATCCACCGCGAGTCACCTGCTACGGTAGCTAGCCTGCCGTCAAGGCTCTGGGCCCACTTCGCGATCACATAGGGGCGTCCGAGCCTGACCCGCGTCAAAAAGGGTGCGAGCACTTCGCGGACTTCGTTGGCCAGCACACCGGTCTGAACGGTGATCCCGGCAAGGCGCAGTCGCCGGATGCCCTGGCCGTTGACCTCCGGGCTCGGATCGCCGACTGCAACCACGACCTTCGCCACGCCGGCCTCGATCAGGGCTTGCGTGCAGGGTGGGGTCTTCCCATAGTGGCAGCAGGGCTCTAACGACACGTAAACGGTCGCACCGCGCGGATTCTCGCCGCACGCTCGAAGGGCCTCGATTTCGGCGTGCGGCCCGCCGAACCGCCGATGGTAGCCTGCAGCGATGATCCGCCCGCGGCGGACGACGACACAACCAACCATGGGGTTTGGCTCGACACGACCTTCCCCTCTTTTCGCCAGGGCGATGGCACGAGCCATGATCTCGCGATCGGACAAAGTCGGCGAATGGTGAACATCTTGGCTACCCATCGACGTAGTCAATTCATGTTACAGCGAGGGTTTTTACCTGCGCGGTTGCGTCCCGGCGTGCGTCGGAACGGGTGTCGCTCGCACACTTGAGCCAACGTTTCTAAACTGGAACGAGCGTCCTCCAGCGCGAATCTCCGGACTTCGTATTCGCACGGCGGTAATCGCCAGCCTGAGGGTTCTGCTTTCGGAGTCAAGTGATCGCTACTCTTGCCTTGGTGCTCGATCCACCCAAGTCCCGAGAAGCAGCAGAATGACACCACACACTAGGGACGCATCGGCTGCGTTAAACACCCACGGCCACATGTCGCGACCGCCGAGCTTCGGGACCCAATCCGGAAACTCGGGCACAAACTTGATGAAATCGCGCACCACGCCCTGATGGCGGATGGTCACGCTGGACCGCGGAAAGGTCCGCTCATTGGCTTCGTCCGGGTAGTCCGCCACAACCACATTCGTATCGTCTCCACCGACCACCGAGACAATCATCTGTTCTTCCTGGCCAAACCGTGGTTGGTAGCTCACCACGTCCGCCTTGATGAACGCGCGATCGTACAAATTCCCGATCGCGCCCGCGAGGATCAGACCCAGGGCCACATGGAGACAACGTTGGCTTCGAACACTGTGGGCGAAGAGGTATAAGACGAAGAGCAGGGCGAAAACGGAGGCCACGATGAATAAAGTCGTGTTGCCTCGAAACGAGCCGAAGACGGCCCCGTCATTCAGCGAACGGCGCAAGTTGATCAGGCCAGCGATGAAAGGGCGGCTCTCGGTCGATTGCAGTGAGTGAAACGCCCAGTGCTTCGACC
>CAYOQG010000435.1:0-2544 GCA_964405925.1 uncultured Phycisphaeraceae bacterium | reverse complement strand
GTCGAGGACCTCGGCGTCGTAGCCTATCTCGCCACCGTTGCCATTGACGTGCCAGCCAATGCGATCGGGCAGTTCGTGATCCCGATGGTCCCGAGCGGCTGCTTCATGAAGGACGTGAACAGCGCCGATATTCCGTTTACCGAGCTGAGAGGACTGATGATCCAAATCGCCGGCGGATGTTGTCTACCGAATGGGACCTGTAACGCGTACGATTTGCAGGCATGTGTTGATGCGGGAGGCACACCGACGTACCTGCCGTGTCAGGGCGATTGCGATGGGAGCGGTGTGGACGACGCCTGCGAGGATTTCGAGGATTGCAACGGCAACGCGCTGCCGGACTCGTGTGACATATTGACCGGTCACAGTGACGACTCGAACCTGAACTCTGTCCCGGACGAATGTGAGCCGGGTGCTTGCTGTGCCTGTCCGCCCGACTCCGGATGTGAAGACACCGCACTGGATCAGTGCAACGACATCGATGGATCCTTCGCCGCGGATCAGGAATGTGTGCTCATCACATGTCCGGCGGTCACTCCATCCAACGACGACTGCGCGGACGGGCCTGAACCCACGTACGGCCTCTCCGCCTTCGACACGCGGTGCGCTTCAACGGACGGGCCCGCCACCAGAACGGACAGCTGCGCGTCCCTGCCGACAGGTGCATTCCAGGACGACATCTGGTTTGAGTACGTCGCGACGTGCGACTACAGGGCGGAGATCACCGTCGGTGAAGCCGACTTTGGCGCGTATGCTGCGGTCTACTGTGATGGCTCTGACACCTGCTCGTGCCCCACGGACAACAGTACCGAATATGCCTGCGGACCAGTCACCGCTGAAGGTTATCTCGACTTCCCGGTCACAACTGGGAACTGCTACACGATCCGCGTCGGTGGTCTCTATGGTGCCGAGGGAATGGGCACCCTGGAGATCGGGTGCTACGAGGTGGCGTGTTACTTGCCCAACGAGCCTGACCCTGAGCCAACTGTCCCGGAGGAGGGGTACGGTACGCGGAATCGGTACCTGTCGTTCCAGGTCAATGACCCCGATCGCGATCTGGCCATCCGCGTGAGAGCCGTCGATCTTCCGGACCCATTTGAGGCACTTGAAGGTGCGGCTTATTGGATCGGCCAGCCTTTTGAGGTCACGGAGATTTCCAGTGCGGTCGATGACACACCTCCGACATTAACGGTAGCCAGACTTGCGTGCGAGCCTCATTTCATGGATTGGACGACCGTAAGCCCGGTTCATGCGTTCGGCCCACAGGTTGTTCCAGGTGCGACCTATGAGATCCAGGCCATCGACTCGAGCTGCTATATCGCACCTACGATGTGCTCGGACGGTTATGCTTCACTCGATGATGAGACTCTATACTCCCTTCCGCTGACCATCTCGACGAGCCGATGGGGTGACGTCACGTCCGATTGCAGCGTATGGCCTTGCGCTTCGCCACACGGTGATGTGAGCTTTGTGGACATCGCTGCCGTTGTGGACAAGTTCAAGAACAGCCCGGGTGCACCGTCAAAGTCGAGAACCGACGTCGCCGGTGATCCGCCTGATTTGAGGATCGACTTTTTGGACATTTCGTGTATTGTGGACGCCTTTCGAGGTAAGTCGTATCCATTTGACGGTCCCGTCGGATGCGACTGATGAAGGAGTATCGTCTTGCGGTAGGGGATAAAAAGTAACAGGGCCACCCCGGTCCCGGATCGGAAGGTTGACTTTGTCGACATCTCATCGGTGCTGGAGGCCTTCCACGGCTCACCGCCACCGCTGCTGGGTCCCCAGCAATGATGCCCGTAGCGTCCCGGGGCACAGACGTGGGGTCCCCGCTCAGCACGCAGCCGCGAGCGGCTTGACGATCCTGCATTGCAGGGATCTGGGCCAAGGTTACGTCTAAAACGGTGGACGGGGAATAGACTCCGGCCGGTAACGGGTTGGTAACGAGCAGATGGGGGATCGGGGATCGTAGGGCCCGGAACTGGCTTGTAGCGGTCAAAAAGGGCTTGCCGAGCGACAAGAACGGTTGCATTATCGGGTTTCGTGTGCTACAACTTGGCCATCGGGCATGGGGACAGGTCTAGGGCGCCGGTGCTGGGGCGCTTGGGGGTGGAGTTGGTTTAAGCTAAGGTAACATAGGGTGGGTAGCCGAAGCAGCCGTCGGAGGCTACGCTAACCGGACCATAAGAGGGCAACCTCTCTTGAAAGGAAACACGATGCGAAAAGTAACGGCGTTATCGGTATTGGCAACGATGGGGGTGTGGGTGGCGTCGGCCCAGGCGGGCGGCCCGATCGACTTTCACCTGGCGGGTACGAAGCCCATAGCAGGGTTCCAGAAGGCGACGATCGAAGGAAGCGATGTATACGTGGCACCTCGGCCTGCGCTGTTGGGTGACAACATTAAGTCATCCAGTGCGATGGATACCCGTAGTGGCACGGACATAGAGCTGACGGTTGGGCCGGATACGGCTCGCAAGCGCGGCGCAACCATGAAGGAGCAGAAGGCCGATCGATTGGTGGCGGTGGCTGGCGGGCAGATCCTCGGCG
>CAYOQG010000434.1:0-2561 GCA_964405925.1 uncultured Phycisphaeraceae bacterium | reverse complement strand
GTCGAACTCGGTCAGCGTAAAGACCGGCCACGGGAAGTCGAACCGGTCCGGAACCGGATCGTTGGGCGGGAACTCGGGTGCCACAACGAGGGCATTGGGCTGCCGGAACCACTGCACGATCTGACCGTTGGTCGACCGGACCAGAATGTCCTCCGACCCATCAAGATCGATATCGCCGATGGACATGACATCCGCGTCCGTATCCACCTGACCGATCGGACGCTGCTCCCAAGGCAAGTCCAGGGAACCGCCCGGGGTCATCGGATTGCGCACCCAACGGATGTTCCGGCTGATCGCATCGGTATAGGTTGCAATCACGTCGAGATCACCGTCATCGTCGATGTCCATGGTCGCGATGTCTTTCACTTGCGGTCGATCGGCCATGAGCGTGATCGGCGCCCCCCAACCAGTGGGAAGTTCCGCCAGAGGCGGACCGGGATTGACCCACAGGTCGACCGTATTGATCGGTGGATCCTGACCGAGGGCGTCACAAGGCGCCGGGTTAAGTGCCACAATGATGTCGTCGCCGAGCCGGCCGTCCATGTCTGCCACCTCGAGGGCGGTGAAGCCATCCCACTCAGGCTGGATCTTGGACGTCTCGAGGCCTTTGAACTCGAGGCCGGGATACTGGTTCCGCCATTGCAGACCCAACTCGTCCACCACGAGTGGGTTCACCAGGATCACCTCGGCCCAGCGATCGCCATCGACCAGCAAGCCCGCATCAGCGGGGCTGAAATAGACGATGATCTGACCCTGCAGCCGGCTGATCTCTCTGGGGTCGCAGTTCCCGTCGCAGCACCCGTCGATGCAGAGTACTTCACCTGCGCAGTCTTCTGCGGACGCGCATCGTTTGGGCGGGCAGAGCCCGGTCGTCCCATCCGCCTTGACGAGCACGACCACATCGAGCCATCCGTCGCCGTTGATCTCGCCGACTTCCACCCCGGCAACGACAGCCACCGGGGTCGTACCTGCCAGCGTAATCGATCTGAACGAGATGTTACCCTCGGGATCACGCCGCTGCAGATGAAGCTGGACCGGCTGAGACTGGTTCCACGCAGTGACCAAATCGAGCAGTCCGTCCTTATCGATGTCAGCCGAGACCACGAACTTCGGGCCGGCACTGTCTTCCGCTACCGGGTCGATCTGGAAAGCGGTGAAGAAGCTGCGGGTTTCCTCGGCATCCAGCTCGACATCCTCGGTCCCTTCGATATCGCTTCCCGCGACCCCGCCCGTTCCACCGGGGGAGACGGGGGCGTCGGAGAACTCGTTTTCTAGCTGGGCGAAATCGGTGTCGGCGTCACCGTTGCCGTCACCGCCCTGATCGATGACCGATTGGCATCCGAGCACGATGCCGAGCGCCACGGCCGTGCTCACCAGTCCCTTCAGTAGCGAAGCCTTCATGGTGATCTCCTGATCCGACGGTAAGCCGGTTGTCTGCGTACGTTCTCTGCACGGTTATCGGCGTACGGTGCGGCGGACTTGCGGGTGGACCCTGGAGATCGGGCATATCTTCCTGGCCGTGGAGCGTGTTCGGACGCTGCGAGCGGGCATATCGTGGTAAGCTTGGAGCATCTTCGGACGCCTGAGCCGACTCCGTACCGCCCGAGGATTCCCGCGCGGGTGCCACTGGCGGCTTGTCCGCCAATGACCCTGGGCAGCAAAGCTGCCCGTGGCACATTGCCCCGCCGGATATGCGAACAGTGCGTGACCACTTGCCGCTTCAACGCCGACTGGCACATACATGCCGACCGTCCTACGATACGTCACGTACGTTGAACGACGGGAGATCCCTCCGTGGTTGACCGGAACAAAGACAAAAACGCCGCTGACGAGTATCTGACGCTCGAGGATTCCGCGCTTGTTGCCCAATGTGAGGTGGATCATTATCGGGCCAGTGGGCCGGGCGGTCAGAAACGCAACAAGACCAGCTCAGCCGTCAGGCTCCGACATCGCCCCACCGGCTTAGCCGTCACCGCCACCGAGGAACGCTCCCAGCACGTCAACAAGATTCGCGGTGTCCGGCGTCTTCGGGAAGCCATCGCTTTTCAGGTCCGCTCGCAGATCGATCCCGATGCCTATGAACCGAGCGAGCTGTTGCGTTCGTGCGTTGCGAGCGACAGCCAACTGCGGGTAGGCCGGCGTGACGTGCGCTACTATCCCGTGGTGTGCGAGGTGCTCGACCTGCTCGAAGCCTGCGGAGCCCGCGTCCGCGACACAGCCAAGTGCGTCGGCCTGTCGACAGCAAGCCTGATCAAGTTCATCCAAACCGACCCCAAGCTCTGGAAGCGCGTCAACGAAATGCGAGCAGCGAGCGGCCTCAAACCGCTCCGCTAACTCCTCCTCTTCATCCCTCCCTTCGTGGATCAGATCGGTCACGTAATCACGAATCACGGCTCCGCGATCTTCGTTCCGCATTCAGGGTAAACGTCGGATACATTCCCCGTAAGATCATATCCGCACTTGATGCACAGGCCCTTCCACCGCCGTCGCCGGCGACGCAGCGGGGCCGCGATCACGCGCTCGATTCGACCTTCGCGGAGTTCCCACCTGACGCCCGGGCC
>CAYOQG010000433.1:1258-2566 GCA_964405925.1 uncultured Phycisphaeraceae bacterium | reverse complement strand
GGCATACACTTTCTCCGACCACCGTCCCTGAGGCTGCAACCACCAGAACACGGTTGCCCAGTCTGCATCCGGGCGACTGGCGTAGACAAAGAGCGTCGAGATGATGCGTGCTGGCACCGCAATCGCAAGTAGTGGAAGGAATGATGCCGGATACGCCGCCAGCCGTAGCAGGCGTCCGTGGCGAAACCAACATTGTGCGATGGTCCCGTGATAGAGCCAGAGCAAAGTGCCAGCCACGACGCACGGCAAGACGTTTCCGACAGAGGTGGGACTGTAAGTCCGCAGCCGGGACGTGGCGTAGGCCCAAACGCACGGCCCGGAAAACCTACCGTGGTACCAATGGCACATGCCGAAGATGAGGGCTGTTCGTACGAGCGTCAGCAAGATGACGGTGGCGAAGACTAGCAACGCAGCGAAGAACCAGATTCGGACTTTTCGCACGGGCCACGAGGGTGTCGCCCAATTCCAGAACGATAGTGGGTGAAGTGCTCGCCACCAAGTGTGCATGAAGCACCCTGAGACACGAGCGGGTGGGCAATACTCGAAGAAACCGGAACTGCGTGCTTCATCGACTCCACGGAGGTCGTCCCAACGAAACTCAAGTCCACATTCAGGGCATCGTGGTGATGGAAGCCCTCGAAGGCTGTATTCGCAACGGGGACAGACAAGTTCGGTGTTGGCCGTGGCAGGGACCGTCGCCCTCGACTGAGGTGAGTCGCTCATGGTGTTGTGCTCGTGCCACACTCCGGACACGTCCCTGTCACGTTGCCCGTGAGGTTGTACCCACACTTAACGCACAAGCCCCTCCGCCGTCGTCGCCAACGACGCACCGGACCACGGATCAGGATGGTGGTCGGATAGGCTGCAAGCAACGTCGGTAAGGCCCAAGACGGCAAACCGAGCCTGTAGTACGCTGTCGGCCCCATCAGGGAGCCGCTGTTTCGTTGGGCGAAGACCAGGCTGAAGAGACTTTCCGGGGTTGGGCGAAGGGGCGGTTGACTGACGCCTCGTCTGAACCGGATACCGCCGAACCCCATCGATCGGGTCCAGCCAGGGGGTGGCATTTCGGTCTTGTGTCTCAGCATAAACGAAGTCATAGCCGGTCTGGCTTCTAACAACAGTATGGCATCGCGGGATTGTACGGACCTCACCGAAACTCCCCAGAACTTTGCTGATGCGCAGAACACAATCGGGTCCTTCCGGTACACACCCAGGTCTCTCGGTGTGAAGAATGCCGACACCGTCACAGCAACTGACACGACCGCCCCCAGCGTCAGCACCCCAACAGGCCCACCCCGGCAAGGCCCC
>CAYOQG010000433.1:0-1248 GCA_964405925.1 uncultured Phycisphaeraceae bacterium | reverse complement strand
CGTGCAAGCCGACGACTCTACGAATCATGGTGGTTCAATCTCAGTGCCACATTCGGGACACACACCGCTGACATTCCCGGTGAGATCGTAACCGCATTTACAGCAGCGTCCGGGCGGTGGTCTCCGACTCATCCGCCAGGCGATCCATGAGAGGAGGAGCAACAACACGAATGGCATCCAGAGAGGAACGGCGATGATGCCGATACTGCCGTCGCCGGCAATCCCGCCACGCCACAATGACGACCAGCCGTGTGTATGACCCGGCATCCCCCACCAAAGGTCCCAACCCTGATGATCGGGACCTGGACCGGTAAAGAACACGAACATGAGATCACCTTCTGAGCAGCCGATTGCGGCCAACGTACCTAAGCGTCCAATCGTTGCGGACTTTCCGATCGAACAACCGAACGATGCCCGGAAGCTCACAACGAACGCGATAGTGATGATCGCGGACGTGAGTAGCCCAGCTACACTGAGCATGCGTATTCTCGGGCGTGCTCCACGCAAAATGGAAACACTTCCGTCGTGCTGGAAGCTGAGTTGTCCCTGCCGTCTCCGCCACCGACGCATCGGACCACGAACGAATTCCGTGATTGGGTAGCTGGCAAAGGCAACGAAAATCATCCACAGCGGGATGCCAACGCTCCCACCCCATCCAGGTCCTACTGAGTCGACCGCCGTAAGCCACAACGATCCTCTAGGTTCGTGCAAGATTAGCACACCCGTGTCCCACGGATCGGGCGTGTGGTTGGAAGCAACGAATAGCAGCCCACGGTCGATGCCAGCTCCGACGGACTCTCCCACATACGCAACAAAGCTGCCGATGGTCAGGAAATATGCCAGAGCGATCGCTACCGCCCCTAACGCAAGGATTGCGATGATGACTTTACGGATCATGGACGGGCTCCCTTGTCCAGGCCTCGGGACTCGGTGGCTCCGACAGATTATACGCCCCTGGCCCGATCCGGTGACCGCCGTGAATCGGATGATACGGCACACGGCGGCTGGTCGGCGGTTGACCCCAGTCTCGACCACGGCCATACTTCGCCGGAGACCGCATGGCGGGATTGTGCCGGGTCCAAACCGATCAGGTTTGTTTCCGCTCGGTCCTTTTTGTCGTGCAAGTCACGGGAGGCTCGTATGATGCAAGGCACCGTAAAATGGTTCGATCCGGGCAAGAAGTACGGTTTCATTACGCCGTCTGATGGAGGCCCGGACCTTTTCGTGCATCAATCAGAGGTACAGGGC
>CAYOQG010000432.1:992-2664 GCA_964405925.1 uncultured Phycisphaeraceae bacterium | reverse complement strand
GGCTGGGTGGGTCAAATGCGACCCACCCAGCCCGCGGAGCTTTCAGAAGGCGCCGGCTGGATCACTTCTGATCGGACCCGACGTTGTTATTCGACGGCGCTCTTTGGGATCGTCCGGCTGCCTTCCGCTCGGCGATGTCTCTTGACAGGGAGTAGGCCCGGCGGTGTTTTCGTGAGATCCAGGAAGGGGATGGTCTCGGGAGCACAGCGGCAGTCCTCGGGTTACCGTGGTCATACCTTGACGGCGGGGGACTTGAGGTTATCCTGGCGGGACTATGCGAATTCGGTGGGCTAACCTGAGTTTGATGGTGACGCTGTCGTTGGTGCCCCAAGCACGCGTGGCGGCGAATGACCCGTCGCCGGGGAGCCGGTCCTGGCAACTGGACGTCAGATTCCACGATCCGCAACGAATCGACGTGCGGCTCCCGGGTGATGCGTACAACACAACATACTGGTACATGCTCTATAAGGTGACGAATAGCACCGGGCAGGATCGGCAGTTCTTTCCGTCGTTCCGCCTTGTCACTAGCACGCTGAAGGTCATCGAGGGCGGGGCGGAGGTCCATCCCGTCGTGTACGACGCCATAGCGGCACGTCATAAGGAGGAGTTCCCGTTTCTGGCGCCGCCTACGAAGGTCGCCGGATTGTTGTTGCAGGGTGAGGCGAATGCCCGGGCGTCGGCAGCGGTATTCCGAACGTTCGACCCGGAAGCGGACGGCTTTACCATCTACGCCGCCGGCTTCTGTGGCGAGATCGAGCGGATGGCCAATCCAGCCTTTCAGGTCAAGGAAAAGGAGTCAGAGGATAACCCACGGTTTTTTATTCTGCGGCGCACGCTGGCGATTCGATACGACTTGCCGGGTGACGCAAGCACGCGTCCGAAGGCGACTCCGATTCGTCGGACTCGCGAGTGGGTGATGCGGTAGGCGTAAGACGGTTTGCTCCCCGACGTCGAGGAGGTAGATTCAGATGGCACACAAGAAGGGTCAGGGCTCCTCGCGAAACGGTCGCGATAGCCAAGCACAGTATCGCGGTGTGAAATGCTACGGTGGTGAGTCGGTCAGGATCGGGTCGATCATCATTCGCCAATGCGGAACACGACGTCTGCCAGGTAAGAACGTGGGCCGAGGTCGGGATGATACCCTATTTGCGCTCGTCGACGGGACCGTGCAGTTTCGGGGACGCCGGGTTGACGTGGTTCCGCTCGGCGACTAGAAGGCGACTCGCCTGGTTGACATGGTATAGAGGGTGGCGGGCCTGCCATCCTCTTTTTTGTTGGTCAACTCCAACCTACGAATGACTGCACGGTGATGCTGGTTGATCGCTCTGAGATTCATGTTCGCGCCGGCAAGGGCGGCGACGGTTGCGTGAGCTTCCGCCGGGAGAAGTATATTCCCAAGGGAGGTCCCGACGGCGGGGATGGCGGTGACGGCGGGAACGTGTTCGCTGCGGCGAGCCCCGAGGTCGAAACGCTGCTCGATTTCAAAGGGAAGCATCACTGGCTGGCCAAGAACGGGCAGCCTGGTATGGGCAAGAACATGAGCGGAAGCGCCGGCGAGGACCTCGTTCTGAGACTCCCGCTGGGGACCCTGATCTTTGACCGCGAAGCAGACGTCTTGATCAAAGACCTCGGCTCGATCGATGAACCGGTGTGTATTGCGAAGGGGGGGAAG
>CAYOQG010000432.1:0-982 GCA_964405925.1 uncultured Phycisphaeraceae bacterium | reverse complement strand
CGCGGCCCCCCCCTTCACCGGGGGTTTTTGCCCCGGGGGGGCAGGGGGGGCCGCGGCAACGCCCGATTCGCGAGGCCCGACCACCAAACACCGCGTGAATTTGAGAGGGGAACGCCTGGTGAGGAACGCTGGCTCCGGCTGGAGCTGAAGCTGATTGCCGATGTCGGGATCGTCGGGCTACCCAACGCAGGCAAAAGCACGCTGCTCTCGCGTCTCTCTCACGCCCATCCGAAGATCGCCGATTATCCATTTACGACACTCGAACCTCAGCTTGGGATCGTCGAGCTTCCCGGGCACCGTCGTTTCTTGATGGCGGACCTCCCAGGCCTAATCGAGGGAGCCCATGAAGGGGCGGGGCTCGGTGACGCCTTTTTGAAACATATTGAACGAACGCGGGTCCTCGTGCACCTTGTTGACGTGGGCTCGATGAATGACCCGGCTGATCCAGGTTCCGCTTATCGGACCGTTCGCGGCGAACTCGAGAAGTACAGCAGTCGCCTAGCGGAGAAACAGGAGATCATCGCAGCCAACAAGATCGACCTGACAGGCGGTGAACAGGCAGCTCACGAACTCGAGCGGACGCTTGAGCGCCATGTGTTGCCGATCAGCGCGGTTACGGGTAAAGGAGTTGACGCGCTGGCCGAGGCAGCTTGGCAGCTCGTACAGCAAACAAAGGAGCCCGCTCCGATTCCCCAGCGCAAGCGTCGGCCACCGCATCGAGAGACATCATGATCGCTCGCCATAACACACACGACCCCAATGCTGCGGCCATTGTGATCGACATCGGCAACACGAAAACAGGCATAGCCACGTGGCAGACAGGCAAGCTCAGAACGCCGCTGAGTACTGCGACAGGCGATCGTGCCGCCTTCGGCAATGCGATTCGTGCTCATGTAGAGGCGATGCCGAACGGACGAGCCGCGGCAATCGTCGTGGGATCCGTAGTGCCGGACGTCCTGCGCGCGATCGTGGAACACGTCAG
>CAYOQG010000431.1:0-2720 GCA_964405925.1 uncultured Phycisphaeraceae bacterium | reverse complement strand
TAAGTCTATATCGCTGGTGATTTTCCGTTTGGCCCGTTGCGCATCCTCCGCCCGCTATGCGCTGGTATGCCGGTCGGCAGAGAAACGGCGCAGCTCCGCCAACTGAGCATAGGCATTGACGATCAAGTAGGCGCGGCTCTCATGTTGGACCTTCGAGCGCAGCTCATCGACACGGACTAGTCGCCGGTTGAACGTCGGTGGGTCGTGCGTCAACCCGTCGAGCTCATGCAACAACGCCAACAGCTCGTTACAGAGATGAACGGCCTCGTCGAGCTCCACAAGTCGTTGTTCCAACTCCGCGGCCGTCGCATCAAGTCTGGCACCGTCCCGCCAGTTTGTCGTTTGGCGATAGGCGAATCGCTGCGGGTCGATGCGGTGGCGGCAGAACTGCGATGTCACATCTCGTAGCGTCATCACTTCGGTGCCGCGGATCCTCGCCCCACCCTTCGTTGCGTTGATCACGCGAGAAGAGACCTTGGCGATGTCCTTCTGAAACTGCTCGAGGTAGGTGAATAGGAGCTCATCGGTATAGAGGGCATCTCCATCGTTTCCCGTCACCTTCTGAAGAATGGGTCGATTCCGCACGATGCGATCCCACTCCTTCTGTTCAATCGTGTTAAACCGGTTCAATTCACTGCGCCATGCCCGGTGGATTTCCACACCAGGCACATAGAACACATGCCCCGTATACGCCAAGTCTTGACCCACAAAGACGACCGGATTGCACCCCAGATACACAGCGAGATAGAATGCCAGGTGAGCGACGGTCGCCCCGGCTTGCAGCGTCCCGCGGGCACCGAGCGTATCACCAACCAGCAATTGTGCCCAACTGTTTCCCAGCAGCGACACCGGACCCGGGTAGTTGTCGATGACGTGCCACGTCGCCTTGGGCTCCGCGACAAGGTGAACACCTTGCAAGTTGCCTACATTTTCGAAGAATTTGCGCGACATCTCATGGAAATCCAGGCTGGTGACAAAGTCCGGCACGATGCCTCGCTCCATGAGCGGCTTCAGTGCCGTCTGGACAGCACACAAGACTGCTCGCCCCTTCAGCTCCGCAAGCTGATCGATATTCCGCGACAGCGACGGCCCGGCGGAGATGACGATCGCGGGATCACCCGCAAAGTGCCCGCGCACAATGTCGATCGGCGGCGTGGTCACGTAATTCACCAGGTTCATGGCGATGTTCTTACATGTGATCCGCGAGTTCGATATCAGTGTCAGCAGAGACATGCGCGTAAACGTCACGAACTCGGCAATGGCAGTGATGATCCGGGTATACTCGTTCTCGGCGATCCGCATCGAGGGTCGATGACGCATGAACTCGGTTCCGAGCATCATCAAAGCGCTATGATCCTTCAACCGCTCGTGCAGACGAGTCTTGTTGTCGTCGGCGAAAATCAACAGCCGCCTGGACGCGATCATATCGGAAAGATCGATGCAACTCAGGGCTGTTGCGATCAATTGGATCGAGGGCTCGGCACATAGAATGAACGCGTCACCCTTCAAACGGTCCAAAAGCGCCTTGACGTGATAGCCCAGCCCCAGACCAGCCACCACGAAGCAAAATTTGTCCTCGATGGGGACGGAGGCTGCGAAACGTCGGGCTTCTGCATCGGGGTCGTAGCGGCTATGCAGATAGACGGTGGACCCGTCCGGGGTGGCGCCTTTCGCCGTCCATGCCCCGCTCCGCGTCTCTTCTAACGGCAACCGTTCGGTGTCGTGAACGGCGTCGACGCGTAAGGCAAGCTGTGGATCGCAGCGCCACAGCGCTCGCATGTTGTGCAGGAACATCTCGTTCCCGACAGCTGGTTCAGCCACCTCAACCATACGCCGCATTACTCCTGCGATCAGGGGCCTGAGAACATCCAGTCTTGTGGAAAATCGATAAACGTGCAATCCCGCACGATAGCGTCACGCAGACGGCGCTCATATTCGCTTCGCGGTATCTCGACGGCTCCGAATCGACGCAGGTGTCCCGTCACGAACTGGACGTCCAATAGCGCATACCCACGCTCCCGCATGTGCTCGACAAGATACACCAGGGCGACCTTCGAGGCATCGTCGATAGTGTGAAACATGGACTCGCCGAAAAACGCCCCCCCGATCGTGACACCATAAAGTCCACCGGTTAGCTGCTCATTCTGCCACGCTTCCACGCTGTGGCAAAACCCGAGTTCGTGCAGCCGGCGATACGCCTCTTTGATATCATCGGAAATCCAAGTCCCCTCCGCCCGGTCTGCGCAACAGTCGACGACGCGATCGAAGGCCTGGTCGATCGTGACGCGAAAGAGGTTCTTTCGCCAGACCGCCCGCAGCGAGCGTGACATCTTGAACGAGTCAAGCTCGATGACCGCTCGTGGGTCCGGGGCAAACCAATAGATTCGACCTTCATCGTCCGCCATCGGGAAGATGCCGATCGCATAGGCTGCCAACAACCTCTCAGGAGCGAGCTCCGCACGCATCGTCAGTCCCAGGCGAGGCACGACCGTAGCCGAAGGGACCCAACAGCCAGCGGTCCGTCCCACATCCGATGTTACCGACGCGGACTCGCCTTGGCCAAACAGCAAATACGGTCCCCAATCCGCCGGTATGGACGGTCAATCTGACGAACTGCCGCTCGTTGGAGCGGGCAGCCAAGAAGCGAACCACGGACCCGATCGACCTCGCCCTCTCTCGCGTTCCCAATTCAGCTCGATAAAGCTCGACGATCTCTGGTG
>CAYOQG010000430.1:0-2720 GCA_964405925.1 uncultured Phycisphaeraceae bacterium | reverse complement strand
CGGTTGGCGAGCATTGTCCGCACACCGACTGGCGCGACGATCGCCGCGATGGGGCTGGTGATGGCCGCGGGTACTTGGAGCTACTTCAGCCGTGCTGCCACCTATCAAGGTCCGGTGCTCGATCCGCCAGTCGACTATCGAGCCAGTGTATTTCACGTACCGGATTGTCCTCAGGACCCGGTCGGCGATCGCTCTTATGGATTGGATGCGCTTCTTGCAGACATGGGGCGCGAGGGGTTGAAGTTCTTTGAGTCGGCTACTTCGTCGCTGACGGCTGGGCCGGATGGGATCATCGCTCCAAACGACGTCGTTGTCATCAAGATCAATTACCAGTGGTCCGAGCGCGGTGGAACAAACACCGACTTGTTGCGGGGTCTGATTAGGCGCATCGTGGATCACCCGGACGGGTTCACGGGTGAGGTGGTCGTCTGTGAAAACGCCCAGTTCGCAAGCACGCAAGGTTTCGATCGCCCATACAACAACGCCCAGGATACGAGTCAATCACCTTACGACGTGGTGGCGGACTTTCAGTCACAGGGTTTCATCGTCTCCCTTTTTGACTGGACGGAAGTCCGGTATGACTCCGTGGGCGAGTACGACGAAGGGGACATGGTCAACGGGTATGTTGTGTACCCCTATGACTCCTCGATTCAGGGCCGTATCTCCTATCCAAAATTCCGAACGGATTACGGCACGTACATCAGCCTCAAGTATGGTGTTTTTGACGCACTACACGGCGGCAGCTATGATCGTGAGCGACTCAAATTCATCAACATCCCCGTGCTCAAATCCCACCATGCCTCTTACGGAGCCACGATCTGCGTGAAGGACTACATGGGTGTCGTGACCGGTGGGCTTGACACCAACTCACACAGTGCCATCGCTACCGGAATCATGGGTGCTCTTATGGGCGAGATTCAATTGGCCGATTTGAACATCATCGACGCCATCTGGATCAACGCCAATCCGTACACTGGACCATCGACGAGCTACGGAGGTGCCACACGAAGAGATGAGCTTGTTGCGAGCGTCGATCCCATTGCCGCCGACATGTGGGCTGCCAAATACATCTTGATCCCGGCGTTCGTTGCAAACGGGTATTGGCCGCCCTGGCCAGAGCCTGATGCCGATCCAGACAACCCCAACAGTGACTTCCGGAATTACCTGGACAACTCCATGTATCAGATTCTGGCTGCCGGGTATGAAGTCACGAATGATCTGGGTCAGATCGACGTATTCACCTGGCGTCGCGGTGACTTCGATAACGATGTCGATGTCGACTTGGATGACTACGACCAATTCGTCTTGTGCTTCACCGGTCCGGGCGGTGGACCGGTCACACCGGAATGTGCGGTAGGCGATCTTGACTTTGATGAGGACATCGACTGCACCGACTGGACCCTGTTTACTGAGACTTGGACCGAACCTGGCGACCCACCCGACCTGGACCTGTGCACGTGCGTTGCGTCGGAACCAGCCTCCTCGGAGCCTGATCCCATCACTGCCAAGAACCGTTTTCTTTCCTTCGTGCCGGGAAATACTGGGCAACAGACAGCCCTTCGGGTGACGCTGACCGATATGCCGGCACCATTTACGGGGTGCAACGGGATGCAGTTGTGGGTTGGACAGCCGTCGCCGGTCACCGAAGCCTCGAGTAGCTCCAATCCTTCACCGGAGCCGACCTTTATGGCCGCTCGACTGCAAGAAAACCCATACTATACAGACTGGGGTGCAATCGGTACGGTCCATGCATTCGGTAATGCCGTCGTGCCAGGCGGAACCTATGGGATCCAAGCCATCGCCCAAGGGTGTGATGCGGGAAGTGAGCCGAACTACTCAGCCGCACTGCCAGTGCAGTCGAGCGATCTATGGGGCGATCTTGTGGGTGACTGCGGAGCGCCACCCTGCACACCGCCTGATGGCCGGGTCGACTTCATCGACATCATGGCGGTCGTCGATAAGTTCAAGAACTCGCCCAGTGCACCTATTAAGGCGCGGGCGGACTTGGCCGGTGATCTGCCCGACTTGATCATCGACTTTTTGGATATCTCCTACGCCGTTGAGGCCTTCCGCGGCAACCCCTACCCCTTCGACGGGCCAGGGCCGTGCGAATAGCGTCTCCGCAAGGTCGGTCGGCCGGCCCGTGCACAAGCAAGAACTGGGGCCGGGGCGTGAATCGTTACCCCTCGCACGGCGTCGCACAAAACGCGCCTCGAAGACGTCAGGATAACGCCTTTTGCGTCTGGTGCGTTCCGAAATCAACACAACCGGTTCGACGCTGCCTGGTCCGAGGAGCCCGCGCCTCGCACCCTGGCGGCGAACGGACCATCTACGAATAAAAAGCCTCCCACCTCGAATTCCAGTCATGGATAGGCGTTACCTGGCATGCCAGCAGCCTATCGACAGGACACAGCTGGCTGTTTAAGGCGGATGCGGAGTGCCGTATCATCGACGAGGATGGAAATGAGCATGTTGCGGCGAGGTGATCGCGTGAGGAGTTGAAGATGCTAAGCCAATTGCTTTTCGTCCGACTACGAGCCGCGGAGAATGCGTTACGCGACGGCAGGCTGGACGAAGCCTATCGGCTGGCGATGGCTCCAGACATCCGGGAGCATCGGCGCGGAGCGGCCGTGCTGGCGGCCCTCACCGAGCGGTTCATCGAGCGGGCTCGCAACCATTTTCGTGCGGATCGTTTCACCGAAGCCCTGATGGACCTGGAC
>CAYOQG010000429.1:0-2738 GCA_964405925.1 uncultured Phycisphaeraceae bacterium | reverse complement strand
CCATTCCCACCAGCCTACCCAGGCGGGGTAATCTACGAGACCCTTATTCCGACGCTTCTCGGGTTCCCAACTCAGTTGGCGAACGGGCTGAATGAGTTCCTCTCGACATTCGGCATCGATCTCAACCTGAATTTCGACGTCCTCGCGGATACAGAGGTTCCACCCGATGGCGACCTGACTAACGAGCGATGCACAGCCAATTCTGAGACTGCTTTGATATTCGCCATTCAAATCGTCAAGCTATTTACAGTTGGGCTCCAGACCGCGTGCGATACGATCGTAGTCATCCTTGGTGAAGGTACCAACGCTCCTTTCTGCATAGCCGCCGGTATCGGGAATGCGGCGGTGACGCTTCTGGAACTGGCCTTGGGCATGTGTCAACTTCAGGATGGGTTGGTCGATGCCGCCGAAATCGAGGCCGCGTACGAAAATTCTCTGATAATCATCGAGGGACTCCAATGTGTGGACGTTGCCCAGCGGCGTAACAACCACGGCTGCAACGGCGAGGACGATGACTGCGATGGGGACATTGACGAGTGTGACGAGGATACATTCGGACCGGTTGTATTCATCGATCCAGCGGTGCGGTTGGCTTGCTACAAAGATGCTGCCGAGGCCGCCGGCGCCGTGGCACAGGCCGTGTACGCATTCGACGACTGTGGAAACATCATCATTGACCCGCCAGACGTCCAGGGAGCCGAATGCGACGTTACGGTTGAGGTGACTGCCAGGGATGATTGTGGCAATTCCACGACGGCCACCACGGTCGTCACCATCGACGGGGGCGGGGCCGACATTAACATCAGTCCAAGCGTGACTGATGTATGTTACGCGAGCATCGATGACGCAGAGCAGGCCATCCTGGCTGGCGCGACCATCACCGACAACTGTAACTCGGAACAGGATTTGAGCATTTCGGTCCATTCCTCGGTAACGGAGTGCGCCCTACGTGTGCGGCTGGATGTGACAGACGAGTGCGGGAACACCTCGACCGCCGCCGTAACCGTTCGGGTCGACCCACACGTGCCGATGGTAGACATCCAGCGGCTTCGACTTGGGTTCCGCGGTGAGGTTCTCGCATTCCAGACCCCGGTTTGCTACGACACCGTCGCAGAGGCAGAAGCGGCGGTCCTAGCGGTCACGCATGCGCAGGACAACTGCACTGTCGGCAAGGAACTGGTTACAACCGTGTCTTCTCAAGGTGATCCTTGCAGCTTGCAGGTCACTTCAGCAACGGTCGACGAATGTCTCAACCAAAACACCGACACGGTCACTGTGCGAGTAGATGCAACACCACCAGAGGTAGTGTGCTCTGTGGAGACAGATACGCTCGGCGGAGGGAATGACAAGACGATCGACATCGGGGGCCCAATAGTGACGGATCCGTTCCGGCAGCCGAACCACAAAATGATCGACGTCGGGTTCAGGTTCACCGCGACGGACGACTGCACCGGTAAGCCCGAGACTCAGATATTCGTCACCAGCGACGAGCCCACAGCTTCAGCGGGCGGTGCGGGCCAGACCTCGCCTTCCCCAGACGCCTTCATCCTGCGCGATCTTGACGGCGTCTTTCAGAGCATCTTGCTCCGCGCCGAACGGAGTTCTCCGGGCAATGGGCGCGTCTATGAAATCACCGTTCGGGCTACAGATGCGTGTGGTAATCTCACGGAATGCTCGAGGAATGTCTCTGTCCCACCAAACGATGACACCGCGGCCGTGGACGACGGCCAGTTCTATGACGCTACGCAGGTGAATTGAGATAGGGCTTCCCCTCACTTGCATACTGCGGCGGCGCCAAACACGGCGCCGCCGCAGTTCTGGCGAGGACCTATCCCGCAGGGATGTCATTGTAGGGCCGTCTTCGCCCGCCGCATGGGTTCCCCACACTATGCGCGGCACTGTCCCTTGCGGGCGTGCCCCGTTGCCCAGTATCATTGACGCATGGTTGTCAGATCGGGTTTTTGAAGATACGTCATGGCGGTGGAGCGGGTCGAACGCCTATTGCGGAAGTTGACCGATGCGCTCAACGCCGCGGGCGTCGAGTATGCCGTCATCGGCGGCAACGCGGTCGCAGCTTGGGTGTCGACGGTCGACGAAGCCGCGACCCGTGCGACCAAAGATGTCGACGTGTTGATTCGTCGCGATGAGCTTGTCCGCATCACCGAGATTCTACGCCCCATCGAGCTTGTGCCTGTCGAAATCCTCGGTGTGACCATGTTCGTGGATCGGGAAAACCCTAATCCAAAGACGGGGGTGCGCGTGGTTTTCGGCGGGGAGCGGATTCGGCCGGAACATACCCACGCTGCGCCCGATCCATCGGAATCAGTGGAAGGTAACTGGGGTTTCCAAGTGGTCGATCTGCGCTACCTCGTGCAGATGAAACTCCAGGCGTACCGGTTCATCGACCGCGCCCACATCCAGGATCTGCTCGAGGTGGGACTCATCGACCAACGCATTCGCGACGCCCTGCCGGACGATCTACGCAGCCGACTCGAAGCCATCGAGTCCGCAGGCACGGGTGAGCGATAGTCGCCGTCCGGAGGCGCGGAGACTTCTACGGCGGGCTTCGCCCGCGGGAAGGTAAGGCAAAAGCGGGTCAAACCCGCGCTGCGCATTCACACCAAGATGAACGCGGGTCGAACCCGCCGTACCGCTAGCTGTGGGATGCCCACGACACTGCTAGAGACTCAGACTGAGCAGATTCTATGCGGCCATAAGCCAGCGGCTGAGTTCTCCGC
>CAYOQG010000428.1:0-2781 GCA_964405925.1 uncultured Phycisphaeraceae bacterium | reverse complement strand
TTGCTATCAACCGCTCGAAGCAGGCTACGGCTTGACCCGCCGCTGCCTTCAGGTCTGTCTCGATCGCCGTAATCCTGTCGTCGTCGTGACCCGGAGTTTCCTGGTCGTTCGTGACACCGCCCTTCTCCGCGAGCTCGACGCACACGCGGGTGCCCGCGTTCAGTTCAGCATCCCATTCGCCGACCACGCGATGACCCGACTATTTGAGCCGGTCGCCCCCCCACCCGAGCGACGGTTCGAGGCGATGCGCCGGTTGCACGAAGCCGGCGTGCACGTTGGTGTGCTGGTATCCCCGGTCATCCCGGGTCTTAATGATCGAGACATTCCACAGATTCTCAAGCAGGCCGCCGATGCCGGGGCACAGACCGCCAGCTTTACGGCACTCCGACTTCCGGGCAGCGTCGAGGGTGTCTTCCTCGATCGCCTGCGCGAGGCCGTGCCACTCCGTGCCGATCGTATCATCAATCGCATACGGGACATTCGCGATGGGGCGCTCACGGACAATTGCTTCGGCAAGCGGATGCGTGGGCACGGACCGTACTGGGACAGCATCTGCGAGCTGTTTGCCGTTTCGATGAAGAGGTACGGCTTCGAGGGCGACTGCGCACCCGAACCCGCGCCGTGCGAGCTGTTCACCTCCAAACCAGGGCATCCGGAGCAACTGTCATTTGATTTCGAGAGAGAATGACACCCTTCGGGCACATCTCTGGAACTGACGATAAGGTGCTGGACCTATGGCATTTGGATCCCGAGCACGGGAATGATGATGGTATAGGCCAGCGCCATGATCAAAACGATGCCGATCAGATTAAGCCACAGTCCGGCCTTGCACATCTGAGGAATCGTGAGCTCACCGGAGCTAAACACGATCGCGTTGGGCGGTGTGGCCACCGGCATCATAAAGGCGCAACTCGCCCCGATCGCCATGGGAACCACCAAGAGCATGGGGCTGATACCCAGCCCCACGGCTACGGCAGCGAGGATGGGAAGAAATGTCGCGGTCGTGGCCGTGTTGCTGGTCAGCTCGGTCAGAAAGACAATCATCGCCACAACGATCAAAACGAGCACCGGCAACGGCAGGGCGTGAAATCCGCTCACACCGTGGGCGATATAATCTGCGACCCCCGTGGTTTTGACAGCCGAAGCAAGACTCAGACCGCCGCCAAAGAGAATGAGAATGCCCCATGGCAACTTGAGTGCTTGTCGCCAACTGAGCAGAAACACCCCTCTCTTCAAGTCAACGGGCAGGGCAAACAACAAAATGGCTGCACCCATGGCGATCCCCGCGTCGGTCAGACCCGCCAGCGGCTGAATCTCACCGGGCCATTGGAGCTTGGCCAGCAAGGGCCGCGTGATCCAGGCTGCTGCGGTCAGGGCGAATACGATGAGCACAGCCCGTTCCGGACCCGACATTCGACCCTGAGATTCAAGCTCCTGGCGAATCAGGTCTCGACCGCCCGGAATGCGTCCAATACGGATCGGAAACACGACCCGCGTAAGCATCAACCAGACGACGGGGAGGAAGACAATCACGAGGGGAACCCCAACCGCCATCCATCGCACAAATGAAATCTCGATGTCATATTCGCGGCTTAGGAACGCAGCCAGCATGGCATTGGGTGGGGTGCCGATCAACGTGCCGATCCCACCGATTGAGGAGGCGTACGCAGTGCCGAGCATTAGGCATATGGCGAAATGAAACGGCTGACCTACACGCGGGGCGTCCGGATCTTGCACGCGGTCAAGCTCGCGACGAACCAGCTCGACAACGCTCATGGCGATCGGCAGCATCATCACCACCGTCGCGGTGTTGGACACCCACAGGCTCAAAAACGCGCTGGCGAGCATGAAACCCCCGACCAGTCTTACCGGATGAGTTCCGACAAGCAAAATGGTGTGCAGAGCGATGCGCCTGTGTAGTCCCCACTCTTGCATCGCAAGGGCCAACAGAAACCCTCCCATAAACAGGTAGATCAGTTCGTGGGCATAGGGCGCGGTAGCGGACTTGACGGTGATGGCCCCACCCGTCAAAAGCGGGAACAAGGCGATGGGAAGCAAGGCGGTCACCGCGATGGGCAGGGTCTCGGTGATCCACAGCACCGCCATCAATGTACCCACCCCTGTCACCACACGACCTGTTGTCGACAACCCGCTCACGACTTCACCAGTATCGCTCACCGCCTCCGCAGGGATCAGACAGTAGACACCGGCGGCCAGGACCGGTGCCAGGATCAGCCCGAACCAGCGACGCGGTCGCGGTGGGACTTTGTCCGATTCACCGCTGTCGGTTCGCAGCCCTTCTCGGGCATCGGAGGGAACACTCGTCGTCGGCAATCTAGATCGCGACTCGATCAATCGACGCCTTGAGAACTGCTCCGGATGATCCCGAAATCGCTCCCGCGATGCGTCGGTGAACAGCGCCTCGGGTGGTGGCAAGTCGTTGTCGGGCTCGTCGTAGAACTTGAGGGCTTCCTCCAAGCACTGAGCCGCCTCAATGTTGAGGCGGCGCGCCTGAACGTTATACGTTTCGCGGTCCGCCGCCTCCAGGAGCATTCTAGAGAGCGTAATCCATTGACCAACGTCGAGGATGCGAGAGGCTTCATCTGTGGGATTGACGACCGTCGATGCGGCTTGGTCAAAGGGATCAAAGCTCCCGGTCAGTTGGAACACGTGGGAGGTCTCGGCCTGACACACATCGCATATTGCGCGGACCCGGAAAACGGCGTTATCTCCAGGCTCGGGACCACTCTCGGGTGCTACACCACTGCCTCTCACGGGTCC
>CAYOQG010000427.1:0-2784 GCA_964405925.1 uncultured Phycisphaeraceae bacterium | reverse complement strand
ACCAACGACTGTCAGGCAGGCACGCCGGTGGACTGTGACGATGGTGTCGGATGTACCGTCGATCTATGTGATGACGCTGCCGACTCGTGCTCCCACACCACAGATGACGCTTTATGCGACGACGGCCTGTACTGCACCGGCATCGAGACCTGCCACCCCACGGATGACTGCCAAACAGGAGACGCACCATGCGTGGGCACTGACCAGCCGCGCTGCAGGGAGGAAACGGACGAATGTGTCCAGTGTTTCGCCGACTTAGACTGCGACGATCACGATCTCTGTACCGGCGTGGAGAGGTGTGGCCCGAACTGGTCTTGCATCGAATGGTTCAAGCCGGACTGCAACGACAATGGCATCCACGATGGATGTGACATCATCGAGGGCAGCAGTCAGGATTGTGACGTCAACTGGATTCCCGACGAGTGTGACGTTGTGGCATGTGTGGACAACAACCCGGCCTGTGACGATTGCAACAGCAACGGTGTTCCAGACTTGTGCGATGTGACGGGTGGGAGCAGCCAGGACTGCAATGAGAATCGTGTTCCCGATGAGTGCGACATCGCTCGCGGGATATCCGAAGACACTGACAGCAACGGGATCCCGGACGAGTGCGAGCCAGCAAGCCACGTCATATACGTCGATGCATCGGCAAACGCGGGTAGCCCTCCGCTTTCCGGCGGAGCCAACAACGGGACAAGTTGGGCCGATGCTTTCATCAATCTCCAAGACGCGCTGGAGGCTGCGGCACGGGCGAATGGCGAGACCACCGAAATATGGGTTGCCGCCGGGACTTACCGTCCGTCCAAACGAACATACCCCGAGAACCCGCGGACGGCGACGTTCCAGCTAGTCAATCGTGTGGCGATATATGGCGGTTTCGAAGGTGCCGATTCGGCCCAATATCCTGGAGGCGAGACAAGCCTCGATCAGCGCAACTCGGACCCCAACGCTAACGGAGCTGTCTTGAGCGGTGACCTGGTCGGTGATGACGTGGATCTGCCGAAGCCCCAGCTCTTGCTCGGCGAACCGACACGAAGCGAAAACAGCTTCTGTGTGGCGACCGCGAATGATGTGGACGACAGAACCATCCTCGATGGGTTTACGATAACGGGTGGTCAAGCTGAACGCTCAGGCGGCGGGATGTACATCAGTTACGGGAGCCCCAAGCTGGCCAATTGCATCTTCCGCGCCAATGCAGCCAGCCTCAACGGCGGTGGTTTGGTCGTCGGCGATGGCAGTGTGGAACTGAGGAACTGCACCTTTACGGGCAACTTTGCTGGCAACAATGGCGGGGGGATGTACACCTTGCGAAGCAGCGCGGTGCTACTCAACTGTGCTTGGATTGGCAGCGTGGCGAAGAGGGGCGGGGGGTTGGGCATGGCGGGAGCTGGGGCTCTAAGGCTTGCCAATTGCTGGTTTAGGGGGAACATTGCCTCAGGTCCCGGCGGTGGAGTCTACATCGGTGGCAATGGTGACATGACACTGACAAACAACGTGTTGATGGGTAACTTGGCTGACCGCGGTGGAGGGGTTTATGGTGAGGGTGTTGGGGCGATCAGTCTCGTAAACTGTACGCTTGTCGCGAACACGGTCGGTTATGACGGTGGAGGTGTGTGTGGCGCGGTCGAAAGGCCGGAGCTCACGAATTGCATTGTCTGGGGCAACTTCGGTTTTTTCGCAACGGGTGAATCCGCCCAGTTCTGCCTAGGTGCAGGAGCACCGATCGTGGACTACTGCTGTGTCCAGGACTGGACGGGTGCGCTCGGCGGTGTCGCCAACTTCGGTGCGGATCCGCTTATGGTCGACTTCGATGGGCCGGACGATCTTGTCGGCACGGAGGACGACAACGTGAGGCTGCTGGCTGGCTCCCCCTGCGTCAACAGAGGGACCAACTACGCGGTGGACAGCCGTCCGATGGATATCAGTCTACCGGACCAGGACTTCGAGGGCCGGCCGCGCATCCAGATGTGCCGCATCGATTTGGGTGCATACGAGTCCACCCACGCCTCCGCGGAGGTATCCGACTGCAACAACAATGGTAATGATGACCACTGTGATATCTTCCATGGCCCGTCCCATGACTGCAACCACAACCACGTGCCCGACGAATGTGATGGCATCAGCCACGGGGACTTCAACGGAGATGCCCTTGTGGAATTGGACGACTTCGCCGCTTTCGCAGCTTGCGCCGCAGGTCCCTACCACCCGCCCAAGCCCCTGCCTCCCCACTGCGCCGCGGCTTGTGCCCAAGCCTTCGACGTCGACCGCGATGGTGACATCGATCTAAGCGACTTGGCTGCCTTCGAGCTCATGTACTCCAGCTTGTGGCCGCGCGGTGTCATTGCTCAGCCGCGATCGAACTCGCCATGACGCACCTGAGCTCTACCGGTGTATTGCTCCAGCGATCTTCGCGCGGTCGACAGCGTGCCGTTGTAGGGTCATCCTCGCCAACTTGGGCTTGAAACCAGCGACGAGAGCGGCGCCGGCGCACCACATTGGGTACGTCGAAATAATGAGAGCTAAATGGCTCCTCTTGAAAGGGAGACTGGCTTGGCTGCAAGATATCGGGAGTTGTGAGAAGCCCGGGTATCCTGGAGGCCAAGCCGTGGACGGCAGTGTCTCGTTGGGCCCGGCTGGACGCAAGAGGCCCTTGGAGATGTATCGGAGGCATCCCGATCCTGCAGTTCGGCAGGGGGCCATATTGTGTTGTTGCTTTCGGACGGGTGGAGTTGGTCGGTGTCCGCTGAATGAAGGGCGTCCCTGGACGGGTTGAGTCGTAGCTGG
>CAYOQG010000426.1:0-2851 GCA_964405925.1 uncultured Phycisphaeraceae bacterium | reverse complement strand
CCCGACCGCCACAATCTACCATGACCACGCCGAAGATGTGTAGAAGAACGAGGGCGATGCCCTGGGCTTTTTTTAGGTCAGCCCTTCAGGCTGGACAAATAACGAGCGCGTTGTCTTGGGTCACCGTAGGTTTCGCCCCGGGGGCAGCGACTGCCGTTGGCGATGCCGCACGTGAGCGTAGGATAGGTTACGGGCAGACGCCGTCAGCGGTCGGTTTGCTCGAGCCGTTCCAGCCGGGATTGAACGCGTCGCCGCCGTTCAGAAGATCGATCACGCACAGCAGGTCGGATGGTGTGATCGCACCGCTGTGGTTGCAGTCGGCGCTGTAGAGCCCCCACGGCACGCCCGGCGTACCATTCAGGACCTCGACTATCGCGCTGACATCGAGCGTGTTGGCTTCGTCGTCGCCGTTGACGTTCGAGGGATGCGAAACAAAGGTTCCCGTCGTAGGGGGACCGTTAGCTGCGGCGTAGGTGATCGTGGTCACGGCGCCCGGTGTGATCGGTCGATCCAACACAAGGGTCAATGTCCCATCCCCATTGTCGACCACTTCGACAACCGCATTGCCCCCACCGGTGTCAGAGGTCTCGCACAAGATCCAACAGTCAAGGTTCTCAGCAGATAGCGGAGCCACGACCACAACCTCATCGATCCCCTGCGGTTGTCCCGCTGCATGAGGCGAGTGGGGTTGACGGGCGTCGACGACACCATCCGGCGGATCGAGCCACCGGACCTCCCCGCACTGACACGACGATGAAGACGAACACGGTGCGTCGATGTCGAGCCGGTAAAGACCTCGCGCATCCTGCGTCTTGGCTGCCACCAGAACGTAATACATCTCACCGGGAACGAGGTTCGTGACGCAAAGTTCCGAGTTGGCTCCGCTCGCCGAGCAAAATGGTGCATCGTCACTGCACGCAATCGGCACCAGACTGTCGCAGGCCGCTGCTTCCGTCTCCGCGTTCTCGACGCGAAAGACCTGGATGAGAGAATCGTCCGCCGGTGCGTTGCTCTGGCAGGTTCTCAAGTAGGCCGATGTGCTCGGCGCGACGAACTTGAACCAGACGGTCCCGAACCCCTGTGCCCAGGGAGTGTCCCTGTGACAGCAGAACCCCGGATCGTCCGGGTCCTCCGTTCCACGCAACACGCCACCCTTGGTTGTGCTCGGCACAGCGACCTCAAGAGCCCCGAACCCCGGCAGATCGCTCCAGCAATCGTCATTCTCAGGCGGAACGGTGCAATCGATCATGGCCATGGTCACGCAACCCGCGTCCCACATAACCGAGCAGCAAAACGGATCCTGTGAACACACCGTGTCACAGCAAGCTGGATCCAAACACCCGCCGCCCGGGTGCGGAATACTGCACGGCTGCTCGCTGTACACGCAGACGAACGGACATTCGGTCTCCAGCGACTGACAGAACTCACCACGATGCCAGCTCGCCCCTCCGATCTCACATCCATTGGCGGTCCGATCCTCGCAACGACCGTCACCGAGGCAGCAAGCCGATGTCCCACACGGCGGGTCGAACGGATCAGAATCACAGGTGACGCCCTCGATCCAGCGGGGGAACGGACAGTTCATTTCCGGGACGTCCCGACAGACAGCGTCGCCTTCCTCATCCGGGAAGTACATGTCGCAGCACGCCCCGGCCGGTGCCGCCCCAGCGCACGTGATCGACGTTTGAATCGCATAGTAGAGCCAGTCATCTGGGAACGGCGCCACCGTCCACGATCCGTCTTGGAAGACGCGATAGGACTCATCACTAGTTCCGATAGCCGGCGGTCGATCCAAAAGCAGGACCTCCGTGCCGGGATCGTCCGGCTGAGCCGTGATCCAAACCTCGGACGGTATCGGTATCGGCGGGTCAAACTCAAATCGTGCCAGTTCCCGTGATGCGCCAGACATGACCCAGGTACGCCGTGTTCCCTCGATGCCCGACTCGGCGCCTGGGACCCGGAGGTCAAACGTGAGGGTCCCGGTTCCAGCAACGCCAACCTCGTAAGCCCTTAGTTCGCACTGATCCACGTTCAACCCGATGTCGTCGGCGATGAGGGTGCCTGCACCCGGTATGAGGCTCCCTCGTACCGGGCTGTGAGCCCGATAGGCGTTAAATGCACCCGCGCACTCGCCTCGACCGTAAACGCGCGCCCAAAAGCTCCCGTGCGGGCTCGTCGGAAATCGCCCAAACGACACAGCGCAGGTACGGCCGGGAAGATCAAACACGTCGTCCGAAAAGCCTGTCAAAGCCGGGGCACCGGCGAACCAGCCCGCATTCGCTCTCGAGAAAGTGAGACTAAGCCACATAGGGTACGAGATCGGGATATCCACTTCTGGCGGAATCTCCACGCTAACCAAGTAATCCCCCTCATCAGGAGCGTCGAAATGTCCCTCCGTCCCCAGAATGATCGCCGCCTCCAGGTCCGGGCACCCGTCAAACAGAGCGAAATCAACGCGGAACGGACCGCTTCCAAGCCCGTTGCTCTGCCCGGCGACCATGAACTCGAACCGACTCAGACCGCAGCTTGCCTCCGTGATCGTCATGACGTCGTCCGAAATCCGGACCCCCGGCCCAGGTGCGAAAACGAACTCCCCCAGTGTGTTGCTATAGATGAGCAGGTCGGCAGCTTCGACCGCACCGGGCCCGGTAGTTATCGGTCCTGGGGCGTCGCCCTCCCCCACAGACAGCAACGCTGAGCTGATGGCACTCAGCAAGATGACTGCGAAAGGGAACCTGTCTATCGGATGCTGCATAACCTCTGCCCCGCTGTTGCGTGAGGCCGACGTGCGGAGCACGACGGATGCTTGGGTCTATTCTAACCCCTGCCCCTCCCAGCCCCTGGCCTATAC
>CAYOQG010000425.1:0-2851 GCA_964405925.1 uncultured Phycisphaeraceae bacterium | reverse complement strand
GGCGAGGAGTCTGTTCTCCGAGGTTACGGAAGCGGGACTGGCCCGATCAGCGGATCAGTTTGGCTCGGTCGACGATTGCGCGCGCGACGGTCATTGGGTTCGGCCGGCTCGTGTCGGCTGGACAGCCCTCAAACCTCGGGCAGATGGGCAAGGTCCGATAAGGCAAAGCCTTGCGCTGCACACAGGTCGGTTTGCCACCCAGAATCACTGCACGTAAGGCAAGCCTTCCCGGAGCACCACAACGTGAAGACCGACGCCGCTTGCGGCCCTTGACCGACAGCCGTGGCCTCTAATTGCTTTCAGCCGGCCAGAGATTTCCTTCCAAGCTTGTGAGGTAGTATGGTATCGTGCCCGCACAGCTAACCCTTGACGCGGTGACCACCCAGAGCATCCGCTCTGGATCGTTGGTCTTCGCGTTGCTCGTCTGATGAATAGCGCGGAAAAGTGGGAAAAGGAGAAACTCATGTTACGTGCGACAATTACTGGTGCAGCCGCAGTCATCATTGCGTTCCGTTGGGGTGCCATTGGCGGTGCCGACGTCGACGACAGCCAAGTGGTGCACGTGGGCCACAATCGTCCGGCGTATTTTCAGGAGTACCCAGGAGAATCAAAGGCTACCTCAAACGGTGCCTCTGTTGACATTTCCGTGGGGCTCGTTGACACGTCGATGGTCACGGGTGACTGGCAGACATTGGAGGTCTCGGGCACGGTGGCAGTCGACATCCATAACAAGGGTTCACAGGAGATCGGCGAAGACTTCACAGTCGTATTCTTCGAGGATCTTAACCATAACAGCACGTATGAGATCGGCGAGGACAAGACCTTTGGAAGCATAGTCCAGCCTGGATTGGCCGCTGGGGGGGCGGCGACAATACAGTTGCCGATCGAGGATACGGTCCTGTTCCGCGACAACCCGGTTCACGTGTTGGCGGACAGCGACGACGTCATCGTGGAGTCGGATGAGACCAACAACTATGGCAACAGCGGCGCAGCCTGTGAGTATGTGCCCCCTGCGGGTGACTTCGAGCCCATGTTGGAATGGGTGTGGACGAGTTCAAGCGTTCAGCCAGACGCATTGAATGTGATGATGACGCCTGGCGTGATGGACCTGGATGGTGACACAACCCCGGATGTCGTGTTCGGCTCCACAAGCTCCAGGGGAGGGGGTCTCGTTGAAGTTGGCTATCTACGCGTGCTTAGCGGCGACGACGGTCACGAACTCTTCACGATCGATGATCCCACGTTCCGCGTAAACACGGCGTCGTCAGTCGCGGTGGGCGATATAGATCTTGACTCGAGACCGGAGATCGTAGCGTGCGATTCGTCTGGGCGCCGCTTGATTGCCTTCGAACATGACGGGACCTTCAAGTGGCGGAGCCCCGACCTTGAGGCGATCAACTGGGGTGCTCCGTCTTTGGCTGACTTGGACAGCGACGGCGTGCCAGAGATCGTCATTGGGCGCCAGGTTCTGAACAACGATGGTTCGATCCGCTGGACTGGGACCGGAGGCCGGGGAGGCATCGGGCTGAATCCCTTGTCATTTGTAGCGGATGTAGACATGGACGGTAGTCCCGACGTGGTGGCTGGCAACACTGTCTATACGGCCGGGGGTGCTATACTCTGGCAGGTACCTTTGCCCGATGGCCACGGGGCCATTGCCGACTTCGACGCCGATCCATTTCCCGAGATCGTTCTGGTCTCGGGTGGCTTGGTGCGGCTTCTCGAGCACGACGGAGCGGTCAAGTGGGGGCCGGTCAGCATTCCAGGTGGTGGAGCAGGCGGCCCACCGACAATCGCTGACTACGACAACGACGGCGAAGTTGAGGTGGGCGTTGCGGGGGCAAGTCGCTACGCGGTCTTCGAGACAGACGGGACCCTCAAGTGGGCCGCCGTTACTCAGGATAGTAGCTCGAACCGTACGGGCTCGTCCGTCTTCGACTTCGATGGTGACGGATCGGCTGAAGTCGTCTACCGCGACGAGCTAAGGCTGCGTGTCTATCGCGGCACTGACGGCTTCGTGCTGTTCGAGACTCCTATGAGCTCTTGCACGTGGCACGAGTACGTCCAGGTCGCGGATGTCGACGCGGACGGCAATGCGGAGATCATAGCCGTGGCGAACGACAGCTGCGGCTTCGGTCCGCAGCGAGGCGTCTTTGTCTTCGGCGATGCTAACGACAATTGGGTTGCCACTCGCAAGATTTGGAATCAACACACCTATCATATAACGAATGTGAACGACGACGGGAGTATCCCCGTGATCGAACAGAACAATTGGAGCAGCTATAACAATTATCGCCAGAATGAACAAACTGGGGGACCGGTCTTCGCTGCCCCGGATTTGACAGCATCCTTCCTTCGGGTCTCGTGGGAGACCGATGCCCTTGCACTAACGGCTCGGATTGGGAACGGAGGCGCAATCGTTGTCGGGCGTAACGTATCGGTGTCGTATTACGACGGGGATCCAAATCTCGGAGGGCCCCTGCTCGGGACCACAAACACGACCGTCGCTCTCGAACCGGGTGAGTTCGAAGACGTCACTTTGCGGCTGTCGCCAACGGCGTGGACACACGACACGGTTTGGATCGTGGCGGACGATGTTGGAGGACTCGAGGGTGAACAGAATGAATGCGACGAGACCAACAACATCCATGATTCAGGGTTACAGGTGTCTAACGCACCTCCGACGTGCAACGCGACCGTCAGCGAAATCACATGCGAAGGCACCACGGCTAGTGTGGTATTGGACGGTACCGGCTCGACCGACCCCGAAGGCATGCCGTTGACATATGCGTGGTCAACGGATTGCCCAAGTGGAGCGTTCGACGACCCGTCCGCGTCGACGCCCACGCTC
>CAYOQG010000424.1:0-2908 GCA_964405925.1 uncultured Phycisphaeraceae bacterium | reverse complement strand
GTCAAGGTGTATGTGGCGACCAAACGGCAGATCGCGGTCGGCGACAAGATGGCGGGCCGGCACGGGAACAAGGGCGTCATCTCTAAGATCCTGCCGGAGGAGGACATGCCGTTTCTCGATGACGGAACACCGGTCGATATTTTGCTGAATCCCCTTGGGGTGCCGTCGCGTATGAACGTGGGCCAGATCCTGGAGACGCATCTTGGGTGGGCCGCGAAGCTGTTGGGCTTCCAGGCGGTTACGCCGGTGTTTGACGGGGCGACGGAAGAGGAGATCCACGCAGCCCTCGCCGAGGCGAACGAACACGCCGCCACCTTGGCATGTCAACCGTCACGGGTAGCCAACGCCGCCGAGGAGGACATTCGCCTCACCCAGCTTCCAGTGGGGGGAAAAGTAAGGCTGCGGGATGGTCGCACGGGTGCATACTTCGATCAACCGGTCACGGTCGGCTATATCTACATGTTGAAACTCCACCACTTGGTGGATGACAAGATTCATGCGCGGGCGACTGGACCGTACAGTCTAATCACGCAGCAACCACTCGGTGGGAAGGCGAGAACCGGTGGGCAGCGGTTCGGGGAGATGGAGGTTTGGGGCCTTGAAGCCTATGGAGCCGCGTATGTGCTGCAAGAGCTGTTGACGGTCAAGAGCGACGACGTCGAGGGCCGGACCAAGATTTATGAAACCATGGTGAAGGGGAAGAACACGCTCGAAGCGGGTACGCCTGTGTCGTTCGACGTGTTGTGCAATGAAATACGCGGGCTTTGTTTGAATATCTCGCTGGAGAAGCGTCGGGTTGGTTAGGCGGCTGGCCTCTGACCACCCAATATGAGTATTTGGTCAGGAATGGGTCGAATTGGAGGCTGCAGTCATGTTCGAAGAGATTGAGTTCGAGACGATGGCGAAGCCTGATCCGGAGGAGCTGCTCGTGTTCTACGAACGGCAGCATCATCCCACAACGCGTGAGCGGGACAAGCTCCAGCGGATGCTGGATAGCACATTCTGCTTTGTGACCGCTCGTCGCGGCGGTGAGCTGATCGGGATCGGACGCGGTGTGACCGATGGGCTCCGTGGTTGGCTTGCGGAGTGCAAGCTGGACCCAGCGTATCAAGGTCCGGCGTGCGTGACCAAGACGGATGGGCGGATCGAGCACGATTCCGAGGGAATCGCGTTTGAAATGGCTCGGCGGATTGTAAAAGCCCTTCGAGACCATGGTGTCGAGAAGATCGCCGTGCTGGCCTACGGTACGGAAGAGGACTTCTGCGAGGAACTGGGCTTTCGCAAGATCCGTGGCATGGTTGCGATGGAGCTTCCCGCGGACGTCCCGGTGCCAACGACGCAGCGGTCTGCGTCACCGGCGGCTGCCTTGTGACCCGCCATGATGAGATCTTGGGTCAGGGAGGCGGCTGTGGCGCAGGGCACGTAAAGATCGTCTGTTGTTCCAAAAAAGGGATCGAACACAGATGCTAGACAACATTTACGATCGCGTAAACGACTATGCCCGCGTGAATATTTCGCTGGCATCGCCCAACGACATTCGCAGTTGGTCGTTCGGTGAGGTGAAGAAACCGGAGACCATCAACTATCGGACCTATCGACCGGAGAAGGATGGTCTGTTCTGCGAACGGATCTTCGGTCCGGAGCGCGACTGGGAGTGCGCGTGCGGCAAGTTTAAGGGGACGAAGCACAAAGGTATCATCTGCGACCGCTGCGGCGTTAAGGTGACACACTCGCGCGTGCGCCGCAAGCGAATGGGGCACATCAACCTGGCGGCCCCCGTGGTTCACATCTGGTTCTTCAAGGCCATGCCGTCCAGATTAGGAGCTTTGCTGGACATCAAGACCGCAAGCCTCGAGAAGGTCGTGTACTTCCAGGACTACGTGGTGATCGACCCGGGTGACACACCCCTGAAGGAAAAGCAGCTTCTCACGGAGGAGGAATTCCGGGCTGCCCACGAGCAATATGGACAGGCATCGTTTGTGGCCACGATGGGCGCCGAGGCGGTCAAGGAGCTGCTTGCCCGCCTGGACCTTGCCGATCTTTCCGCTCGGCTTCGGGAGGAACTGGCCAAGACGGGCAGCAAACAGCGGGAGAAGGACCTGGCCAAACGCCTCAAGATCGTGGAGGCTCTGCGGGCGTCACCCAACGAAGCCTCCTGGATGGTGCTGGATGTGATTCCCGTCATCCCGCCCGATCTGCGGCCGCTCGTGCTGCTGGACAGCGGCAACTTTGCTACGAGTGACCTGAACGATCTCTATCGGCGAATCATCAACCGCAATAGCCGGCTTAAGAAACTGGTCGATCTGAACGCCCCCGAAGTCATTATCCAGAATGAGAAGCGGATGCTGCAGCAGGCGGTTGACGCCCTGTTCGATAACGGGCGGTGTCGTCGCCCTGTCCTTGGGTCCAGCAACCGACCTCTCAAGTCCATGACCGACATGATCAAGGGGAAGCAGGGGCGGTTTCGGGAGAATCTCCTCGGCAAACGAGTCGATTACTCGGCCCGTTCGGTTGTGGTGGTCGGACCGGAGCTGAAGCTGCACCAGTGTGGTCTGCCCAAGAAGATTGCCCTGGAGCTGTATCAGCCGTTCATCATCCGCAAGCTCAAGGAGCGGGGTCTAGCCGACACGATCAAGTCAGCCAAGAAGATGCTTGAGCGACAGGATCAGGCGATCTGGGACATTCTTGAGGAGGTGATCTATCAGCACCCGGTGCTGCTGAACCGGGCCCCGACCCTGCACCGGATGGGCATCCAGGCCTTTGAACCGGTCCTCGTGGAAGGCAACGCCATCAAGATTCACCCCTTGGTCTGAAAAGGGTTCAATGAAGACTTCGACGGGGACCAGATGTCTGTCCATTTTCCGCGGTCGATCGAGGCCCAGGTCGAGTACTACGTGCTGATGATGTG
>CAYOQG010000423.1:0-2916 GCA_964405925.1 uncultured Phycisphaeraceae bacterium | reverse complement strand
AAGATGAACATGCCGTTCGGACAATCACTTTGAATCGCCCCGAGGTACTCAATGCCCTGAACGAACCCATACTCGTGGAACTTCTGCAGGCCCTTCGGGAGGCCGAGGACGACGCCATTCGTTGTGTGGTCATTACCGGTGCGGGTCGAGCGTTTTCCAGCGGTCAGGATCTTGCCGTCGTGCGGGATCGTTACGCGGGTAGCGAGCGGATGCAGTTCGATCGATTGCTGCGTGATTATTATAACCCGGTGATCACGTCCATTCGCACAGTGGGAAAGCCCGTGATCGCGTCGGTGAACGGTGTTGCTGCGGGTGCGGGCTGCAGCCTGGCGGTAGCGTGCGACTTGCGAATCGCCGCAGAATCCGCCGGTTTCATGCAAGCGTTCATCAACGTAGGGCTGGTCCCGGACGCCGGAAGCTCGTTCATGCTTCCAAGGTTAATCGGTATGGCCCGGGCGATGGAGATGGCCTTTACTGGCCGCAGAGTGGGGGCTAGGGAGGCCCTTGAGATTGGACTGGTCAACCACGTCGCGGCGGACGACGCCCTGGCGGAAGAAACGGCTACGCTTGCCCGGAAGCTGGCCGTCATGCCCACCCGGGCGATTGGGCTGGCGAAGCAAGCCCTCAACGCAGCCTGGAACAACGAACTGCCCACGCAGTTGGATCACGAGGCGGTCGTGCAAGCCCTGGCTGAACAGACACTGGACCATCGCGAGGGGATCACGGCTTTTATCGAGAAACGAGCCCCGGAGTTTCAGGGTCGATAGCACACCTGCAGCGGGCTCCGGCGATTGGCCGGTCGGCCTGTGGGTCCACCGGTATCATACGATTGCCTCGATCCGCCTAGTTCGCCCGGTACCTCCGCCGACGCGGACCACTTGTGAGTTCCGCGTCACTCACAGACGGCGGCTGACTTGTCCGGATAGAGGTCGAATTCGGAGGTTGAACGAGCCGTACGGGGAACGCTAAACTCCGGGCGATGCGAATGGTAATCCCACCCGCAGGGAGGGTACTTGTCGGCGGAGACCGAGATGCCACCAGAGCCATTATAAGCCTGCGAACGATCGCGCTCGTGGGCGATGTCTTCGGGCGCGGAGCAACCCATGACCCAGTTAGAAACGCCGATAGGCCAGGAGTCGCGTGTGTCCTCAACCCATGTTGTCCATGCTAAAGCCGTGGAGCTTGGCAAACATGTCGTCCGGATGACAACCGCTGCCGGCTCTGGCCACCCGTCCACCGCATTATCACTGGCGCACATCGTCGTCGAGTTGATGTACCGACAGATGCGGCATGACCCGACCGACCCATGGAATCCAGCCAATGACCGGCTCGTTCTTTCGATCGGCCACGGTGTGCCGATTATCTACGCGGCGTATGCCGATCTCGGTGGGGTGGTTGGAACCGATCCGACTTGTCCTGAGACGCTTTCAGTCGATGATCTTGCCGAGTTGCGGGAGCTTTCAAGCGTGCTCGACGGCCATCCGAACCCAGCGGAAGGCTTTCCGTTCTTCGATGCCGCGACGGGGTCATTGGGACAAGGGCTCTCCGTGGCTGCCGGTCTGGCACTCGGGGCACGCCTGGATGGGATCGACAGGCGGATCTACGTCGTGGCTGGCGATGGTGAGTCAAGAGAGGGACAGGTCTGGGAAGCGGCGGACTTCATTGTCGATCACCGATTAAACAATGTCTGTGTGATCTTTAGCTGCAACGGTCATGGGCAGGCGGAGCCGGTTTCCCCCCAACAAAGCGTCAAGACCATCGCCGCAAAGATGAAAGCGTTTGGCTGGACAGCTATCGAAGTGGACGGGCATGACCCCGATGGACTCTCGGCCGCCTTCAGAAAGGCGAGGCGAAGCCCAAAGCCGGCGGCGATCGTCGCCCGTACCGTCAAGGGTTGGGGCGTCGACCTGATGCAGCACCGGAACTTCCATGGCGTACCGGTTCCGAAGTCGGACCTGCATCAGGCCTGCGCTGAGCTTGACGCGACGGGCAAGATGCTCGGGGCCAGACCTGACGGGAAGATGAGTCCCAAACCGCCGAAGCAGGTGGTGCAGTCCAAGAGTTCAACGCGGATTCAACTCCCACCATTCGAAGAAGGTCTAGAGCGAGCCGGTTTCCAAGCGGCGATCGAACAAAAGAGGCTTGCCACGCGCAAAAGCTATGGTGCTGCATTGGTGACGCTCGGCGATGTTGATGACAGAGTCGTCGCATTGGACGGCGACGTGAAGAACTCGACTTTCTCGCTCTTGTTTGCCCGCGAGCATCCTGATCGTTTCTTCGAATGCAAGATCGCCGAGCAGAACATGATCACCGTGAGCGCGGGGTTGGCGGCAACGGGCAAGATCCCCTTTGCCAGCAGTTTCGCCAAATTCATCGCCCGGGCTGTGGATCAGCTTGATATGGCCAGCATCACCCGGGCGAACATCAAGATCATGGGCTCGCACGCCGGTGTATCACTCGCCGCTGATGGACCGTCGCAGATGTCCCTTGCTGACGTAGCCTACTTCAGAAGCATGACCAGAGTCGACATGGGTGGCGGACGGCGGGCCTGCCACGTTTTTCACCCGGCGGACGCGGTCAGCGCGTACCGTTGCGTGGAGCTGATGGCCAACATCGACGGGATGTGCTACTTGCGGACGCATCGGCCGGACGCTCCATTCCTTTACCCCTTCGACGAGCCCTTTGATCTGTATGGCTGCAAGATGGTTCAGGATGGCGAGCACCTAACGATCGTCAGCAGCGGGTACATCTTGCACACCGTGCTTGAGGCAGCGACGCAGCTGGCCGAGCACGAGATTCGCTGCAATGTCTTTGATGCGTATACACTGCCGCTCGACGCCGCGCCTCACTTCGATGCGGCGCGGGCGTCCGGAGGGGTCGTTTTGACCGTCGAGGACAACTACCCTGGCGGCTTAC
>CAYOQG010000422.1:0-2916 GCA_964405925.1 uncultured Phycisphaeraceae bacterium | reverse complement strand
CTCTGTGCCTCTTCCCATGGATCGAATCGGCACTTAATAACTAGAAATCGTATTAGACATGCCAGGACAGCGGTCGCGCCCGGTACCTGCGCACGTCGAGTACCGCCCGGGCTACCCACGCGGAATGAGCACCTCGCGTTCCGCCATCCGAACCGATTGCCGCATGCGAGACCAGCGTCGGGACCGCCCACGGCCTGTCGGCGGACTCCCGCCACCCACAAAGCTGCACGACCCACAAACCCTTGTGCAAGACCTGAAGACGCGATTCGCCATCCCTGGCCGGGACACTAACCGGTGTATACGATGAATCTGCGACGTAGGCACGTTCTTCACTGCGAGTGGTTGAAGTGACGACTAGACGCGCGATTGGCGTTTGCATTCTGGTTCTGAGCGCGACCGGTGGATGTGGTGATATTCTTGCACCGCGACCCGCCCCCTTATTCAGCGCGCCGCTAACTATCGGTGGTGCCGCTGTAGATCCTGCGATCATTGATACCGGCGGCGGCTACGAGCTGATGCTCCGCGATGCGTATGACCTTCGCGTTGTGGACCTTGTGGAGGTGGTCGCGTTCGGAGGGCGGGAGGTGGTCGGTATTACGGAGGGATTCCCATATTCGGTGGCAGGTTGGGATACGACGGCCGAGGCTGCTCTTGTGGGTGTGTCCGTCTGCGACTGCAACGGATTGGGGTACCATTTCTTCAAGAAGACAGGGGCTGTCCTGGGCGTCGATTACACGGACGTCTCCGCCCGATTCCTGTTTTACGTCCCCACGGGCGGTGTGACACTTGCATTTAAGCCACCGCCGCCGCATCTTCCCGATTTCGATAGCGCCTTCGTCGAGGTCGAACTAGAATCAGATGGCGAGTCTCTGGTCGTGCTCGGTTTGTTTGACACTGGTGCCAACGCCAGCGTCATGCGCCGTGGGTTGCTGGGCGAGCCAACGCTTCTGCAGCCCAACCGGCTATTCGTGATGATCACCCAGGAGCACCTGGGCACCGTAGCAGCCCACGTCACCTTGTTTGAGACCGATGGTCTACCCGACCTGATCATCGGGACCGACATCATGCAGGCATGGTCCGACCGCTGGTATTTCTCGTTCACCCACCGCGGCGGCAGCGTCACTGTCTTCCCAAGAACTGGTGACGACACGTCCGATATCGGTGCCGTACCCATAGCAGAATAGCAGTAGCATTATCCCGTCGCGGTCACGCCCACGATAGGTCGTCGTGCCGCACTGATGGCACGATCCAGCGTAGCCGGTCCGTGACCGTCACAAATGCAGATCTAAAGTCGTAGTCCGACAGGTCCGCACGGCGCCTGTTCCAGTGGTGCGGTAGCCCGAACATCCCGCCCGTGAGCTACAGGTCTGGGGCGCGAGCATCCAGTTCGACCACCGAGCCCAGTGTGTCCCGGACCGTTGTTACGACAGCCCGGGACGGGTTGGTGGAGGTCAACCCGAAGAAGAAGCTAGTCTCACCGCCACCCGGCGAGGACCCGGCGCAGACTCCTGGGCTGAAAGTGAAAGTGATTGTGCGACACGTTTGGATTGCTGAAGTTGGCCCCACGGTGCCCAGTCCACCCGCCGTTATCACATATACATCGTCCAGGGTACCGTCGTCATCGTAGTCGATGGGAACGACAGGGCCGAAGTCGATGGTAAACGAGCTGATGCAAGCCAAGGCCGTGAGGCCCGCAAGGTCGCGAAGGTCAAGCCGGTACTCGTATCCATACAGGCCCTCCGCGGCGGTTCCCGGCTCACCAGGCGGAAAACGCCGCGATTGAAGGAACGCATCTCCCGCATGAGAGGGAAGCACAAAATGGTCCGAGAAGTCGTCGACCGTAATGGTGCAATCTGCGTCAAACTTGCAGTTAATATCCGGCGCACTAACGTCAACAATGTCCAGCGATGTTGGCGAACAAGGACAACCTCCTGTCAACGGGACAAGGATGCCGATGAAGGCGACCGCGGCCACCGTCGATCCCACTCTGCGATCTTTAGCGAGACGGGAACATCGCGCTGTTCGACTCCAGACGGACGCCCGCCCTGTAGGTGTGTCGGAAGTGCAAGTCGGTAAACGCATGGCTATTACTCCTTAGTGAAAGTTGTTGGGGCAGGTACTCAACCTGCTGTGACCCTACTCCTCGCGCCGAGCTGACATCAGCCTCGACCGTAAAGGTCCCGGCTGACGAAACGAGCATACTCGGATTGGGTCGGCCAAGCAACGGCGCTCTTTTCAGATGGCGGCAGAGAGTAGTCAGTTGCGCACCTTCCGAAAACGTCGTGAGGGCGCGCCCGATTTCGGTTCTATCCTTGGGGTCCATTCGTCACGACTGCCAGGCTCAAGCTAGCCCTGAAAGACAGGTCACCATAGCGGCAGGTTGCGCAGGCCGTCGATGAGCAGGACCTTCAAGCCCGCGACGGTCAGGGCAACACGGAAGGCGGTTCGGAAGTGCCGCTCGGAGACACCCTTTAGGATTCGCTTGCCGATCAGTGTGCCGGGGATCACCATCAGAATCATCACGAGGGCCAGCGAGCCGAGACGAGAGAGGTCCAGGTCTCGAAGCCAGATAAACGCGGGGATCTTGAGCGCGTGGGTCGAGAGCTGACACACGGCTTTGGTGGCGATGAGCCGTTCCTTGACGAAGTCCCGCCTCGCAAAGAGCGGTGCGATCAGTGGTCCAATCGCCCCCACCGTCAATGCGGCTGCACCGGTCACGAGGCCTATCAATGGGAAGTCCCACCACTTGCCTTTTGACCGGCCGTCCCCTTTGGGATTGGGCAGATAGGTGGCGACGAGGATGTACAGGCCGATCAAGGTCTTGAGGTACGGCTCGGCCCGGCCCGGCTCCCCAATGGCCCAAAGCAGCAGCGTCCCAATCCCCGCCCCTGGCACCATGCCCAGAGCGAACCGGCC
>CAYOQG010000421.1:0-2922 GCA_964405925.1 uncultured Phycisphaeraceae bacterium | reverse complement strand
AGGCGGGGGAGGCTCCTCGTTCCGACACTCCGAACGGGTGTCGGGACCAGCCGGCCGCTCAGGCCCCGCGGGACGCTGGATGTCTACCTCGTTTCGGGCGGGCCCGATCGCAGGATCATCTTTGGAAGCGCACCCGGCGCGTCTGTCAGGCCGTCTGGAGGAGGAAGTCTAGGAGGCCAAACATCACAGCCAATACGACCGCCAAAATCGGAATAAACGGTGACGAAAACATCGCAAAACCTCCGCATCGCAAAAGTCTGGCTGCCCGGGCCACAGGCTCAGGGCAGACCCAGCCAATCAACCTTGGAGCGTGCCCGGGGGTCCGACCGCGCCGTCGGCCCCGGCGTCTCGGGAGTGTACTTGACTCAACAAGGATTCGACAAGGAAGCGTCGGCGAGGCTTGATTTTGGTGGACTCTGCCTATGTCGGGCGACGCCGCGATTCCAGGTGGAAACAGTGGCGTCCAGTTTGCAGGGGAAGACTGCAGGGTCTGCGGCCCAAACCGGGATCGTTGACACGAACCCGCGGAGGTACTTATGGTACCTGCCCCCGCTGTTGACTTGAGATCAGCGGCGGTGGACCTCCAGGGCGGACTTTTTGGGGGGTGTTTGGCTCGTTGCTACGTACACCGCTATATGATACGCACGTTGAGTTCGGCGGACGTATGGTCGAGTTCGCCGGTTGGGAGATGCCTGTCCAATTCGTCGGAGTCATCGAGGAGCACGTCCATACGCGAACGGCATGCAGTGTCTTCGACGTCTCGCACATGGGGCGGCTAAAGCTCCAGGGAACCGGCTGCGAAGAGTTCCTGAACTGGATCTGCACAAGGAACCTAGCCGGCGCCGAGGTCGGGCGGTGTTATTACACCCACATTTGCCGGGAGGACGGTGGAGTCCTTGACGACGTCATCGTCTCGAGGTTCGAACAGCGTTGGCTGATCGTCTGTAACGCCGCAAACCGCGACAAGATCGTCGCCTGGCTTGACAAAAACCGGGATGGTAGAAACGTTGAGCTTACGGACGAGACGCTTTCGACGGCGATGGTCGCCATCCAGGGACCCAAGACGCTCGAGCTTGTCCAGGGCTTCGTCGACGTCGACCTGGACTCGATCAAACGCTACCGTTGCAGGGCCTTTGAGTTGCTCGGAATGCCGATCGCGGTGTTTCGCAGCGGGTACACCGGCGAGGATGGTTTCGAGGTTGTCGTTCCGGCGGGCTTGACCAAAATGCTCATCCCCCGCCTGCTGGGGACAACGGAAGGCCCGCATCCGGTGATTAAACCAGCCGGTCTGGGGGCCCGAGATACCCTTCGGATCGAGGCGGGAATGCCCCTGTATGGGCAGGAGTTGAGCGAGGCGTGGGACTCCCTAACAGCCGGACAGGGTTGGTGTGTCGATTTGACGAAGGATTTTGTCGGTGCTGACCCGATGCGCAAACTGCAGGAGCACGGCCTGTCGCGACGGCTTGTCGGGCTTGAGCTTGAGGGGCGCCGAATCGCCCGTCACCATTATGGGGTGTACTATGGCACGCACCGGGTGGGCGAGGTGACGAGCGGCACACTGAGCCCGACGCTGGGCAAGAGCATCGCCATGGCGTTGGCCGCAGCGGAACATACGGAGGAAGGAGCAATGCTTGAGGTGGCGGTTGGACGTAAGAGGACACCCGCAAGGGTCGTAAAGTTTCCGTTTTACAAGCGGCCGAAGAAGGTGTAGACAGGATCGATTGCGAAACCACCCGCGTCGGTGGCGATACGTTCTTTCGCTATCGGGCAGCGGATCGAATATAACGAGATCGTACGAGTCAGCGCGAGTATGAGCGTAGGACCCGGCATGCCGCCGGACGAATGGTAGAGAAAGCCCATGAAGGTCCCAATCGATCGCAAGTATGCCGAATCGCACGAGTGGTTTCTTATTGATGATGACATCGTCACGATGGGTATTACCCAATACGCCGCGGACGAACTGACGGACATAACCTTCGTTGACCTACCGGAAGTCGGTACCTCGCTGACCGCGGGCGACAGCGTCGGCGAGGTTGAATCCGTGAAAGCCACGTCAGAGGTCTTCACCGCCGTTGGGGGGACGATTATCGAGGTCAATACAGCGCTGGTTGACCGCCCGGAGCTGATCAACGAGGACGCCTTCGACGAGGGTTGGCTGGTCAAAATCAAAGCCGATGCGCTCACCGGACTGGACACACTGATGAGCGCAAAGGCCTATACTTCGTTCATAAAGGCGGCCAGTTCATAACGCATCAAGGGTAGTCACTCCGGACGGCCGTAGCCAGCCGACGCCCCCGCCAGTCCCGTGCTTGGGAGTGTCATGTCCCATTCGTCTGGAGTGCTTCGGGCGATTTGCGACGAGCGAGGCGCGATCGTCACCGTCTCTGAACAAGTTTTACTTGTCAGGCAAGGTGCCGCGGTAACGCTGAGAACCACGACATTTCCACGTATATATACCCCCAGAAAATCGCTGCCGACAATATAGGCATATTAGGATTAATGGGGGATCATTGCTTGAGCTCGATTTCGTGCGCCAAGAGGCGTATCTAAGGTCCTATAATATGTCGCCTTGGCTGGCTCGTCACTTTGCGTGCCCACTGCACGAGCGCCTGCTCGGTCGCCCGACCTTCCGTTGTCTGCGCGGCCTCGAGCGTACCCAGTGGTGGCCCCCGGCTGAGCTCGAGTCGCTTCAGCGCGAGAAGCTGCGGGCGTTATTGATACATGCTGGGGCCAACATCGCGTTCTACCGGGAGCGATTGCGGCAGGCGAGTCTGGCTCTGCCGGACATCGCCTCCAAGGACACCGACCCGTTCGTGGTCTTGCCGCGTCTTCCGTTGCTGGAGAAGGGGCAGATTCGGGCGTCGCTCGATGACATGCTGTGGCGGGAGGCGCCGGGCGGGCTGTTCGAGCACAATACGGGCG
>CAYOQG010000420.1:0-2948 GCA_964405925.1 uncultured Phycisphaeraceae bacterium | reverse complement strand
TTTACCTATATCAGCGTCAAAATGCTCAAGATGAGTCGGGGTGATCCGTTCCGGTTGCTCATTTTCCTCTCGATCTTGACGGCTATCTTCAGCGCCTTCCTGGACAACATCACTGCGATGATCATCATTGGATCACTCACCGTCGTCGCTTGCCGCAAGCTCAGACTGGACGCAAGACCGTTTTTGATCACCGAAGCCATCATGACCAATGTGGGTGGACTGCTCACGCTGATCAGCTCCATCCCCAACATCATCGTGGGCAAAGCGGCGGACATCAGCTACCTGAGCTTTTTCATTGTGGCTGGACCGTATACCGTGGTGACCATCGCGGTGAGTCTATGGCTGGCCAGACTCATCTTCGGCAAGACCCTTCAGCCGCTCGCCGACCCGGTCGCGAAGAAACACAACCTCGATTTGGTGCTGGCTTTTGACGAGTGGGAGACGGTCACCGACCGTCGTTTTTTCCACACGTCCATTGCGGGTGTGCTTATCGTGATCCTTGCATTTGCCCTGAAACCGCAGATTCCAATTCTCAGGGATTTCGGGGTCGAGTTCGTGGCCATGGGGGCGGCGGTCTTCATGATGCTCCTTCATGCCAAGGACGTCGAGCAGGACTTGGATCGCGTCGAATGGTCGTTGGTGTTCTTCTTCGTGGGGTTATTCATTGTCATTGGGGTCATGGCGGAGGCGGGGGTCTTGCTCGAGATCGGCGGTTTGCTCGACCGGGTGACGTCGCGAACGGGGAGCGTCGGGCTGATGTGGTTGACCGCAGTTTTCTCGTCGGTGACCGACAACATCCCGCTGGCCGCCATGCTGGCCAAGATCTTCGGCCGCACGACCGAGGCGGCTGCGGCTGTCCCGCGTGATCAGTGGTGGGCCGTCGTTTTCGGTGCCAACCTGGGCGGCAACATCACCCCCATCGGCTCCGCCAGCACCGTCGTTGCCTGCACGATCATGAAAAAGCACCACCTAAACGTCAGCTTCCTCGACTTCGTCAAGATCGGCGTCGCGTTCGCCGCCGCCCAACTGGTCCTCGCGAGCGGATACCTGTTGATCCTACGGATGTTGCTGTAGCGCAGGGGCCCCCATTCGGACAATCCTTGGACCGGGGGTGCGCAACGCCGACGCCACCCTCCCCGAGGGTAGTGCCAACATCCGCAAAGCTGGTGGTGGACGCCCTTGAATGATCTGCCGGCTGATAACATGTTCGCTGGTTGGGGCTAGCTACAGATCACGGTTCCGGAGCCCGGTCGGATGCAACATCCTGATTCTCATTCAACGTCCCCAACCGGTCGATGAATCTCTAGAGAAACAGGATCTGGTGGTTGGTGTGCGTGATCAGCAGCCGTGGGGGATCAGCCATCCGACCTCGTACGTGGTTCTTGAGTTTATCGGGTGTACTGTCATGACAGACTCGCTGCACAAGATTGTGATGAATGAGCAGCGTCGGGCGGAGCGTGATGGCACGAACGACGCCAGGATCACTACCTTTATCGAGCTGTCTGACGGGACCAAGCTGGAAGGTGTCGCCAAGGACATCTCCGACGGCGGATTGAGAATCTCGGGACCAACGGAAGGCCTAAAGGTTGGCGAAGAAATCGATCTGATCCTGGTCGTCCTCGAGGACCAAAAAGTGCACTACCGAGCCTTGGTCAAGCACATTGACCGGAGGGAAGAGTTTTACGGTCTGCAGTTCCGGACAGGCCCGCAACCCGTCGAGGAGCGACCGGTAATGTGGTGCAAGCGTTGCCGCCGCGAATTCCCCGGCACCGCCAACTTCTGCCCCGCCTGCGGGTCCAAGCTCCAACGCCGTTGACGCTGATCCTGACGTTGCCACCGTCCGAGTTGGCCTCCCTGGCTACCCCAATGATCCGATGCCGCCCGCGACATACCCGCCTAATCGGGCAGCATGACGGGCGGGCTGTCGAAATAAAGCAACCCGGCTTCGATATTGTTCTGGCAGTCCCTGATGATCAGGTCCGCAACAAAGGCTGCGATCCCTGCGCCCCGCGCGGCATTCACCTCCCCGCCGCATGGCCAGGTCTGCGAGTCCACAGTTGATTCGGTGGACGTAGCTGCGGCTCAGCCTTCCCCGGTTCATCTCACGAAGCGGGAATGGCAGGGACTCTTAGAACTCATTCGCCGGGCACGATCGCGTCCGCGATGGCTGTCACAAGGTTCTGAACGACCGTCTGCATCCCGGTATTGATTCCTCGGGCAACGCCGTCGACCATCGCATCAACGCAGCCTGTCGAGAAAAGGGAGCAACCCAGCACCAACAGCGAAAGCGTCCATCGTTTACCGGATCTCATCTGTCGCCTCCTGAGGGCTATTCGGACTCCGCCACGCGATTTACATAAAACCGGCTCAGTTGGGTCGCCCAGACCCGATAGGCTGCGGATTGCCTCCAACCCGACGCCGTCTCCTGGAGTAGCCCACCGGTTTTCGGCTTCCTTCAACCTACGGGATCGCGATCCACACCACGTGTGCGCCTAACAGTTCGGATCCCACGTCGCTCGCGCCAAGCAACGCCGGTCACGTAACAGGTGCGGTAGATCATAGCTAGCGCGACGCTCGCTGTCGACCCGGTAAGGCAGTACGGACAGGGGGGAGCCGGCCAATCTGGGGAAAACATGTGCGAGCGCCTCTCACTTCCACACGTCCTTGGCAGAACCGTGGCGACTCCGAGCTACCACCCGGCTGCATGTCCAGCTTCGAACACAACGCGTTAGCCGCATCAGTTGCATGAACGACTTGACGGTCGATTAGCAGCGAGCCGTCTCAGGAATTACAGAATGGAGAGAGTATCACTCACGTCGAGAAGGGAAAAGAGCAGAGCGGAAAGACTACGCAGCTAGCGGACCCAACCCCTAAAGCGGCCGATGCCGACCAGGCCGATGCCAAATGCCGCGAGCAGCACGGCACCAGGCACCGGTGCTGTCTCCAGG
>CAYOQG010000419.1:0-2975 GCA_964405925.1 uncultured Phycisphaeraceae bacterium | reverse complement strand
CCCGTAACGCCACAGCCCAGGTCAAGACCGGCCGCGGCAAGATTGTCAAGGCCTGACCGGGCCGCCCCTTCGTCCAGCACATCTGTAGGGGGTCTGCCTCGAAAACAGGCCCATGGTCACGGTTTCTGCTAGTCCATGCTTGCTCTGCCCACGTCAAAACGGATACAATCGGTGTTCGTCAGCAGCTCCTCGAGCACGGTTAACTTGGCTGATCCTCGCCTCGTTGCGTGGCGACTTCGCCTGACAGGCGCTCGGAGCACAGGTATGAAAATGCTCAATTCGACCATCCGCAATTGGACATTCAGATCGCTTGCGGTACTGATGCTCGTCTGGATCTCACCACTCGACGCTGCCCCGCCAGCCGTTGTGCAGACGCAATCGGGGGCTGCTCGCTTACCGGTTGCTGCCGCGCCCGAGGAGGAAATACGAGAAGGCGGCACTGCACGGTTGAGCATGACCGGCGAGACCTTTGAGGTGGATCTTCCCGAGTTGACCGGTATATATCGCTGGGGTGCGGAACGACAGACGGAGATCGGCCTGGGTTTTTCTCTCTTCGAGATCGAGAGTGTCCGTTTGCACTGGGCAGGGGCGATCAACACGGGGATGGTGGACTGCTGGGGGCTTGTGACGCAAGGATTCGGCGGGATATTCTACGCCCAGTTCGCTAAGTCCGGCGCTTACGTGTCCCGTCAAATAATTGACTCGTGTCTCGATTGCTGGATCCCCTTTGACAGCACCCCCTCGTTTTCTCTCCCTCCGGACGAGACCTCTGATTCCCTGCTCGATGGTGCCGCGACCCTGCAGGTTTCCTTCCCATACATTTTTCAGGAATGCTGGATGCTTATCGAACCGAGAGGGCGCCTGGACTCCGTGACCCTCGTGATCGAGGCGCGGCGGATGCACGATTTTGATGCGGACGGCGTTGTCAACCTGAACGATCTGCCGCCGTTTGAAGGATGTCTGTCAGGACCCCACAGTGGCGTTACCTCAGAGTGCCAGATCTTCGACGCTGACCGGGACGACCACGTCGATCTGATCGATATGGCCGACTTCCAGATCTGCTTTACCGATGGAGGTACGGGCCCGGTTTGCGGAAACGGTGAGATCGAACAAGGTGAGGAGTGCGACGATGGCAACACGACCACAGGCGACGGTTGTGATGCGAAGTGTCAATTTGAAGGCGGCTTGGAACGCCCGGTGAATGATGACTGCGCAAATGCCCAAGTGGTCTCGGATGGCTTCACTGACTTCAGCAACGTGGACGCCACGACCGACGGACCTGATGAGCCCACGGTCTGCAACTTCTTCGGAGACTCGCACATCCGCTCAGACGTCTGGTTCTGCTATACCGCGACCTGCGACGGGGAGGCGGTCGCCAGTCTGTGCGGAAGTCAATATGACACAAAGATGGCGGTGTACGCCGGTTGCGAATGTCCGGCCCAGGCAGCGCCGCTGGGATGCAGCGACGATGACTGCGGCGGTGGTGCCTTTGATTCCAGGGTGGTCTTCCAGGCTACGGCGGGTCAGTCTTATCTGATTCGCGTCGGAGGTTTCTTCGACCCGGCACAGGGCGCCGCGGAAGGCGATGGAACACTGACGATCCGATGCGGTGAGACCGTCTGCGGCGAGGGACAGGGTGACTGCCTTACAGATAACGGTACTCCGGGCTGTGACGACGTGGAGTGCTGCAACACCATGTGCGAGGTCGATGCGTTCTGCTGCGACGTGGAGTGGGATGACTTCTGCGCCCAGGAAGCAGCCGGTCTTTGTAGCGAGGACGGCTTTGACACATGCAACCCGGACGCCGGCGACTGCATGGCAGACGCCGGCAACGGCACGCCGGGCTGTGAGAATGTCGATTGCTGCAACACCGTTTGCGCACTCGATCCCTTTTGCTGCATCGACACGTGGGATGACATCTGCGCGGACGAGGCCCTCGACAACTGCGTGATGCTCGAGACCTGCGGTCCGGACGCTGGTAGCTGTTTCTTCGAGAATGCTTCACCAGGATGCAACCAAGTGGACTGCTGCGAGATCGTTTGCCCCGACGATCCGTTCTGCTGCAACACCGAGTGGGACCAGCAGTGCGCTGAGCGTGCCGTGACGGAGTGTCGGTAGTGCGTACGGTGGGCATCGCCCACTAGAACATCTGTAGTGGAGACATCGCTCACGAAACCGGCTCCACTCCCTGCCAGGGAGGGGCCGGGACAGAGTCGATCTGACCGACCCGTGCAGGCCAGATGCCCACCACTGTGTCGCCCCACGCGTCGTGGGCGACGCCCATCAATCCCTAGCACGACAGTCATAGAGCGGACCAACCATGTCGGATGTGGACCGCTCGGCATCCCTCGCGGTTCTTATCGGACTACAACCGAAATCCAAGATTCGAACCAGACACCGACTCTTGTTCGCCAACTTCGTCCGCAACCTGCTGCAAAGCAAGAGCCCGGTTTCGAGTTTGGCACTACATGCGGGTTTCCGGAGATTTTGACATGGGTCTTCCGAGCCGCGAAGGGGCAAGCGCAGCAACGCGCAGAGCGCTCAACGCACGCCAAATCGGCACGGTCTTGTTACGACCGGTGCCAGCCTTAATGCTTGGACGACAAGATCGTGGTACCAGACTTACGGCCCGATGCAGCGCGGCATCTGTGCCTCTTCAGGCCAATCCCCGTGAACCAGATACATCTGCACCAACACGTCGCCGGGGTAATCGTTGGTCAGGTCGATGAACGTGTCCTGGATCACGTTGCCGCACCAATCCCACCGGATCTCGACCTTCGGGAAGATCAAGAGACTGCCCTTCTCATCGGCGGTGACCCGGTTAACGCAAGCGGCCTTGGGCAAGTCACCTTTGGTCAAAGGGCGATCCTGGCGACGCAACTTGTCATCCGGCCTCTCGGACGTATCGAACTTGATGACCGCAGACTGCGTGCCCATCCCGACCAGGTTGCTCCCAGCCTGGGCAACACCCATAC
>CAYOQG010000418.1:0-2983 GCA_964405925.1 uncultured Phycisphaeraceae bacterium | reverse complement strand
TGGTGAAGTCCGCCGAAGGCGGGCGCCGCCATGTCTTGCCGCCCGGGGTGCTATTCGGGGAAGGCGGCGCGTGAACCTGCCCTCGGCCCGGCTCGCCTGCCCGGCCGCGTTTCACACCGAAGCCAACGAGGAAGGGACCAAGGATTCAATGTTCAGCCTCCATCCTTCGGCGCAGCATGTAGGTCCGGTCACCTCCGACCGAAGGTCGTGTCAATCCGCCTCCGCACGCCGCCTAGTCCACGTCGTCATTCAGCGTCAACCGTACCGTTTTCCACTGGCCACAGTCGATGTCGCCGATCGGTTTACCGGCAAACCCATCGTACACACCGTCGTCGTCCCAATCGACGGTACCGACTACAATGTACTGACCCGAAGGGACATCGACGATGGCGACCCCGTTTTCGTCTGAAACGGCTGCGCCAGCCGACTCGCAGTTGGCGACGATCGCAGCGAAGCCATCGTCCGCGAGCCCCTGCTCATCGCGGACGACGTCGCGCGCGCAGCTTTCGCGGCCGAAGTCATAAGCAGCGGTGAACGTGTCGGCCAGCGCTTCGGTATAATGCGGTGGTCTCATCGACTGGTCGAAGACTCGTCGCTCGAGATGAACCTCGATCCCCGCACGATAGCCGACCGTAACATCCAACGTGCCCTGGGCCGCGTTGCCACATTCGTCTGTCGCGGTGTACGTGACCGTCGTTGTCTGTCCTGCCGGGAACAGCTCCGGGGCATCGACGGACACATCAACGACTTCGCTGGCCGTGTCACTGGCCAACGCCTCCGGCAACTCAACGAACACCTCATCGAGACAGTCCAAGTTCTCGACAAACACCTCTGTCACAGGCAGCTCAAGCGTCGGCGGCGTCGAATCCACGATGGTGAACATTGCGGAGCACTCGGTCGCACCGCCGCATTCACCGCCGCCAGCTCCCTCGGTCCACCACGTGACGGTTGTCTGCCCGGTTTTCGAGCAGGCGTACTCGAACTCGACAAAGTCATCGGCCAGCGTCGGATCGTCTGAGACCGCGCTGTCTAGCCAGGCTTCAAACGCCTCGACGTTTCCGAGGCCATCGGCCTCGACCGCGGTGTCTGCGGGACACACAATTGGGCTGCCGCCGCTATCGATGATCACCGCGCCGCTACATACGTCCGTCCCAAGACCATTGCTAATGAGCAAGGTCACGCTACACTCGAGGGAGCAGTGGCTAGCCGTATCTATAGAAAGCGTCGGCGTGGGGACGGCTCGATCGTCAAACGTCCCAAATGGACAATCGGTCAGCCACAGAAGCTCCCACTCCCCCATCTCTGGCTCATCCGGGTTGGGACCTTGAATGGCAACGTTGGTGACCTCGCCGGTGCGCTCGACCTGATATGGCCCATTGACGTCGCACACCGCTGAATAGGCGAGAGGCTCCTTCGAAAAGCGGAAGTTATCGAATCCCATCCCTGAGTAATCGAGGTTGGTCACGGTGATGGCAGCGATCTCTACCTCGTCACTGCTGAAGACGCGCGACGGAGATTCGATTTCGGGAACGGTGAGATCGCCGAGCAGCCCACCGAGGCGATCGAAGAATTGGACTCGAAAGGCGCCACCGTTTGTTCCGAGCAAGTCAAACGCAATGAAGCGCTGATCTTCATCGAAGAGCGCCGTGAGCGACCCTTCACCAACTGCCGCGCCGAGCGGAAACCCCGCATCCCCAAGCCCGACGATGATCGTCGAGTTCGAGACCGTCAAAACATTTACGCCGAACTCCGGCTCGACAGAGGCGTCGATGGCAAGCGGCACGGACGGGCCACCACTGATGTCGTCAAAATCGCCCACCGGCGTCTTCACCTGCCCGACAAGCTTCTCCCCGAAGGTTACCCCCATCTCCGCGTTGCGCAACACCGAGTGTACTGTTCCCGGGCGACCGGCCAGACCAGAGAAGCTCTCGAGATCGACTGTGACAACGCCTGATGCGTCACCGCCGACGTGTATCTCTCCACGGCTCATCTCGGCGGCGGCAAGGCACATGAGGCCGATAAGCGTCAAATGGCGTAGGGTCATTGTTCTACGTATATCGCTTCCCATTCTCTATTCCCCTTCCCAGGCCACATGGCAACGTTACCTATGACTTGACTCCTAAGGTCCGAATGGCCTTACAGCGCCGCTTTCCGGTGCAGCGCGCAGTGGATGCGATTGAGGCACCGGACTCTCTTGATCGGGACAGGCGTTACCGGCAACGCGGGGCTCCCTTTCCCAGGCGCCAGTTGGTCCGAGAAGGGCTGGGCAGGTGCCTCACCTCGGTTCAGCGGCGACACCCGCTCAAGCAGGAATCCGTAAAGCGTACCTTTCCTTCCGCGTTCCGGCATGGCTATCCCAATCAGTCCATGTGAAGATGGTTCCCTCCATTCTGGACCGTACGATATCAGCAACCCGGTTTCCAGCTCAGGGTCAACTGGCATCGGGCGTGTGCCGGACTAAACTCCTACGCTGGGTTGCAGTCTCGTCCGATACAACCGTATGCAACATGGCGATTCAAGTGCCGGAACGCAGAGGGTGGTCCACGATGGCGATATTGGGACCAATCTGCCACCTGGCTGGACAGCGGCCAACCCCAACAGCCACGCACCGGGAAAGCACACACGCCGCGATGCCATACGGCAGGGCGTCAAGTTGACATTTGTTGCACCTGTGGTGTCAACCCTGTTTCCTCATGAGGCTGCGGCTGCAAGCGGTTCCTGCGCGCCTGCTGGCAGCCCTTGTACGCAGGACGCCGATTGTTGCAGCAACATCTGCGATACCCTTGGCGACAACACCTGCCTTGCGGCCTTCTAGCCGGCTCGTGTTCACCACAGAACTTCCTTCTACTGTCCCCCTTTTCAGGCGGAACCACAGGGGGGTAAAGAGGTACGCACTGACAACTGATAACTGACGACTGAGAACTGCCAACGGCCACCGACTCCATGCCGCGGGATTGGGACCTGCGCGTCATGAAGTGCAAAT
>CAYOQG010000417.1:0-2993 GCA_964405925.1 uncultured Phycisphaeraceae bacterium | reverse complement strand
GTCGAGTCAGATTCTGAACATCCATCGGGCGTCATCTCTTTGCGAACAGCGGATAACAGGCGTCTTAATGTCAGAACGCACCGCACAGCATGGACGCGACCATTGCCGGTGTTGAAGGCGCCAGTATGTCGCGGTCCGGATTGTACTCGTTGAGAGCAATGCTACAAACTGCGCCACACCCGAATTGTGAATTCTTCGGTCGTCAGCTTCCGTGGGGTGGCGGAGCTGTGCCGGATGTTTCCCCCTTCGCGGCGGCGGCGCGGACGTCTGGCCGATTCATCGTCCCGCGCGGTGGTGGATACCGTTTGCGTGTACCATTGTCCGCGATGAGCCGCGAGCGGCACCTGGTGAGCACCGAACAAGGCTTATAACGAAACCGTATCATGTGACGCAGGTACCGGTTTTTTAAGATTGAACAACGGAGGTTTACAATGCCCAAGAAGCTGGACTGGTATTACCATCGTAAAGGCTGAACGTCATGTGCCAAAGCGCAGGGGTTCCTTGCGAAGCACCAACTCGATGCGAAGGAGACGGTCGACGCCAAGGCCAAGCTGGGACGCGACGACGCGTTGAAACTTGCAGCCCAGGTCTCGAAAATCACCATCGCCAAGGGCAAGAAGGTGGTCACATTTGCCATGGGAAAGGATCGACCCGACGATGACACGCTCCTCGCACACATGCTCGGACCGACCGGCAACCCGCGGGCGCCCGTCATCCGAAAGGGGAAGAACCTGTTCGTCGGGTTTGACGAAGAGGCATACACCCAGCTACTGTAACCGACACGATCTGCTCCGCGCTGACCGGTGTTATAAACCCATGGGATCGCACTGACCCCGGCGCGCCGGGGCCCGCCAGTGCCCACGGGCAGTCAAGCTGCCCGCGGCGCAGCGGCCAAAACCCGCTATGCGAACACCGACCGAGCGCAGGCGGTCTGTCATGTGTCGCATGGTGGGTGGCACGGTCCCGTCAAGAGGGGGTCCGTGATAACTGGTCTCAAGCACGGGGCCGCCGACGGCGGACCCCTTGCCACCCGAGTTGACCCTCAGCCGGTGCATGGCAATGCACAAGAGCAAGTTCTGCCTGCATCCGAACGATTCCAGGCGAGGCGATGATGAAGGAGCCGATGGCCGACCTCCCCGTCCCAGTTGCCAACGGCGGCGCGCCCGGCTAAAAGAACTCTGACGCGAGCCAAACGATGAGGGTCAGCGAGATCTACTACAGCATCCAGGGGGAGGGTAAGCTGGCCGGTGTCCCGAGTGTGTTTGTCCGCACGACGGGCTGCAACCTGCGTTGCAGTTGGTGCGACAGCCCCTACACCTCCTGGCGACCCGAGGCGGGGGAGTCGCTCACGCCCGATCAGATCCTCGACCGCGTCTCCGACTACGCGACGATCTACGTTGTATTGACCGGGGGCGAGCCGATGATCGCACCCGACGTCGGCGAGCTGACGCACCGTCTCGAGGAAGAAGGATACCACATTACGATCGAGACAGCCGCGACCGTGTGGCAAGACGTCATGTGTGACTTGGCCAGCATCAGCCCCAAGCTGAGCAATTCAACCCCGTGGGCGCGCGAGGGTGGTAAGTTTGCGGAGAAGCACGAAGCCCAGCGCATCAACTTGGACGTCATCCGTCGGTTCTTGCAGTTCCCACATCATCAGCTCAAGTTCGTGGTCGACCAACCGGAGGACCTTGTCGAGATCGATTCCCTCCTCGCACGAATCGGGTCCTACGAGACCTCGAACGTCCTCTTGATGCCGCAGGGTGTCACCAAGGAGGACTTGAACGAGCGAGGCGGATGGATCGTCGACATCTGCAAGGAACGCGGCTTCCGCTACTGCCCCCGCATCCAAATCCGCCTCTACGGCAACACCCGCGGCACCTGACCTTCCATGCGCGCGCATCCTGCTTCCCCCCTTACCAAGGGGGGACTGAGGGCGGTCATTCCCTGACCCGCGGGCGGACCTGTCCCGATCCCGGCGCGCGGCGGATCGGGACCCCGCGCGGAACTATTCCCCAGGCTCGCATGCAGACGCCGACCCCTCCGCTTCCCCGAAGCAAACCGTGGCTCTCCGCCCGGTTTCCCAAGACCGCCGAAGATGTCGGAGAGATCGACCTCAATCGCGTCCCCGTCGCGAGCGAGATTGGCTGCGAGTCCCAGCACTGACACCTACGCGCCCGTTTTCGAGACGGCCCCAGGCCTTCCGCCTGATACTCAGGCTTTTGCTGCGGTGGTTATCTGGGCGATAAGTCAACGCGTTCCAGCTACTCGTCCCTCCCCGCCGGCTGCAGGTCTTCCTCAAGAACCCGGATCAGCACCTCCGTGCAATCGTCGACCGACCTGGGGTTCACTTCGGCAAAGATCGGCCATTTCGAGTTCCGCAGTACAACGTACGCCAGCCGACCGTCTGCGTCGACGACGTAGCAGTGAAGGCGACGAGGTCGTGATCCGACGAGCATGTATTCCGGCAAGAGGGCGAACTCCGTCGCGACCGGATGCTCCCTAACGTACCCGGCAAACGCCTTTGCGCTCTCCTCCAGCATCCTGGGCTGACTGGAATGCCACGAACCGGTGATGGGGACCTGCGCATCGGACAGACTCACTGCTGCGAGACTCTTGTCAGTGAAGAGTGCGCCGATCTTCTCCGCGGCAGCCTGATCGTATGAGTCCCCCTTGCCCGTACGCACAAACGCAGGAAAGACCGTGATGGAAGTCTCTCCCAAGCTGCCCCAAAAAGCATCCTTGGCCACCCGGTCAACCGGGAACTGGCACCCCGATGCCGTGAAAAGCACAGGAGTGATGCCCAGCACGAAGACTATCCCACTGAGTTGCCGTTTTATCATAATCGTATTCCTTTCTTCATGACCAACTTGGCTCGATTCACCTTGAGTCATTCCGTCGATCGGGCGCACAGAAAACCCAGAGCGGATGAGGTCCTTGATTTGTTTCAATCAAAGTGAGACAACTGCTGGCTTCGGATAAGGCACGGTTTG
>CAYOQG010000416.1:0-3045 GCA_964405925.1 uncultured Phycisphaeraceae bacterium | reverse complement strand
GTGCTGTTTGCCGTCGTGGTCCTAATTGCGGTTGTGAGCGATCGGATGTGGCGTAAGTTGCCAAGCACACACCCCGCACTCGCGATGCAGGATGGCGAGGATAGAACGGCGAATGTCGAAGATCCTGACGAAGTCGGGGTCGAATAGCGAATGGCGAAGGCACTGTGGATTGGAGATTGAGGATTGGGGATTGCAGGAAACGTTAGAATGTCCGGTCCACGGACCCGACCTACCGGGTCTCGACTTGAATCCGTCTCCCAGCCTTCTTCTTCGAAGAGGATGGGCGACCAACCAACCGACACACGCTGTTGTCAGGCAGCGTCCACCTGAGCAGTTGGCGGTGATGCGAAATACCGCCGCTGGAAATAGAGGGCGACGTTCACCAGGCCGATCAGCACAGGCACCTCTACCAGCGGGCCGATCACAGCTGCGAAGGCGACCCCCGAACCAATTCCAAAGACTGCCACAGCGACGGCGATTGCCAACTCGAAATTGTTGCTGGCAGCAGTGAAGGCGATGGTCGTTGTCTTGCCGTAGTCGGCCCCGAGTCTCTTGCCCATCCAGAACGAGACGAGGAACATAACGACGAAGTAGACGCAAAGCGGGATCGCGATCCGAACAACGTCGAGCGGTAGCTGGACGATGTACTCACCCTTCAAGGAGAACATCACCACGATCGTGAACAGCAAGGCCACAAGTGTGATGGGGGATATCTTCGGGATGAACTTCCTCTCGTACCACTCGCGACCTATCGCGTTCAATAATACGAACCGGGTGATCATCCCCGTGAGGAACGGGATGCCAAGGTAGATGAAGACGCTCTCGGCGATTTGCCCGATCGTGACCTGCACGACGGCACCTTGCAGACCAAACAGCGGTGGCAAAATCGTGATGAAGAACCATGCATAGACGGAGTAAAACAGCACCTGGAATATGGAATTGAACGCCACCAGCCCGGCGGCGTACTCGGTGTCGCCCTTGGCCAGGTCGTTCCAGACGATGACCATGGCGATACAGCGGGCCAGCCCGATCATGATCAGACCAACCATATACTCGGGGTACCCCTGTAAAAAGAGGACCGCGAGGACGAACATCAGGATCGGGCCGATGATCCAGTTCTGGACGAGTGACAGACCAAGCACCTTGACGTTCCGAAAGACGTCGCCCAATTCCTCGTATTTCACTTTCGCCAGCGGGGGATACATCATCAGGATCAAGCCGATGGCGATCGGAATGTTGGTAGTCCTGACCTGAAAGCGGTTGATGAAACCCTCGACACCGGGAAAGAAGTAGCCACCCACTACGCCGACGGCCATCGCGAGGAAGATCCACAGGGTCAAGAAACGATCCAAGAATGAAAGCCGTCTATGTCCTCTTTTTGTCATAGCACTAGTTACTTCCTGCTGGCGATGTAGTTTTTCATGGCCATTGAGACCAACTGCCGCCTACGTGACAAGCGAACGCCCGTGCGGCATCTGCTAGGGCAAGCCTAGAGGTGCTCGGCGGATTCACAAGATCCGAAAGATGAACGCCAGGCAAAAGTACACTCCGATCCCTATGAAAAGCACACCCGTGATCCGCCGCGCCCACCACTCGAACTGGGTGATACGGTCGAAAGCCCGGCCCACGGCGTTGGTGCTCACGACGATCAGGATGGCAAACCCCAATACGGGCAGGGCGGTCCCGGCTCCATACATGGTCGGCAGTACAAGCGCCGACTCATACTTGACCGCGAGCGGGATCAGGCTTCCGAAAAACAGTGCCGCCGACGCCGGGCAGAACGAAAGCGCAAACACGACCCCCAACGCCAACCCGCTCCACATTCCCCAAGTCTCGACCCGCTTACCGACTCTTGCCGCCAGGCCCGATCCTTTGACGTTGAACTCGATAAGACCCACAAACACCATCCCGACCAGTATCAACAGCGGCCCCAGGATCTTGTTCATGTGTTTTTGCAGGAAATGCGAGACCAGCGGCGCGGAAAGTAGGCTTGAGACCAGTAGGCCAGCAAGAACGGTGTACGCTATCGTCCTTCCCACCGCATAAAGCAGGCCGGTGGCAACGGCGGCGCGAGGATTGTCTATCCGCCGAGCAATAAACGACATCGCGGCGATGTTGGTCGCCAGCGGGCAGGGGCTGATCGAGGTGAGGATGCCCAGCCAGACGGCTGCGCTCATCCCTAGTATCATCTCACCCATCAAGAACCACTTCCCAGATAGGCTAGCGCTTCATCTCTGACGTATTCCTTAAACCCCGATTCGTTACCGACCAGCTCCCAGATGCGTCCCAAATCCTTCCACTGCTTCTGCTCACCGTTCTCGAGCAATACCATCACTAGTGCGCTTGCGGTAAGGCCGTACTCTTCGACAAAATGCTCGTTCTGCGGTTCCTCAACGTTAACCGCCTGCCACTCGATTTCGCCCGACTCGAACGCGTCAGGAAACCGCTCTTTCAGGGCATCCTCGGCGTACGCCTCCATGGTCAGGCAGGTGTGGCAACGTTGTGTTCGGTGGAAGTAGTACGCGACCAGCTTGTGCTGCGGTTCAGTCAGCTTCTCATCGACTTGGACCAGGTCGTCAGTAGACTCGACTGGTTCCACTGTTGTTCTTGCGGCCTGCCCGGCCGCCGTCCGTGTTGGCGTTGGCTCCGCCACCGTGGCCGGTAAGCTGGCTTGACTTTGCTCGCTTCGTGAGAGCGACTCCCCGGCAATGAGGTAGACGACACTCACCGCCACGAATACCAGCAGCACAACCGAGACAACGTTCTTGACTTTCATCGCAACTCTCCTTTCGCGGCTTCCCCGCTCATAAGCGACCGTGCCTTAGTTGCCACCTTGGCCACAGCATCGGGCGATGCGGCAGTTTTTCCCTTCTCCATCCCGAGGTCGGTGACGCGAAGATGCAAGAAGTTCTTGACGCCCGCTTCTTCCAGCGTCAGTCGGGCGCAGTCCAATTGGCACCCATCGATTGCCAGAATCCGGTTGGCAGCTCTGGTCTTATCCATGATTCCGCGGACGCGGCCACCGACGCCCGCGAGGCAGAACAT
>CAYOQG010000415.1:0-3047 GCA_964405925.1 uncultured Phycisphaeraceae bacterium | reverse complement strand
GTGTCACGCTTGTGAGGGCCAGCGCTTGCCGATCGGTGCCCGTTTCGGGCTGATCAAGTTCGGATCAAGGACGGAGCTTGTGATCCCGCGACTGCCAGATACCGAAGTCAGAGTAAAGGTGGGTGACAAGGTCCGGGCTGGATTGAGCGTTGTCGTCCGACAGCCATTAAGGTCAAGTTGCGCTCAGGAGCAGATGTCGGGATCGTCGAAAAGAGTCGAGGAAACTCTGCTGATTCCCGAAGGTCGCTAGCGCATCGGAGCGATAACATAACATCATGACCATACTCGCAAAGCTACCCAGGCGCAGGCGCCGACGTCCCCGGCGGCGACGGCTGAAATCGCTGGCGTTTGCACCAACGTTAATGACGTTGGCTAATCTGCTTTGCGGTTTTGCGGCGATTCACTTCGCCCTTCAGGCGATGCACGACCTCGGGGCTGGGGTGCCAAGTGCAGCGACGGAAGGTCTTCCTCGCTCTTTGCTAGAGCGGATGCTCCCCTCGTTTTTGTCGGTTGGTGCGGGTTTGGTGCTGGTTGGTCTCATATTCGATTTTCTTGACGGTTTGGTTGCACGGGTGACGCGAAGTGCGACGGACTTCGGCGGTCAGCTCGACTCGCTGGCGGATGTGATCACGTTTGGTGTCGCACCGGCGACGCTCATGGTGGCTTTCATGAGTGTGGAATTTAGCAGCGATGCCATTTTTCCGTCACCGATAAGCGAACACTTCGTTGGGCGGGCGACGTGGGTGTGCGCTGCGGTATACGTGGCCTTTGCCGCCGTACGTCTGGCACGATTCAACGTGGAACACGCCAAGGCTGATTTCGACTACCGGTTGTTCCGTGGTCTGCCCAGCCCGGGGGCGGCTTGTGTCTTGGTGGCCCTGATCTTGTTCCAAGATCAGATGGGGCAGACGGGGCGTGCAGTGACGGTGTATTCGATGCCGTTCGTGGCCTTGACGCTCGCGTTTTTGATGATCAGTGGAATTCCGTACCGCCGCTTTCACCGTGCATACTTTCTGGGGGAGAAGCCGTTCAGCCGGGTCATGACCTTCGTAGCGTTGGTGGCGATCTTCTGGTCGATCAAGGTGCCGACGCTGCTGCTCCTGGTGCTCTGGTACGCCGCCAGTGGGCCGCTGTTTCAGCTCGTTCGTCTCGTGCGGGGGCAGCGGCGAGTCGAGGCAGTGGCTCCAACCGAACAGAAGGAGGAGACGTTGCGGAGACTCGCCTGAGTGCCCGGTCGTCTTCTTTGAAACGCGCCGGGTGAAGCATATCATGGTCTCGCGGGCACCGAGGTTGGCGCGCCGTTCGGCGGTGGTGTCGGGCAGCAAACACGGAGACATGCGTAACAAGTCGCGGCAGCCGCCCCGTCGCGGGGCGGTCCGCCAGAGAAGCATTTGGCGTGAAGCGAACGTACGGATAAAAACGACAGATAACGAGAGGCTCGTATGGCCGAGGACAGGCAGGAAGTGATCCGGGTGCGGTTTGCGCCATCGCCGACGGGGTATCTACATATCGGGGGGGCTCGGACGGTGCTGTTCAATTGGCTTGTAGCCCGCCAATCAGGTGGCACGTTCGTTTTGCGCATCGAGGATACGGACCAGACACGACACGTCGAGGACTCGGTGGCGAAGATTCTTGACGATCTACGATGGCTCGGGCTGGATTGGGACGAAGGGCCGGAGGTCGGTGGTGATTACGGTCCCTACTTTCAAAGCCAGCGTCTTGAGCTATATGACCGCCACCTTCAGCAGCTTCTCACATCAGGCGAAGCCTACTACGCACTTGAGACGCCCGAAGAACTTCAGCGAATGCGAGAGGCGGCTGAGGCCAAGACGGGCGGCTTCAAATATCCACGACCCGACCCAGTTCCGACGATCGAACAAGGTGAAGCCGCCCGGGCTGCCGGGCAATCCGTTGTGGTGCGTTTCAAGATGCTGGATGAAGATATCACGGTCGTCGATGAGGTCTTAGGAGAGGTAACTCTTAAGGCTGATCAGTTCGAGGACTTCGTGATTCAGAAGAGTGACAGGTTCCCGACATACCACTTTGCCTGTGTGATAGACGACGCCCTGATGAATATTACCCACGTGCTTCGCGGGCAAGAGCATTTGATGAACACACCCAAGCATGTCGCCCTTCAACGGGCACTGGGCTTTGAAACGCCGCGATACGTGCACATGCCGGTCATCTTCAACATGGACGGGAGCAAGATGAGCAAGCGGGACAAGGAAAAAGCCATCAAAGCCGGGCTCCCGCCGCCCGAGATCGACGTGCACGACTTCCGCGTTGCCGGCTATTTGCGCGAAGCCGTGGTGAATTTCATTGCGTTGTTGGGTTGGTCGACAGGCGACGACCAGGAGTACTTCAACGCCGACGAGATGATCGCCCGTTTTCGGATCGACCGGATCGGCAAGACGAACGCTCGGTTCGATCGGGAGAAGCTGCTCGCGTTTAACACGGAATGGGCGACGCGGGTGACGGCTCCGCGTTTGCTGGAGGCGTTCAAGGACTGCGTAGCCGTTAACCCGGACGTACCGCCGGGCTTGCGCGAGGCTAAAGATGACACGCTGCGACGCGTGCTGCATGTCTGCGCGGGATTCAGAACGTTTGCCGACGTGATCAAGAAAGCGGGGTTTATGTTCATCGCGGACGACGCCGTCGAGTATGACCTGCAAGCTGTGAAGAACGTACTCGCGAAAAATGACAGCAAGGGGTTTCAGATGCTCGAAGCCGTCCTCCCGCTTCTTAGCGACCTCCCGGACTGGTCGCCTGATTCGCTGGAGCAGTTCTTTCAGAACGTCTGCGAACAGCGCGGTGTCAAGCTCGGCAAGGTCGCACAGCCGGTCCGCGTCGCTGTTAGCGGCACTAGCATCAGCCCGTCAATCCACGAGACGCTCAACATGCTCGGTAAGGACCACACGCTTGCCCGGATCAAGCGATGCTTGACGACGTTGGGGCTGTGACCGATCCCGCGAACGCCCATCCATGAATGGATACACTGCTCAAGACTCAAACTGAGCGGTTTTGCCGATACGACCGGCTTGCACAGC
>CAYOQG010000414.1:0-3175 GCA_964405925.1 uncultured Phycisphaeraceae bacterium | reverse complement strand
TCTGTAACCGGAACCCGGACGCTCACGAGGTGCAACTTGCCGGTGATTTCAATGACTGGATGCCGCACACCACCCCGATGAGACGCCTGGCAACCGGAGACTTTGAAGCCCGGCTTCGCCTGCCCAAGGGGCGGTATCGCTACCGCTTGGTGATCGACGGCCGGTGGTCGCACGATCACCACAATCCGCTCGTCGAGGCCAACGAGTACGGCGAGCTGAATTCCGTTTTGGAAGTCGCAGAATAGGGGAGGTTCCCGGGAACCTTTTACTTTCGTTTTCGTTGTCTAGTGAGCAGCGAGGGTCTTGCCGGTTTACCGAGTCGGCGAGGCCCTTGTTGTTGCGCGGGCTACGGGCTAACGTTCTATGGTGTCGGGCGCTTTCGCAGTCGGAACCGGGCAACGTACCAAAAACCCCGCAGGGGGTCCTGGCAAGCATGGGATGAGAACAGACTAGGGGTAGGCGCGACTCGATTTGCCAGCGCGGTTCTCCTGCAACCTCCGTCCAAGACCTGCAATCCGGTACTTCACCGTTGCTGTCTGTAGCATGCACTCCAGTGCGAGAAAACGCTCGTCGTCGGGTTCGCGAATCTTCGTCTGGAATCTCAGAGCCTCTTCAACTTGACGTATCACGCGTCGATATCGGTTCTCCGCGGCATAATACCTCCTTTCCGAGAAGTCTTCGTCCGCTAGGTCGATACGCGCCCCCAGCGATACCAAGGTTGCAGACTCCACAACCGGGTAGGTTGGAGGGCGCGTCGCGCGTTTATGGGGGAACAGGGTTGCGACTATCGTCACTCCGATAAAAAACATCAGGGCGAGGCCGCCTGCGGAGTGCGCCTCGGAAGGCGGTGGGTCTCCGTTGTGGTTGCCTGGTGGGCGCCGACTCATCAGGGTTCCTTATCCCGATCGGATCTCCCGGGCTCCAATACATCTGCGCGGATTTGATCGAGCATCTGATGGATCTCCTCAAGCTCCGTCACTAGCACCGCAGAAATCCTCGCCTCCTCGACCTCAAGTCGGTTGGACAGCGAGTCACTTGTGCTTTCGAGCTTATCGAGTTTGGTTGAGATCGCCTGCGCTCGCTCTTCGATTCCTTTGTCCGCGCGGATTCGCGCAGCAACGAGATCCGACACCTCATGCTTGATTTCCGCGTTCTGAGAAAGCCGGTCGGTGACTTGGGCAACGATCATGTACCTGGCGCCAAAAATGGCTATACCCACGACGCCGAGCAGGATGCCCCCTACGACCATGGCGTTGCGTTGGATTCGCTTGATGGTGGCATGATAGAGCTGTTCTTGGACTTCCTTTAGCGTCAGGTTCAGTACGTCCAGTTGCTGAGGGGTCAGATCATCGATCACGCGTCCGGATTTACCTTCCTCTTGCGACATCGTAGGACTAGTCCCTCTGTGGTGAGAACATGGGTCTCCCGAGCACGGAACCTGCGCCAACGCGTGCCCCCGTATTTTCCCACGTGCCGTCCGACCGGGCAAGGCCCCCGACACACGTTGCCTGACCACGCGGGGTTGACGCCCGGACAAAGCCCCCTCTCGCCCTCCGAGTCGAGTTTAGTCACAAGGACGGAGTCTTGCCCGCGCGGTCCACGGGGCCTGGGCAAGCCTTTCTCTTGACACCGTGGGGAAGATGGTCGAAATATCCCGCATAGGATCTCGCGCAAGAGGGATAGACTCTTCCATGCTTGACGTAAAGTTCATCCGCGAAAACGCGGCGTTGGTGAAGAAGGCGGCTGCGGACAAGTGCATCCCGTGCGATGTCGATCGGTTGGTCGAGGTCGACAAGCGTCGGCGAGAGCTTCAGGTTCAGCTCGACGCCATGCGAACGCAAGTGAAGGAAAACGGCCAGCAAGTCGGGTTACTTAGAAACCCCAACTCCGACTGGTACAAACGGGCCATCGCCGAAGGCCAAACCGAATCTGACATCAAGGCCGAGGCTGAGCGCGTCCAGGCGGAGCTGGCGGAGCTAAAGCCCAGGATCAGGCAGCTTGAAGAGGAGGAGGGCCCCATCCTCGAAGAGTTCGAGCAGCTTATGCTCACGATCCCCCAGCCGCCGGATCCTGACGTGCCCGTCGGGAAGGACGAAACCGAAAACGTCGAGCTTCGCCGAATCGGTGAGCCGCGGAAATTCGCGTTTGAGCCCAAAGACCACGTCGAGCTCGGAAAGGAGCTCGGCATCATCGATATCGAGCGCGGTGTGAAGCTGGCCGGGTCCCGAAACTACATCCTCAAGGGTGACGCAGCTCTCTTGCACCAGGCTGTCCTGCGTCTGGCACAAGACCTGATGGTGCAGCGTGGATACGCGCCGATGATCGTTCCGGTCCTTGTCAAAGAGGAGATCATGTACGGGACCGGGTACTTCCCGACCGGACGCGATCAAGCCTATTTGTGTGAACGGGATGAGCTGTCACTGGTTGGCACTGCGGAGGTCTCGCTGACAGCCTATCACGTCGACGAAATTCTGAGCGAATCGGACCTGCCGGTGAAAATCTGCGCGACGAGCACCTGTTTCCGCCGCGAAGCCGGGGCAGCGGGCCGGGATACGTACGGGCTGTTTCGCATTCATCTGTTCGACAAGGTCGAGCAAGTTGTCCTCTGCAAGAACGACCTCGACGAGAGCAAAAAGTTCCACCAGGAAATCCTGCAAAACGCCGAGGATGTGATGCAGACCCTCAATCTTCCCTATCGCGTGGTCAACGTGTGCACCGGTGACCTGGGCATCGGCCAGGTCCAAAAATTCGACATCGAAGCCTGGATGCCCTCGCGGAACGGCTACGGCGAGACCCACTCCGCGTCTCGATTCCACGAGTTCCAAGCCCGTCGATTGAAGATGCGCTACCGCGACGGAGCCAAGAAAATCCGCTTCTGCCACACGCTCAACAACACTGTCATCGCGTCGCCTCGAATTCTTATCCCGCTTCTGGAACTCAATCAAAACGCCGACGGCACCATCACCATCCCCGAATCGCTCCGCTCCTACATGAACGGCCGAGAACGAATCGAACGACTTTAGGCGACGAGCGCCATGAATCCGTACCGCGACCGTAAGGAAGCGGCAGTCAGTACCGCGGCCGTGAGGAAGCGGCAAGCTAGTCAGTACCGCGACCGTGAGGAAGCGGCAGTCAGTACCGCGACCGTGAGGAAGCGGCAGTCAGTACCGCGACC
>CAYOQG010000413.1:0-3186 GCA_964405925.1 uncultured Phycisphaeraceae bacterium | reverse complement strand
GGATCCCTCCGCTGCGCTGACACGTTTGCGACCACATGAGCTGATTGTAATCGCTTTCCCAGTCGGGGTCCTCATAATCGTAGTAATACGTGGTCTCGAGCGTGATCAGAAAGCTGATCTGGTCGATCTTCTTGGTCCGGTTCCCGGCATCGTCGTACTGGTACTCCAGGTTGTAGTTTCCGTTTGGAGAACGGCTCTCGTGCGTCAGCCGCCCCCGATCGTCGTAGTTGAAATTGACGACGGCGATCGAAACCCCAACTCGAAACTCGTCAATCTCGGTCACCAGATTCCTGTCGTCATACGTATACTCCAGCCGCATGAGCTGTTCGGCCCCGTGCTGGTGGGTAATGGCTGTCACCCGCTGGACGGTGTCGTACTCGTACAACGTCGATGTGCCATTTCCGAATGTCACCGCCCCCAGATGCTTACCATTGCGGTACGTATCTCGGCGCGTGAGAATCCTGTTCCCTATTGTTGCAGCATCGATCGGCGCCACACGTGGGTCACGCACACGGTCCGTGCGTCTTTGCCATCCGACCTTGGCAAGTGTCCATGATCCGAGGAACTCCGCTGCGCAAGATCACGCGTGTAGCGCATGCACAGTAATAAATCGCCAGCACACCCAGGAAGAGATCAAACATCCCGATGAAGGACACCGCGTCCCGCAGCATCCCACGGATGGGGACAACCATGAACTCCCAGCCCACACCACACACGAACACTCCGAATAACGCGCCCGCGAACACACGTACGAACACCCCGGACGCAGGAATGAACCTGGTTCCACAATCTTCGCACTGCAAAGCCCCCCGGATTGAGAATTGGATATCGGGTCGATCACGCCTCCGGGTCTTACGTAGTCGTGTTGATGAGCATGAGGGGCAGTGATTTACTTCAATGTTTCTGGGCATGTCCCGTGTCCACTCCAAAAGTGCCTATTCGTTGATCTGCATGATCAGCGCGAAAGCGCGCACATTGTAGGCGTTCTCCCTGGCTCGCAGAACAAGCGCTTGGAAAATCGAGTATTTGCGGCTGCGTCCCCAAGTGCCAAACAACCACGCGCGCCTATGTCGTGATCCCTCATATACGTCTGTGTTGGCCCACCTTGTATCCAGTTCTCGGTTGCAGCATCTCCTGTCGACCACGGATCAACACATGTTTTTCGCGAAGCACGCTGGCGGGCGTGGCGACGACCCGCCTCCGCCCCTTCCGGTTCTTCCCCGATTGCGACTGCGATTGCGCTTTGCCCAGTTCTTGGCGTTGTTCCAACCGGCCCTTCCAAGGTTCTTCAGTGTATCCCACGCGACTTCATGTGGGTGCCCTGGATACGGTTTGCGGTGTATCACCGGGTATGTAGCTTGTGCCAGTGCGCACCCCGCTGCGTACGCAAAACCCCATCCGACGGCCGGGACCTTCCTGTATCGCCACATTTTCTTTCCGAACCTTCCCGCGGAGTCGCGGACCTGTTGCCACCATATCGGGTTGGCCAACCCGTATGGGTCAACTCCACTCGCTGGATTCGACGAGTAAGCATACAGGTTGATCCCTCCGTCTATCCCAATCGGGTCACGTTGCAGGAAGCGACCAGTCGAAGGGTCATAGTAGCGCGCACCCACGTGCATAAACGGCATGTCGGAAGTCGGCGGGCTTGAACCGGGAACGACGTCGGTCTGGTACGCCCAGGCTCCGGCGTAGCCGAAGCGCCGGGGGTCGCCGCTCACCAGTTCGCCGAATGCTGTGTACACGGCACCCTCGATCTTGTTCCCCGATGCGTCGGTCATGAAGCGGGTCGTCCCGAGTAGGTTGTCGTGGTAGTACTTCACTACCGGCGTACCGCTCACGTCCTCGACCTTGCCGATCCCGGACTCATACCACGTCGTGACGATCGCGTCCTCCATGTCGGTTGTGTAATCCGAGTAAATCTCGTCTCCATCATACTGCGACCAAGTGTCTGTCCCGACGAAGTTGGGCGGGTCCTCCTGCCACTCGCCCGGATCGAGCACCCCATACAGATACCGCGCCGGGAGCTCTCGTATCGAGACTGCTGGCAGTACCGCAAGCTGCGAGTCCGCGGGCACCCACACCCGGATGTCCAATCGAGTTCCCAACCTCCAGACGAGCCGACCCACCGCTCCGTCTAACTTCCCTCGAAAAGTGAACAATGCGGGAACCTCCGCGCTCCCAGAGTTCGAGCACGCCGTTCCCGCTTGGCGTCACCGGCAATTGCCGCCGCCTCCTTGGCAGCGTAGATCACTGACTCCTCGACATCGAACCCCCGACATGTTGCGAGCGCACGATCAAAGTGCTGCGCCCAACGTGTGTCTCCCGTCGTTGCGTAGAGCTCTGCAAGCTCGGCGTTGGCTTCTGGGTCACCCGGATCGCTCTGCAGGGCACGCCGGTAACAATCTACTCGCTTCGCGGTTTGTCCGTAGGTGTCGCCCAGCAGGCACCATAGGCGCACGTTCTTTGGATCACGCGCAAGATGACGGCGGATCAATCCGAAAACCCTCCTCCGCAACTTGCTCGCTTCTTGACGCCGACCAGACAGCCAAGTGAAGTCCATCTCCTCAGAAAGCGATAAGACGGAGTCCGGAAGCTCATGCGTAACGTGTGTGCTGCGCTTCATGGGTTCGATTTCCTCCGTTCGCCGGATCGCTCGCATTCGCACGGAATAGGCGTCCGATGCATAAGTCTCCTAGAGGGCGGGAGCCAAGACTGGTGCCGCAGCTCCACCTGTGCCCGCGATAAGTGCCCCACATATTGCTGCGGCACCAAACCAAGCCACGTTTCGTTGCCATCGTCGTACTCTCCTCCGCTCCGTGGGTACTGGAATGTGTATGAAAATTCGTGCGCGCAGTGGCGGTTTACTGGAGTCCTGAATCTTGTTCCGTTTCCACTTTTTTTTGAAGGCTCTCCACGCTTTCTTGTGCTTGGGTGACTTAGGATTGTTGATGTGGTCGTTAATCTCTCGTTGCTGGTCTGTGAGAGTCTTCTTCCCGAAGTCTGGCGATATGTCGCTCGGCCCGATTCGTTGCCAGCTCTTCGTAAGTCCGATGGGGTCTACGAATTCCAGTGGCGAGTTTCCGACGTAACTGTAGACGTTCAGCCCCCCGGCGATTCCGATCGGGTCGCGCTGGAGGAAGCGCCCGACCGCAGGATCATAGTAGCGCTCCCCAACATGGATGA
>CAYOQG010000412.1:0-3219 GCA_964405925.1 uncultured Phycisphaeraceae bacterium | reverse complement strand
GTGTAATATGGCACGATTGGGAGTCAACATAGACCACGTGGCAACGGTCCGGCAGGCCCGCCGCACGGATGAGCCCGACCCCGTTTGGGCTGCCGTGGAGGCCGAGCTCGGCGGCGCAGACGGCATCACTTTCCACCTGCGCGAGGATCGACGGCACATCAACGATCGCGACGCGCGGCTTCTCCGCGAGACTGTCGCCGTCAAGCTGAACATGGAGATGGCCATCGCAGATGAGATCGTGGCCATCGCCGCAGACTTGAAACCTCATCAATGTTCGCTGGTCCCTGAGCGGCGAGAGGAGCTCACCACCGAAGGCGGACTCGATGTCGTCCGCCACCGCCATCGCGTCGCCAGGGCTGTCGCCCGGCTTCGCGATGCCGGGATCACGCTGAGCGCGTTCATTGAGCCGATCCCCGAGCAGATCGAAGCCTCTGCTGACGTCGGTTTTCACGCCGTCGAGTTGTGGACCGGTGCCTACGCCCACGCGGACACACCGGATGAACTCAACGTGGCACTAAATGATCTGCGCACAGCAATCGAAGTCGGGCATCGCGTCGGCCTGGAGGTTCACGGAGGGCACGGCTTGACCTACCGCAACATCACCCGGATCGCCGCCATACCAGGCTTCAGTGAGTTCAACATCGGACACTCAATCGTGGCCCGGTCGGTCTTCGTGGGAATCCGCGAAGCCGTCCGTGAAATGAAACGACTGATAACGCTCCATGCGCCGCCCAACAAGGGTGAAACAGGGAAGGATGAAGAATGAAGTCCGTCCCGTTCCGACGACCGGTGGGATAAGGCAGTGGAAACGATGGACGCGAGGCACAGAATTACGAATTGAGGCACAAGAAACGCAATCCTTCTTTCGTAATTCGCCATTCGTAATTTACTTTTCATCCTTCAGATGGGCGACGCCTCGTACCCCACAACATGGAGGCTCGACGTACGATGCCAACCGTTGACAGCAGACTCCGTGGTTCGATGACCGCGTTGGTAACACCGTTTCAGAGCGGCGAGATCGATTGGCCATGCCTCGAGCGCCTGATCGATCGGCAGGTCGAAGGCGGCACCGACTGGCTTGTGCCGTTAGGCACGACTGGCGAGTCGCCGACGCTGACCCAGACCGAACGCGAGAGATTTCTCGATACTGTCCTCGCGCGGGCGGGCGATAATTGTCCGGTGATGGCTGGTACGGGCTCCAACAACACTGCCGAGGCGGTTAACCGCACGAGACAAGCCGCCTCCGCCGGCGCCCATGCTGCACTTGTCGTCGCACCCAGCTACAACCGTCCCACCCAGGAAGGCCTGTTTCGCCACTACGCCGAGGTGGCTCAGTGCGCAGACCTCCCCATCGCGCTCTACAACGTCCCCGCCCGGACCGGCGTCAACATCAGCAATGACACCGTCGTGCGTCTGCGCGAGCGCTACCCGAACATCGTCGCCATCAAAGACGCCACCGGCAACGTAGACCATGTGACGGATTTGCTCAACCGGTGCGACATCACCGTGCTCAGCGGAGATGACTCATTGACCTGGCCCTTTATGGCATTGGGGGCTGTGGGTGTCATCAGTGTGATCGCAAACCTGGCTCCCTCGTTGATGAAGTCCCTTGTCGACGCAGGGTTGAAAGGCGACGTAACGGTAGCACGAAACATTCACCGCAGGGTCTACGACATCGCCGTCGGCATCGGCCGATACGGTCCCAATCCCCTCCCGATCAAAACCGGAATGGCCATCAGCGGTTTACTGGCCGACGAATTTCGACTTCCGCTTTGCCCGCTGACCGCGGACGCCCGCACTGGAATCGAGGGCGTCCTCCGCCGACATGAGCTACTGGAGCAAACTGACCTATGAGCGAAGTAGCTGACACCATGCTGGGCCATCAGCAACACTTCACCATGCTTGATCGGACCGCAACGTTGATGTCCTGGGCACTGGCCGGCGCGCTATTCCTGACCGTGGGTTGGCTAACCATGGCCCCCGACGACCCCCTGGGTGCGGTCAGTTTTCTTACGCGCGACAACGCCCTGATGATGGTCATCCAGATCGCCGCCTTGGCAGGAGTCGTGAGTGCCCTGGCCACCGTTATAGCAGGACGACGGCTGACCGATGTTGGCACTTTTGCTGTTGCACTGGGTCTTGCGCTGGTCTCCCTTCGTGGCGGCACCGCTGAATACTTGCTGGTGCAGGGCGCCGAGGTTTCCGCCACATTTGAACACACGCTCGCGATCCGTTTTGCAGTTGAGGCCGCTGGATGGTTCGTGGTTATCGTGGTTGCCATACTCGTGGCATCTGCTGTCCAGCATTGGTGCTTTGGTTCTTTGGAGGACTCACCTCCACCACCCACGCGCGCCCCCCACGGCGAGATGCCGACCTTGGCAGGCTATGACATACCCCGGCTATCAGGCAACTGGCTGGGCGTCAGCGTCGATAGACAGACCGCGCCGATGGAGGGTGCGAAGCACGCTCTCACAGTGATCGCGGTCACGCTTGCAGCAATGGCGGTCCTGTCGTTCGGACTGTCGGCACGCTCCATCCGCCACGGTCAGGTTTGCTTCGTCGTGGCGGCTTCGGTCTGCATCGCCGTTTACGTTGCGTACCGGTCCATACCCGTTCGTTCGGCTCTGTGGTCGATCCTCGCTGTGGCCGTCACAGCCCTGGTCGCGTACGCTTGGGCCCTGCTGCGGCCTGCGGTGCCCGGTTCACCCCCCAACATCCCCGCCTGCCATTTCCTGCGAATTCTCCCCGTTCAGTTCATCTCCGTCGGGGCAGCCGCGGCCTTGGGCACGTTCTGGTACATCTTCACTCCACCGTCCGACGCCGGCACATCTCGCCGAGCAGCTCCGCAAATATCACAGCCTAAGGGGCGTCGCTGATGCTCCTGCGCCGTAGAAAGCACGAGTCCTACCAACAGATGCGAAAACGCATGATCTCCGAGACCGAGCTCGCCCTGCTTTATGGTCTCCGTTTTCCAGAACGCACGACCCGCATCCCAACACTGATAGCCGGTACTGGCTCTTTCCAACGCTCCGTCACCGTGCGCTTCTGGGCTGAGGCTCTTGGGCTGGAGGAAGCCGAGGTTGCCCATCTGAATCGACCTCCAACTGTCGAGACAATGTCCGGGGCGTAAATCGTACCGCGATTACGCCAGGCCTGCCCCAGGTGATTTCGTTGCCCAGCAGCTTTTCACCGTCTCTCCTACCCGCATGACCGGGGACC
>CAYOQG010000411.1:0-3240 GCA_964405925.1 uncultured Phycisphaeraceae bacterium | reverse complement strand
GATTTAAGCCGGGCCGATACGTTCGTCCCTGTCTCGTCGAGCTGCTTCTGCAGTCTGGTCAATGCCGGCAGACCACCGGCCTCGAGCAAACTATCCGCGAGCTCACGCGTGACGTGCAGTGCGGGAATCCCATGGTCGTCACTCCGCCGCATGCGCATCAATTCATCATGATCGTGCTCACCCGGATCCTGATTTGCGATCAGGACCGCTACGGCCCCGTGCTTCGCAGCCAGCGACATCTTCTTGTCAAACCTCGCATAGCGTGTGTAGCCAGAGGGGTCAAAGCGCTGCGGCTCACGGCGCAGCATCAGGACAACGCGATCCTTGACGTCGATATGGGCATAATCGTCGTAGTCCTTCGCCGGATTGGTGATGCCGTAGCCGACAAAGACGACATCGCCTTCAAACTTGCCCTGGGCAGAAAAGCCAAAGGGGATGAAGTCGAGGTCCAGCTCCCGATCAATCGCTGCGACGTGGGTCTGTATGCGAAGAACCGTGTCCTCATGGACCTTGGGACGCTGCTCGATGGTGAACTCCTGGAAGTAGCTCCCCTCTGGGCCGCCCGGTTCGAGCCCGGCGGCGGCGAACTGACCGGCAATGTACCCGGCAGCCATATCGATACCGTCGGAACCGATGGCCCGACCCTCCATCACATCGTGGGCCAGCACGGCTACGTGCAATAGATAGCGGCCAGCCGGTGTTTCAGGGTGGTGAATCGCCCGGTGGGTCGTCTCGGGGACCGGCCTAAGTGACGAAGCTCTGGCATCTTGTAAGGAACACGCCGACAGAATGACCGCAAGACAGGTACACAGACTGACGAAGCCGACGTGGCGAAGGTCATGGCGGCCCATGGCATTTCTCCCAGGTCATGCGCGTGGCATGTTTCGTGAGTTCTCGGGTCGTCCGAGCCGCACGCTTTGGTTTGTGCGGCCACACGAACGCAGTTATCACTCACGCGCTTCAATCGGTATTTCCAGCCGGCAGCCTGCACCGGCCGGGACTGAGGATGGAGCCTCCTCCGCGGACATGATGATAACCAGAAGGTATGGACGCAATCCTCCCGCGAGACAAGTATCGACACGGACGCCGGGGACAGGGAGCTGGGAACGTCGGGAAACAGCGACGAAGCGACGGAGTGACGGAGCGACGAAGGGGCGGCGGGTTCGGTTGGGTTTGCCCGTGCATCGTGTGGGTTCGTTCGAGGGCTTAGCTGGGTTTGATTTGGGTTTGTTTTCTCGGACAAGCCGCGTTTCGATGGCGCCAGCAGGGATTCGTGGGTTCGTTCCGTCAACTTTTTTTTCGCCTCGCCGTTTATTTCCCCCTCAAACGCGCATCCTGGTTGTGCGCACCTCCGCACATAGAACGTCAAGGGTGATCGCCGGAGGAAGCGGTGCGGGCGAGCGCCTCGGATTGGGAAACGCGGAAGAGGGAAGGATGAGGGATAAAGCGGACCGGGGAAGGCGGACTGGCGTATGGTGAGTTCAGACAGGGGACCATCCGCGTCCGAAGGACGAGGTAGATTCGCCAAAAAGTGACATTAGGTTGGCAGCATCGTGCAGGCCGTGCGTCTTCTTGAGGTCAATGCCTCCGCCTGCAAGACCTTCGCCACGCACAAGGCGCGGCGCTACATGCCGCCGCCAAAGTGGCGTCCAACGTAGGGTCGTCCCTGGTGGCGGGACAAGCGAATCATGAATCATTCCCGTGACAGGTGATGTGCACGAGGCGTGGCGCTACATGCCGCTGCGGAAGTAGCGTTGGAAGGCGGCGACGTCGCGGAGGTCCACGTCGTTGTCGAAATCCAAGTTGAAGACTTGCCAACCGGGAGCGCGGTCGTAGCCGTAGGGTCCGCGCAAGTGTGTCAGCATCATGGCCCAGTCCGACAGAGCCGCCACCCCGTCACCGTCGGCGTCGGCGAACACGCGCCGAATGGCTAGGGTGTGGGATGCGCTGGCGCCGATGGCTGCGAAACCATTATTCGACACCGGGATGCTGGGTCCACCGTGCTCGTTACGTCCCCAGGCACTGATCGAGCCGTCCTGTTTGAGCGCCACACTATGATACTCGCCCGCAGCGACGGCGACGAAACCGCTGTTGGGCGAGGGAACGGTTGTCTGACCGTATTCGTTCGATCCCCAGGCGGTGATTGAGCCATCCAACCTCAGCGCCAGACTGTGGTACTCACCACCGGCGATGGCGACGAAGTCAGCGTTGGGTTCCGGAACGTCTGTTTGACCGAAGTAGTTGTATCCCCACGCCACAACGGAGCCATCGGTCTTCAGGCCCAGACTGTGGTACGAGCCCGCCGCAACGGCGACGAAATCGCTGTTGGGCGTGGGGACGTGCGTCTCACCGGCCCAGTCGCCTCCCCAGGCGAGTATCGAGCCGTCGGTTCTTAAAGCCAGACTAAAGGCCGAGCCCGCGGAAACAGCGATGAAGGCCGCGTTAGGATCTGGAACAAGCGACTGTCCGTCATTGTTGTGCCCCCATGCGGCGATGGACCCATTGCTCTTTAAGCCCAGATTGTGCCAGAAGCCGGCGGCGATCGCCACGAAGTCGGCATTGGGAGCCGGGACGTCGCATTGGCCATAGTTGCGGGGAGCGCCGCATCCCCACACCACGAGGGACCCGTTGGCATTCAGGCCCAGATGGTGCGCTCGACCCGTGGCGACGGCCGCAAATCCTCGGTTGAGTGGGGGACCGTTCGATTGACCGAAGCGGATGTCTCCCCAGGCGACGATTGATCCGTCGACTTTCAGAACCATGCTGTGACCGCCACCTCCTTCGACGGCCACGAGCCCGCCCGCGGCAGTCGCGGGAACCTCGGCCTGACCAAACTCATTATCACCCCAGACGACGACGGTCCGATCGGCTTTCAAACAGAGGTTATGCCCCGAGCCGGCAGCGATCGCGATGAAATCCGCATTGGGTGCTGGCAGGTCAGTTTGGCCGTAGTTGTTGCGCCCCCAGGAGACGATCGAGCCGTTGCATTTCAGGGCCACGCTATGGTACGTGCCGGCAGCGATGGCGATGAAATCTGCATTGGGTGCTGGAACGTCCGTTTGGCCGTAGTTGTTGTTGCCCCAGCCAAGGATCGAGCCGTCGGCTCTCAGACCCAGCGCATGCCAGGCCCCTGCGGCGACTGCGACGAAGTTGTTGTTGGGCGCTGGGACCTCGATCTGACCGGATTCGTTGGCTCCCCAGCCCACGATCGTTCCGTCAGACTTAAGGGCCAGACTGAAC
>CAYOQG010000410.1:0-3253 GCA_964405925.1 uncultured Phycisphaeraceae bacterium | reverse complement strand
CCACCAGACCATCCATGTTTGCTTCATTCGGGATCGCATCGAACCGCACGGTAAACTGACCCACCTGGGCGGGAACCGGCACACTCTGCCAACCATGTTCGGTGACCCGACAACCGTCACTCGGCAGGCAGTCAGGCGAATCATCTCCGTCGAGATCGACGTCGAGTCGGCCACAACCGCAAGGTCCTGGTTCGGTCTTGAACGGATCGAAGGGGCATTGGTCACCCGCCTCCCCATCGTCTGGAAAGGTCCAGCGGTCGGCCATGTAGTCAACGAGCTGATCCTCGAAGTAGGTCTCGAACCCGTATCGAAACTGCCCCGTCGTCAGCCCACGCGAACTGAACGGTATCGTTAATCGATAGTACCCATCACCGAGCTGCTCAAAGTCGACAAGCGAGACCCGAGGACCCCAGCCCCCCGCACCACATTCGTCCTTGCCATCGCTCGACGGTGACAATCCATCGCCACTGCTGCAAACCGCCTCGGTGAGGGCAATGCGGCGAGGACCGATCAACTCAACGCCTCGCACCAAAAGTTCATAGCCGCGACCGTACCCCGTCCGGTTGTCGTGGTCGGAGTCGATGAACAGTTGGAATGTCCAGTCATCCGGAATCGGTATCTGTTCCGACCAACGCACATCGAAGCGAACACATCGACTGTCATACACCCCCGCCACCGAAGGCGCCGCCTGCGCAGACAGCCCGCCGCACGTATACGCTGCCACCGCAAGACTGATCGTCAGATAGCCCCGTACGCAACACACCAACATGTGTCGGAGCTCTGTCACCACACCACAATCCAGTTTAGAGAAAGTCGGTTTGGTGAGTGTGCACACAGACCTACCTCTTCCCCGCCATCCCTTCAAACTGGAAACCATCCAGGTCTGAACTCGTTGACCGCGCCATCCCCATTGCCAGCGCGCCCTCCTGGGCAGGTACGGGAGTATTATACGGAAAACCGTGGGCAAGAAAACGTCGATCCCGCAAATGACCGAATCCGAAACATACCTACAGGCGGTCACTTGCCTGGAGCCGCGGATACAACTCTGATGCTACGAAATCGCCCTTGGCAGCCTCTGACGCCGGCATGCACCCATACCGTGCGCTCTGTACATTCGGGGGCAGACCCCTCAGGCCCGCAGAGGAGGCGCGGTGGCGGGTCAAAGGCCCGGCGCGCCACATGGCCGTTCGACGCCACGACAGGTCGGCGCGCCCCCGATCGCCCACCGGTGTGCCGCGTCACCGCCCCGGTGCGGTAGGCGCCTCTACCCACGGTAACTACCGGCAATGGTGCTAATCCTCTGTCACTATACGTCGAGCGCTGAATGGCCCTGTCTTCCCCTCTTCTGGAATCCTGTCGGGTGAGCTGGCCGCGTCGTCCAGAGGCCCTTGGGGAGCTGATGGGGAAAGACCAGAACGACGGACTCGTTGATCCAGGTTATCCGCGATGTCTTGTCAGCGGTGAGCAAGGTGCCCATCTCTCAGAACTTTCCATCGCTTACCATATGTAGGCCGGCCCCACGCGCGGCGGGCTCCCCCCGAAATCAACGGAGGCGACCAGCCGTCCAACCCGCACAAGGCCGATGACCTCTTGTCTTTTGGACGCTCGCACTTTGGCGGAGCTGCTCCTGTCCACAGGCGGCAAAGCGCTGCTCCTCGGATACGAGGGGTGCCACTCGACCAGCGGCGAACACGCCGATTACCCGAACCTGACATACGCAGGGCGTCAAGCGCTGCCCCCTAAAGATTGATGCTTGCGTCGTGGACGGAGTCGAGTACCGTAGTGTCACGTTGTTCCCCGAGTGTCACCCGGAACCTTTTGAGACTACGCTCGGATAGAAGGCAATCTATGAAGGACGAACCGTATGATGTAACGGTTGTGGGAGCGGGCCCTGCGGGAGCGACCGCTGCCCTCCTGTTGACGCAAAAGGGCCGTAATGTCTTGCTGATCGATCGAGCTGTGTTTCCACGTGAGGTCACCTGTGCCGGTTGGCTTAACGCCCGCTGTGAGCCGTTGCTTACGCAACTCGGTGTTCCTATCAAAGGCCTGCTCGATCATCCCTTCCGTGACGTGACCTTCCACCGCCCTGACTTCTCACAATCCGCCAAGCCAGTGTTCGAGGACGCACCCGGTTATCTCATCGATCGAGCGCAGTTTGACCACGCGCTCGTGGCTGCAGCTATCGACCGGGATGTGACCGTAATCCAAGGCTGCGAAGCCGTGGGTATGCAATTGAAAGAGACCTCGGTCTCGATCCAACTGGCCGATGATCGGCTCGTTGAAAGCAGCTTGCTCGTCCTCGCTACGGGACACGGGCAAGTCCGCGGCCGCGGGCGTTTGGGGCTGGTCGAACGGGCCGGAGTTACTTTCAGCCGAGAGACAAATCCTGTTTGGGCAGCCCAGGTGGCCCAGATACTATCAGATGATGCCCGTCCACCCTACCCTCGCGTCGGCGTCGTCTTGGGACTTGACTCCCAGGGCAGCTTTGGTCTTTGCTGCGTGTCACCCCAGCGGCTCTCCGTCGGTCTATGCTGGTATGGTGAACCCCAAGAGGCCAAACGCGTCTTGTTTGATCTCTGTCGCAGCGCCTTCGAAAACCACGTCGTCCCGCTGAATCTGTCGAATCACGTTGAGGCTGCCGAGCTGGTTCCGACCCCCGCATCGGCGGCATTGGATATGGACTCACACGTCGGTAAGCACACGCTGGTCATTGGCGACGCCGGTGGATTCGTGTCTGCCGCTAGCAATGAGGGCATTTATCCGGCCATGTGGTCGGCTCAGATTGCCGTTGGCGTGCTTGACCAAGCCCTCCAGTCCGTGCATTCGCAGGATGAGCTTATGACATTTGATTCCGTGTGGCGCATGCAGATGGCTGACTACCTCCGGTCACCACACACCGACATTCGCTTTCTCCTGCCGCTGATCTTTACCAATCAGCCTATGGCCGACCGAATGGGCGCCGCCTTCTTCTCCGGCGAGAACATCTGAGCCAACGTCGGTGATTCTGCAATCCCTCCGCGCCGCGGGCCGCAATCGCACCCGAATTTGTCGGGAATCCGCGCGGATTCACAGCCCAGGCAGACCCCCGTCCTCGCTGAGATGTGGCGCACAGAAACCGAATTTGCCCGGCGAGTCGGTGCCGTACGTGTATCAGAGCGTTTCTCAACGGACGGTCAACCCATCAAGGAACGGTCTCCTGCCGCACCCTTCCGCATTCGGCCTTCGTCCTTTATAATCCGCTACGGTGTAATAT
>CAYOQG010000409.1:0-3266 GCA_964405925.1 uncultured Phycisphaeraceae bacterium | reverse complement strand
GGTCCGCGGTCACACGATCATCTACGTGGATGACGATTCGCCGTGCGAATACCAGGTTAGCTGTAACGATTGCGGGAGCAGTTGGGAGACGGCATTTGTCGAGCTGCGCCGCGCGCTTTCCTGCGTCTCCGAACTGGATGCGGACGAGATCCGTGTTGCGGGGGGGACCTATGTTCCTGGAAGCGAGCGAGAGCACGCTTTTGCGCTAGTCAATAACGTGACGCTACGAGGGGGCTTCGCTGGTTTGGCAAATCCGAGCAACCCCGACGCTCGGAACGTAGATCTGTATGAGACGATTCTGAGCGGGGATGTCGATGATGACGACTGGTGTGCAACGGACCCGCCATCGGATTCCAATTGCTGCATAGTACACGATTCACCAACCGGATGTGATTATCCTCCGTGTGGGGGCTGCGAGGCTGAGTGCCCCTGGTTCGAGGTAGAGTGTAATCCGTTCGACGACGACTGGTGTGAGGCTCTGGTTGTAGCGGAATACGGATGGCAGTGCAGTGCTGCTTATGGTCTGTGGGGGCAACCCTGTGTCGACTTGGCCGAAGTGCTCTGCTATTGCCTTTGCCCGACTGATGAGCGCGACTACACAGTGGGCAACGCCTACCACGTGGTTATCGCGAGCGACACCGATGCTACTGCCGTCCTCGACGGTTTCACGATCAAGGGTGGGAACGCGGACGGCCCCCTCTTCCTGGGCAGGGACCGTGGGGCGGGGTTCTACATGGTCAGCGGTAGCCCGACAGTGATCGACTGCACGTTGCGCGATAATCACGGAATTGGGCCGGGCGGTGCCGTATATAATGATGGTGGCGATCCGACGTTCAGCGGTTGCACGTTCCAAAACAATGTGGCAGAGGTTTCGGGCGGTGCCGTATTCAGCGAGGAAGGAGACGTGACGTTCACGGATTGCGACTTTTTCTATAACGAGGCCAATGAGTCGGGTGGGGCCGTGTACAGCGAAAACGGTGACCCGACGTTTACCGATTGCAGCTTCCAGGAGAACCAGGCCCTGGAATGGACGAGCTCCGGCGGTGCTGTGTATTGCGGGGAGGGTAGCCCGACGTTTACCGACTGCGAGTTCATCCAAAACCTAGCAGGCTCCCAGGGCGGTGGTTTGTACGTCGCGGGATCGGAACCGCCCGATGCAGCGTCACTGACGCTGACGAGGTGCGACTTTAGCACGAACGAGGCGGAAAGCGGTGGTGGATTGGCCGTCACGGACTACACGGTTGCAGAGCTAGAGGACTGTGTTTTGCATGAGAACGTTACGACCGGGGGCGCCGAGGCACAGGGCGGCGGTGCGATTTTTCTCAGCACATATGCGGAGCTTACGGCGTCGCACACTCCGAGCGGGGGTTGCCTCCTTCACCACAACAGCACGGGTGGGGACGGTGGGGCGGTGCTTCTGGTCGGGGGGAGTGTCGCTACACTTACGCACTGCGAGATCTCGTACAACGAGGCCGGAAGCAGCGGCGGTGCTTTTTACATGAATCGTAATACCGACCCCCCATGCGAGTTGACGCTTAACGGGTGCAAGTTGACCGAAAACGTGGCAGAAACGGGCAACGGGGGCGCGATTGGCTGCCTTGGTTCAACGGTGACCATCGGGGCGCATGAGGGAGTCGCAACCACGATCAGCGATTGCCGGGCGGAGAACGCCGGCGGCGCGGTTTGGGCGGATGATAACCAGAAGTATTCATCCGTAACGATCCAGGAAGACACGGTGATCGAATCGTGCTACGCGCAAGACGGAGGTGCCGTTTACGTTGGCGGACAAACCGATCTTCTCATCAAGGATGCGAGCATCACGTCCAACGGGTTCTACAGTGACCCCGTGGAAGGGGATCAGACGACTGACCGTGGTGGTGGGGTATTCTGCGGAAGCAATATCTACGATGAATTTCTTCACCTCGACATTGAACGCTGCGACATTCTCGATAACGTTGCTCAGTTCAGGGGTGGTGGAATCCTGGTCGACAGCGGTAAGTTCTGGGTCGAGGAGACGACCATAGCCGACAACGAGTCGGACCGGGGCGGGGGCATTTTCGCGGAATTGTACACCTATCCGATCATCCTTCACTCTCGTATCGTGGGTAATACCTCGGTCCATGGTGGCGGCGGGGTGTACATCACCGGTGAGGATTACCTGTCGTACCCGTACATGTACATCGGGAGCACCCTTATAGCGGACAATGCCGCGACCCACGAATCGCACATCGCCAATGGCGGCGGCATCTTCCACGTCTCGGGCGAGCTCATTCTTGTGAATTGCACGATCGCGAATAACGACGCAGACGATGACGGCGGAGGACTCTTCGGCGAGCAGTACCTGAACACTTACATGTATAACACGCTTTTCTGGGGCAACGGGGCCGATCCCTCGGACGGGGCCGGTCAGATCCACGCGAACGGCAACACCGTGCTGTGGGCTTGCGATGTGCAAGGTGGTGAGGGCGGGATCGTGCACGATGGGCAGTTGATTTGGGCCACCAACTGCATCGAGGGCAATCCGCAGTTTGTCGATCCGGACGGGTCGAACCAGGACCCCGAGGACGACTACGCGCTCAATCCGAACTCGGCCTGCGTCGACGGAGGAGACAACGGCACGATTCCCCAAGACGCTCCGGACCTCGATGGTGACGGCATCGATCACGAACCTATACCTTTCGATCTCAGAGGTGAGCCGCGGATCAACCGGTGCGCCGTCGACATCGGGGCCTACGAGGCACAGGTCCCTCCATTGAACCCACCGGTGTGGGATGCCCAGGATCCCAATCTCGGGCCCAAGAACCGGTATTTCTCGTTCGTGCACGACCAGAACCCGGGCATGCAAACCGCGGTTCGGGTGACGTTCGCCGAACCGCCGCCCGAATACTGGGATGACCTGGAGGGTCGGGTCCTCTGGGTAGGCGAGCCGACGGAAATCACCGAGGCGTCCGGAAGCGACGGGGCTGAACCGCCGCCGGTCTTTATGGGTGCAACCTTGCAGTGCGCTCCGTTTTATACGGATTGGAGCGTGTACGATCGGGTGGACGTCTACGACGATGCGATCATGCCGGGTTCCACGTACGAGCTTGATACGATCTTGAGCGCGCCGGAGTGCAAGGTGACGGAAGAGTACGGGTTCTCTGCGCCGACTCAGATCTCGACGGTCGATGTTTGGGGCGACGTGGTCGGTGACTGCGATGTGACGCCGTGTACGGTCCCGGACGGGGTGGTTGACTTCGACGACATCACGGCCGTGGTCGAGAAGT
>CAYOQG010000408.1:0-3266 GCA_964405925.1 uncultured Phycisphaeraceae bacterium | reverse complement strand
CGTAGCTCCTGGCCAGCTCTTTATGGACAAGACGAATGGGAATGTCGGGATCCACGCCCCAGGTCTCGGCGTCCGGAGCCCGGTGAAGAGAAACCCCGCTCGGAAGATAGTAACGGGCGGTCGTGATTTTGAGCTTCGTGCCCGCGTGCCCCAACGGAACCAGGTTCTGAACGCTGAACTTGCCATACGTCCGCTCGCCGACGACGACGCCGCGGCCATTGTCCCGGATCGCACCGGAAACAATCTCCGAGGCGCTCGCGCTGTGCTCGTCTACCAGCACCAGCAACGGGATATCCGAGTAGGCGCCGGTCCCCGGAGCATCAAACACGTGATCGTCATGCTTGATCCGCCCCTTGGTGCTGACGATGGTATCCCCCTGCTTCAGGAAGAGTGTTGACAGTCTCGCGGCGGATTCCAACAAGCCGCCGGGGTTGCCTCGAAGATCGAGAACAAGCCCCTTGAGCCCCACCAGTCCGCTTAGCACGTTCTCGAGATCCTCGACGGTATTACCCTGAAAACTGGTGACCCTGACGTAGCCAATGCCGAGATCGCGGTCAAGCCAGTGCTCCCACCGCTCCTCATCCATAGGATCTCGTCGAATCCCTTTGACCGAGCGGATCTTCACCTTGGCGCGGACCAGCGGGAATTCCAGCTTCTTCCCATCACGCCGAATGGTCAGCGTCACGGCCGACCCCTCGTTGCCGGTGATCATGGTGACTACTTTGTTGAGCGAGTATTCCTTAAGCTCGAGATCATCCGCGTGCGTGATGATGTCACCAGCCTGGATACCAGCTCGATAGGCAGGTGTATCCTCGAGCGGTGACACCACCTCGACTTCATTCGCCGCATTTTTGATGATCGAAATACCGACGCCCACGAAGTCTCCGCGGGTGTGCTTGTCGAACTCCTCGATTTCATAGGGCCAGATGATTGTCGTGAAATCATCCAACGGCTCGAGCGCCCCCCGCATCAGCTCCGCCACAACGAGTTCCTCCGGAAGGGCAACGGTTTGCTTGTTGATCTTCTTGACCACCCGGCGGAAATGTTCAACCGCCTCCCGGTAATCGACGGATGGGGCAGCAAGTACCTGGTCGAGATGTTCCCGAACACGGGCGATGAAGTCGTTCCGGTCAACTTCGTCGGCCAAGCCCTCAAACTGCTCCTGGGCACTCTTCGATTCCGCCAGAAGAAGAATCTGTTCGAGGCCGTCCCGCGCTATGGCTCTAAAGTCCGCCTTCTCCACGTAGTACCGGTCGACGTATTCCATCGCCTTTTCGGCGTCTCGCCATCGGACTTTCTCGATCCGCTCCTCCCATTTGCTCCCCTCCTTGAACATGTTCTCGAAACGCAGGTGGGTGAGAACCTCACGCGCGAGCTTCTCGTACCTCGGTTCGCGGTCGAAGATCAATGCGAGGTAAGAGTAGATCCGATACGCATCCCGCCATTTGCGTGCTTGACGCAGCACGTCGGCCGTCTTCAAGGCATCGTTGACCAGTTGCTGGACCCAGTCACTTGCCAGAAATGAGTCCCGGTTCTCGGCGCAGTCCGCGGCATCCACAAGCCAACGCAAGGCCAGACGGTACTCCTTGCGCTCGATTCGAGCCTTTGAATACCCAACATACTTTTCGAAGTCCGCCCGATCCATCTCCCGACGGGCGTCCTGCTTCGCCTTAAATTCCTCAAGCCACTTGCGGACCTGGGTCGAGATCTGATCGCCACCCTCGATTTTCCCGACGGTCTCTGTCGCTTGCTCGAACTGGCCGTGGGTTACGAGGTCGACGGTCTGCTGCCACAGGTGCTCAGGCGTAAGAGAACTTGCTTGACGGCTGTCTGACGCTTGCCCGGCTGCCGCAAGCACAAGCACCGAACAACTCGCAATCCCCAGCCACAGGATGCCGCGGACGCCTTGAGACGTTTGTCGCATAATCACTTCCTTACTCGAGTCCTCCAGCATTTGCGACTCTGCCACAAGCCGCCGGGCCCGCATCGGTTTTGCGGACCTTTCTTATCTTATGATACGTTGACCTTGGGCGATGGTTTCGCGACGGGCCCCAATGGAGCCGTTCACGCGGTGTTCTCTGGACGCCGACCTCCATCGCTCGTCCACCTTTAGTATAAGACTCGCAGACAAGGTGGTCCAATTCGTGTGACCGGACCGTGACGTCTGCCCACCCCGTCCAGAGCACTTGCCAACATCTCGGTTCACCAGCATTTTGCGTCAAAGACTCCCACAAACCACTTGGGCAACAGAAACCTCGCACCCAGTTCTCACTTCGACATTTTCGGACATCTTTGCACACGCCTCGGCAATACCCCCGCGTGACCGTGGTCCCCCTTATGGCCTGGATTGAATGATGGTCCCCTGCGGTTTAATCTTGTCGGTTTGCACGTCCGTGCGACGGACGTCGTCGAGAACGGATCGCAGTCAATGCCAAGCCCCGCAGGGTCGGCCGCGAACCCACGACCGAAGGCGGGCGCGGAGTGGCCAGTGTCTGCTCGATCATCCATTCGTGTCTTTGGTGCACGGCAGCACAACCTTAGAGGCATCAACGTTGAGCTGCCCAGAGATGCCCTGACGGTCATAACCGGACCGTCGGGCTCGGGCAAAAGCTCGCTCGCCTTCGACACGATTTATGCCGAAGGGCAGCGCCGCTACGTGGAGTCGCTCTCCGCCTACGCCCGCCAGTTCCTCGAGCAAATGCAAAAGCCCGATGTCGATCGGATCGAAGGGCTACCCCCGACGATCGCCATCGAGCAGCGATCCGCGGCTTTGAGCCCTCGCTCGACGGTGGCTACTACGACAGAAATCCACGATTACTTGCGTGTACTCTTTGCCCGTGCCGGTGAACCCCGGTGCTGGAAATGCAACCGGACCATCGTCCGTCAGTCGACCGCCCAAGTCGTCGATGCAGTCCTATCGGGTCCCGCCGACCAGCGAATCATGGTCCTGTCGCCTATCGTGCAAAACCAGCGCGGCGGGCATAAGACCATTCTGGAGCGCGTTGCCAAAGAAGGCTTCGTCCGTGTTCGCGTGGACGGGACGGTGTCACTGCTCGAGGATCTCGAACCCCCGGCCCCCAACAAGAAACACACCATCGATGTTGTCGTTGACCGCCTTACCATCAAACCGAACATCGCACAGCGGTTAGCGGATAGTGTCGAGATCGCGACACGATTGTCGGGCGGCCGAGTCACTATCACCGCCGAAACCGCTCACGGCCAATGGTCGGACGAAGGTTACAGCGCCGCCTTGAGCTGCCCCACCC
>CAYOQG010000407.1:0-3274 GCA_964405925.1 uncultured Phycisphaeraceae bacterium | reverse complement strand
GTTTGTGGGTGATGGTGCCCTCCATCCGGGCGGGTCGCTCGTTGTGCAGGACGAGCCCCTGGCTGGGGATCTCGACCTCGAAGAACACGTCGAAGAAGCTCTCAGCGGTACCGGCCAGAGCAAACGGCGGCAGATCCAGGCGGCCAGGCTGGGCGTTGGAGTTCTCCTCGATCTGGCCGAGGGTCACCTCGTTGGCATTCAGTCGCAGGAACACGTCCCCCAGAGCGGGGTGATTTCCGTGCAGGTCCAACGTCTTCATCTGTGTGGTGACCTCGTCTTGCCCGTTAAGATCGTCGTCGACCGCGTCGCCTTCCTGGGGACCCTCGAAGAAGACATCGACGGTGCTGGGCCCGCTCATCGTCACAGTGATGTGCCCTAGGGGGGGAACCTCCAGACCGACCACCGCCCGGGTATGCTCGAAGACGTCATGTTCGACCGTCGGAGCAGGCTGGTGTACCTCACGGACGACGAAGATTCCCGTGCCCAGGCCGGTGACCGGATCGATCAACTCGACGGGTTGTAGAAACGGATTCGTGTAACCTTCGCCGTCTTGGGGCGGCTTGTGAGCGATCAACGTCCTGATCGACAACGGGCCCGCGGTGTGGAGCACCTGATCGCCTATGCGAATCTCAGGCCAGACATCGAAGAAGCTGTCCGCGGGGACGTCTGCGCCGCCGAATGGTGCCACTTCGAGGGTCCCCGGAACCTGATTGATTCGCTCCGTAATCTGACCCATCGACCGGACGTCATCCCGCAAGCCGAGCCTGACGGGACCCATCGGGCTGTAGTCCCGCAAGTCCATGCTGACCAGTTCGGTGTCGACCTCATCGAAGCCGTCGTGGTCGTCGTCGTCGGCCATGCCCTCCTTGGGGCCTTCAAAGTGCACGTGGGCTTCGGCCGGACCGACGACCCTGACCAACACGGGCTGAACCAGCCCCATACGCACACCGCCTGCTGCTGCAATCCAGGTCTGCCCGCCGTCCACGGACAGCTCTGTGAACACGTCGAAGAAACTCTCCACGGAGAACTGACCTTCTTCGTCCGATGGTAGGATCTCGGTCGCTCCCTGCGAAGCCAGCGTCGGGCTTTCGCGAACCATGATGCTTACAACGGGAGGGAGACCACGCTCGCCGATATCGCCTGAAAGCTCCATGGAGACGATTTCGGCGTCGAAGGCCCCGGTGGTCTGGTCGGCTTTTCCACGCACGATCGTCTCGACCGGGCCGGTCAGCGCTACGGGCACCGTCACAACCGGAACACCCGGTAAGGTGACGATGGCCGTCCCCAGGGCAATCGAGTGGAAGACCGCGACCTCGTCGGCGCCCACGGCCCTTCGCACCGGAGGCGGGTAAGCCAACGGGCGATTCCGGATGTCCTCCAGCACGATCTGCAGGTTTGGCCCCTCATAGACGGCAGACGTCTGGGCTGCGCTCCGATACACCCCATGGGTCGGCGGCAATTCGGGATCGCCCGTGAGGAGCGGGCCGGGCACCTCGAGGAGCACGTGCCCCACCGTCTCTGGGAATATGTCGATCTCGGTCACGCCCGGCTCTTCACAGGCGTCGTCGATTCCATTCTGGTTCTCGTCGCCCATGCAGAACGGGGCACCGATCGGCGAAGGAATACCACCAAGGTCGTCACAGCAGATCGGGTCCACGTCGCGACATTGCCCGGATGTCGGGTTGCAGCAGGCGATCGTCACATCGGAGCACATGGTGCCGGGTCCCTGCGGCGTACCTGTCTGCTCCTGACAAGTATTGGGATCTGAAAGAACACACGCACCGTCCCGGAAGCAACAGGCTTCGGGCGGGATCGGTAAGCATCGGCACTCGAAGGTATCGTCGATGTTGTCGCCATTGGTATCCCAGCCGATCAGGTTGCATTCAAAAGCTTCCTGACACCGGCCCTCACACCAGACCGGGGCAGGGCCGCCAACACCGAATGCCACCCTGCAGGCACCGTCGGGGACGCATTCGCACTCGAGGACCTCGAAGGACGGTGCGGGGCCAATCACTTCGTGGACGACCTTCGGCAGGCACTTGTCCGTCGCGTTGGGACACTCGACCTGCTCGCATCCTCGACCGTCGGCGGTCGGCTCGCAGGGTGCGGGCTCACAGATGCACACGGCAGCTACTGCACTCGGTCTGCAGTTCCAGCCAGATGGACAAACGCCCATACATGCGGGATACGAGCTCTGTTCGCAAGCGACGGGCTCGCAAGTGCAGATACCATTGGTTGGCTCCGGCGTGCAAACCGTGCCGGGTGGGCAATCACCGTTGCACGTGGGGAACAGGGCTTGCTCGCAAGAAACTGACGGGCAGACGACCGACGCGCAGTCCCGCCCCTCGAACCAGGCTCCGCCACTGGCCCGGCACTCGTCTTCGACCATCACACCGGTGCATGCGCCAAGTAGGCAACATGCACCGAACGGTCGGCACTCGACATTATCGCAGTCCGAGCCCGGCCCTTTCGGATCACCCTGAATCGCCGTGCAGCTATTCGGGTCCACGTCGATGCAATCCGGCGGCGGCGTTTGCGGGACCAGGCAGTCGAAGATCGTGCGATCCAGGTTGTCTAGATCCCCATCGCAATCGAGGTCGGCCTGCCAAATGTCACAGTCCGGGTAAGCATTCCTATAGCCGGCTGGATCAAGCAGTGCCAACATAAATGGATTGATATCGCCGGAATCAAGCGCGCCGTCGCAATTCATGTCGGGGTCACAAGGACAATCGAGGTTGCAGAACCGTTCCAGGAGCTCCGCACAGGTAAGATCGGGGATGCAGCAAGCCTCGGGGCAGATGAACGTCGCACAATCCTCGCCCTCGAACCAGAGACCGCCCTGGTCCTGACACGACGCTTGGGTGTGACCGCTGACGCAGTCGCCCCGAATGCAGCAGGCACCGGGTGGTCCGGGACAGACAATGTTCGCACAGGTCGTGTCTGCCCCCATATAAATCGCGTGCGCCGACTCACAGCTTTCGGGAGACGTGTCGACGCAGTCCTCGGGCTGTACATCACCCAGCATGGGTGGAGCATCGCCGAGAATGGTTGCGGCACCGAGTGGTGGTTCAGGCTCTGTCCCCGTGGGTGCGTTGCATTCGATCAAGCAGACCGGCCCCAGGTCGCACAGGTTGATCGCACAGACCCTCCCCGAACCGCAGGCGGTGCTACTGCTGCACGACTGACCCGGAGTCTGGTAAGCTTCCACACAGGCGAGGGTCCCTTCGATCGTAGTAACACATACACACACGAAGGATCCGTCGCAATACCGAAT
>CAYOQG010000406.1:0-3277 GCA_964405925.1 uncultured Phycisphaeraceae bacterium | reverse complement strand
CATACTCACCTCGAGCTGAATCCCCTCAGCCACCCGGGCAGACCGCCTCTTTCCGGGATAGGCGTCCATGTCCCCGTGCCTCCTGGCTGTCGCCACCAACCGGAGGATCTCGGCCCGGTTTGCCACAGCGTCTGAGCTACTTCCCCCAGTCATGTCTGTGCTCCTTGGCATCATGTTGGGGGAAGGGATCAAGGCACCCCAGCCTCAATGCCCTTCCCCCCGTGAAACAACTTGCGAAGCCACTTTCTGCCCAACGGTTGAGTCTTGCCGCACCTGCAACGCTTCTGCGAACCAAGCGTACCTGTCTCTTGCTGCCTGGGCATCTTGGGTCAAGATCGGATCAGAGGACGAGGCTTGCACCAAGACGCCGATCTCATGGCATCCATCATCCACATGCCGACAGTAGACGACAGTCCCCGCAAGAAAAGTCAGTGGGCCGCCAAGGAAGGGCACATGCACCTCCACAGGGCGGCCCACAAGGATCGGCTCTGTCAATCCGGAAATGACCGAAACACCGTCAAACGTCACGTTCCGGACCATTCCCTCGACCGTGCAGAATCGCAGGTCAGGGCCATAAAACAGATGGGCGTCACATTCATAACGCAGCAAGCGCCGCGGCTGCCTGCGACGTTCGCCGGCGATCAAGACGCTCATGTTCTCGTCAAGCCTCCTGATGAGCGAGTCGAGGCGCTCGTTTGACTCGTAAGTATGTGCGGTCATACCTCTTACCCCTCCTCCGCACGTACGTGGTACCGACCCCTGGCCGGGAGTCACCCGGCGGGGCCTAGGTGCCGCACGTACACGAAACCTGTAGGAAGGGCGAACGGCGCTTTGACGACTGAACGGTCGCAGAAGAACTTAGCTGGATTGACGGCGAGAGCTCGCTTCATGGGACGCCCCTCCGAGAGTTTCCTCCTTTCCACTCCCTCCGAAAGATCGTCCATGACCTTTCGGGCAGCGCGACCATCCGCTTCCTCTTGCGGACTCGACGCTTTGCGTCCCAACCTCGCGATTGGTTTGCCCTTATGGGATGTCATCTAAACCGTACGATACAGGTTGAGGCGGTGCAAAAATTGCGCACGATTCTTTCAAGAAGGGGCATGATAACATCGCGTGACCCGCGCCTGTCGTGCTCAGGGACTTTATCTTCGCAGGGACGAGGACGGTCCTATCTTGTGGCGTAGTTCGTCGAGGTGCCTAATACGCATCCAAACAGACACGTGCGCGTCCAGAGTGCGCTGGTGGTCGTGGCGTCCCGTCCCCACCAGCGGCAAACGCCCGACATGGCGACGACATCTACGTCCGTGGCCCTCGCCAGCCGGGCGGCAAGTTCTGTGGCGGCAGGACTGGTGCACCCCGCGCTTGTGGCGGGCTGGGTGCACTGGATACACCGTTCGCCTCAAAACATGCACCGATAAGGTAGCCACGAAGGCCCATCGTACGGTGCTTCACCCGAGCGGATATCCATGACCGCGAAGCATCCGAGGTGGAGAACTCGCGCAAGCAGATCGCCTTTCCGAGTTCCAACTCTTGCCGGGACCAGAAGGACAGACCGCCCTCCGAGATGTCGTGCATGGTCACCGCCCAGGTGGCAGCAGGATTGTCTGGATCCGTGGTGACCTCGAGTTTCATGCCGTCGGAGCTGCGGGTGGACTGTCGCTTCCCCGCGTAGTTGTCGGTCGAGCCGTACGTTTTGGCTGCGCGAAGCAGGCGTTTGATCTCGCTTTTGCTTGCAATGGGCAGAGACTGTTTCGTATAGGACATCGTGCAATACCTTCCTAGCACTCCATCAAAGACTGTAGCGCCGCCCCTCGTGGGCGGCGTTCAAGTTCCTTCGTCACCCACAGGGGGTGACGCTACACTGCGGCCCGCTGCTCGGCGCTTTTCGACAGCCTCCTAGGGACTGGTTTCCTTCAGATGACGTCAGCCTTGCCGCGACGACATCTCTCCACACCGATGACTTGCCGTCATCTGACCAACATCGGCGGCGGCGGCGTGAACATCTTTGTCCAGACAAGGGACTCGTCGACGTGGAAGTCGAAATCTCCCTTGAGGGCTACCGTCTGGCCTATCACCGCCCCATAGAAACCGGTGTCGTTCCCCGATAGCGTAACCTCGGCGTACGGTGCAACGACGGCACCAAAGAAACTGGCACCACCACTGATCTTGACCGCTGGACCGAGACCGAGAATCGTCAGGTTAGCGGGATCCTCTGTTTCGTTGACAAATGCACCACCGATCGCGTCAATTTCCCCGCGGACATAAATGGTCGTGGGGCCAGTGATGGCGAGGGTAGCCCCACCGGTCAGCCTGATTGAGTCAAAGAAATACTTGCCGGGCGGGATCACCAGCCGGTCGTTGGCCGCCATGTCCAGGTTCCATCCGGATTTCTTCCATGGGGACACACCACCGTCCGTCAGCCCGATGGTTGCGTTATCATTACTATACGCGAGATCACCCGGGTCGGTTGCCGGTGGAGTAAGACCCTGCAAGGTAGACGTGGTCATACCGGTGATGTACCCAGCGACACCATTTACGGTGACGCCATAGCCCAGCCCGGCCATGATTTCACCCTCGATCTCCTTCGACCCCCCAATGACGACACCACGACCACTGCAGATGTCACCCTTCTGGTAGGCCGTGGCTTCGACGTAAGCCCCTTCCGTGGAGTTGTAACTGTCGGTGTGCACGCTACCCACAGTGACACCCTCGAGTCCCCAAATGCCCTCACAGGGTCCACTGCCGGCGGCGACAGCCTCTCGCCAGACGTCGGTGCTGTACTTGCCGGCAAAGGCCGCGAAGAACAGAGGTGCATCGGGACGTCGGGCCCGGACTCGAACGGCAAAGGCATCGTCCCAGTACGCGGGATCAAGGGCGGTGAACTCTTGATTTACGCTGTCCCAGATACCGATCTCGACGACCTGGTCGTCAAGCGACCCGTAACCGAGCTGCTTCAGGTTTCGTCCGACAATCTCGTAGGCGCGGGCGATCGCCGAGTCGGAATCCGCCTCGGCCAGGGCGATGGCACCGGCCAGGGCACCGGCATCGGCTGTGTTTTGCATCTCGGCGCACAAGGTGCAAATCCAGCCGACGTCGACGGCCAAGGACGCGAATAAGAGGAGCGTGAGAATGGATACCGCTACGAAAACGACAACGGCACCACGACGGCGCTTGGGATTGCTCTGATTGAACGTTCGCTTCATGGGACGCCCTCCACGGGAGCTTCTGTAAGCCTCCTTCCCCTTTCCAAGAGCCCCGCAACGCACGAGGTCTGGGC
>CAYOQG010000405.1:0-3289 GCA_964405925.1 uncultured Phycisphaeraceae bacterium | reverse complement strand
AGCGGCAGTCAGTACCGCGACCGTAAGGAAGCGGCAGTCAGTACCGCGACCGTGACAACGAATTGCATCAATCCACCGAACCACGGTTTTCGATGCCGGTATCGCACAATCACAGTCCGCTGCACCGGCGTTTCCGACCCTGAAAACGCGTCGTGCAATTTGTTGGTGAGGAAGCGGCAAGCTAATCAGTACGCCGACCGTAGGGGAGTGGCATTATGCCCATGAGTCCGGAACCACTTGCATATCTGATCACGTTCCGAACATACGGTACATGGCTACACGGTGACGAACGCGGGTCAGTGGATCGAGAGCACAACATTCCCGGGACTCCTCTATTCCCTCCGGATCCCAGGCGAGAAACGCGGCGGCGATCGCAGCTCAAGCACACACCGGTTGAGCTCGATGCTGACCGACGAGCCGTTGTTCGGCGGACAATCCTCGAGGTCGCCGAGCATCGTAACTGGGAGATCCATACCCTCGCTGTCCGCAGCAATCATGTGCACATTGTCATTACCGCGTACGATACACCGGAGCGAGTAATGACGTCGCTGAAAGCGTGGTGCACTCGACGGCTGATCGCGGCCGGTCTGGGGAAGAGGGGCACCAAAGTGTGGTCTCGACACGGCAGCACGCGGTATCTGTGGAACCCGGACGACGTCGAAGCCGCCTGTCGGTACCTCTGCGAACGACAGGGCGAGGACCTCTCGGAGTGACTCGCACTGCGCTTGTTACCAGAGGTCTGCGGAGGCGGTATGGGGTGCGGCCACTCCCTGACGGTCGCGGTACGGAACAGAGGCGCGCCCGCCCATTCAGAACCACGAGCGTAAGCGACTGGCCTTCTTGCCATCTCAGACTACCCGACGCCCAGCCATCGGCAGGTCGACGGGAAGCAGCCCCCATAGGGTATGCTCACTGTATGTCCGGCCAAGTGATCGACCAACTCAGAGTGCAAGAGATCACCGAGTTCTACGAACCACATCCCCAAAAACGTGGTTCCTATGCGTCCGTCCCGCGCTGGGGGCGGATAAATCTCTCCGCTCGAGGGAAAAGGCCGGGTGAGGAGGTGAGTACCCCGCCCTGTTATTCTGCCCTGATCGCTCCGCCCACACCCCCCAACGATCGGCTGCCACGTTATAGTCTTTGGCGTCGCCGTCCGCGACCACGCCCGCGGAGCGCGCATCCGCGGTCACGAGTGCCATGCCCAAGCCCGGCGAACCGGCCGCGGGCATGTTCTCGTCAATTAACGAGGGAAAAGGACGAAACGCACGAAAAAAAGTTGGCCAAACGAACCCAAAAAACCGCACTGGCGCTATTAAAAACGCGGCTTCGCCCAAAAAACGAACCCAACCGAACCCACCACAAACCAAGACAAACCCACCCCACGGCATGAGCGAACCCAAACAAACCCTCCCGAGCGTAGTAGGCGTTACCGGCAACGTGTCGACGTCTCGACTTCCCGATGTCGCGGCTGGCGGCCCCGTCACCGTTTTGCGCAAACACCCGGCGGAGCGCACCGCGGGCGTGATAACTTGTATTGCCTGTCGCCCGTGGCAAAATGCGTGAAACCCGTTGCCCCGATCGTCGTCAAAGGGGGTGTGCTGGCGCAGGCGACGTACTTCTCTATTGCCGGATTAGCCGAAAGGACATGATCATGAACATTCGACGTACACGCACGATTCTTCTTGGTGTTGCGGTGGCTGCATCTGTGTCGGCGGTGCCGACGTACGGCCAGGATAAGGCTGACTCGACCGCACTGACGATCTACAGCACGGCTGCGCCGGGGGCGATTCCGCCCGAGCTGTATCGGCCCATCGCTGGAGCCGGTGACCATGGGGCTCGCTACATGGGGCGCATTCCCGGTTATGCGATTGTCAAACAAGAGCGGACCTTTGGCTTCGGTGAGGGCCGGAGCACCATTCGGTTCACGGACGTCGCAGCCCAGATCGACCCGACCACGGTCGCATTCGCGTCGCTCACCGACCCGGCTGGCACCCACGTTCTGGAGCAGAACTTCGAGTTCGACCTGGTCAGCACGGAAAAGCTCATGGAAAAATACCTGGACCGGGAAATCACGGTTGACCAGGTCCAGGGCGACAAAGTTGCGACCTACCGCGGAATGCTCCTCAGCACCGCTGGCGGTCTGGTGATCAACGAGCGTGATGGTGGGGTACAGGTGATCAACGGGTATTCGAACGTGCGATTTCCCAACCTCCCAGGTGGATTGATCACCAAGCCCACACTTGTATGGGACGTCTTTACGAGAAAACCCGGCGAGCATCGGACACGGGTAACGTACGAGACGAAAGCCGTCACCTGGTGGACGGATTACAACGTCGTCTTCACCCCGGGCAAGGACGCCAACAGCGGTTTGCTCGACATCGGAGCCTGGGTGAGCATCATCAATCAGTCTGGGGCGACCTATCCTGATGCGAAGCTCAAGCTCATTGCCGGTGACGTCCATCGGGCACCCGAGCCCCGCGGTCCCGTACGTGGAAGGAAGATGTATGCCATGGCCGAGGCGGCCGCACCCATGGATGAGGGGTTCGAGGAGAAGGCGTTCTTCGAGTACCACCTTTACACGCTGGGCCGGCCGACCACCCTTCCGGACAACTCGACCAAGCAGATCGAGCTGTTCCCGACCGCCCGCGATGTCCCATGCGAGAAGGTGCTGGTCTATTATGGGCTGGCTGGAAGCTACCGCCCGTATGGCTCACCCATGACCGATCGCAACTTCGGGGTCCAGTCGAACAAGAAGGTGGACATCTATCTGCGGCTAAAGAACGAAGAGAAGATCGGGATGGGGATGCCCCTGCCCTCCGGTCGCATCCGCGTCAGCCAACGCGACCCGGCCGACGAATCACTCGAGTTCATCGGTGAGGACAAGATTGACCACACACCCAAAGATGAAGAGATCCTCATCAAGCTTGGCAGTGCCTTCGACGTCGTGGGGGAGCGAAAGCAAGTCGATTTCAGCGTCGATACCCGCCGCGACTGGATGGATGAGAAGATCGAGATCAAAATCCGCAACCACAAGGAAGAACCCGTCAACGTGATCGTCAAGGAAAACCTCTACCGCTGGACTAACTGGGAGATCACCGAATCCACCCACAAGTTCGAGAAGATCGACTCCCGCACCATCCATTTCCCGATCACCGTGGCCAAGGACGGAGAGGTCACCATTCGGTACAACGTGCATTACACTTGGTAAAGACGGGGAATTGCGAACTGCAAATTACGAATTATACGATTTCTAGTTATTAAGTGCCGATTCGATCCATGGGAAGAGGCA
>CAYOQG010000404.1:0-3298 GCA_964405925.1 uncultured Phycisphaeraceae bacterium | reverse complement strand
CCTGTGGTCCCCCCTGGGAGGGGGGACGGCCAGTCGTCGAAGCCGGTTGGGTGGAACGCGCCGGCTAGGATTTGCTTTCCAGTACGACTTCGGCGATGCGGAGTAAGCGCTCGAGGAGCGATTCGAGCTGATCGAGCGGGTAGACGGTGGCGGGGTCGCTTTTGGCGCGCTTAGGGTCGTCGTGGACCTCCATGAAGAGGGCGTCGGCGCCGGCGGCGATCGCGGCGGCGGCTAAGGTGGCGACGTATTGACGCTCACCGCTGCTTTGTTTGCCCGCACCTCCAGGTGACTGACAGCTATGTGTCGCATCGAAGATCACGGGGGCAAATGCCTGCATCTTCTTGATGGCGGTCATGTCGTTGACCAGGCGGTTGTAGCCGAAGAACGTACCCCGCTCGGTGAGGGCAAAGTTGTCGCACCCGGCATCGCGAAGTTTGCCGACGACGTTGGCCATTTCGTCGGGTGACATGAACTGGCCCTTCTTGACGTTGACACAGCGTCCGGTCTTGGCGGCTGCGACCAGCAGGTCAGTCTGTCGACATAAAAACGCCGGGATCTGGACACAGTCGAGCACCTCGCCCGCCGGTGATGCCTGGTGCGGTTCGTGGATGTCGGACAGGACCGGAACGCCGACCTCGCGGCGGACGTTGCCGAGTATGTCCAAGCCCTTGTCGAGTCCGGGGCCGCGGAAACTGTCGTGGGCCGATCGGTTCGCCTTGTCGAAGCTGGCCTTGAAGACAAACGGCAACCGTAGCGACTCGCAGATCGCTTTCAGCGCTTCGGCCATTCGCAGCGTGTGATCCTCGGATTCAATCACGCAAGGTCCGGCGATGAGGGCGAGCGGACATCCCTCGCCGAAGGCGACGGAACCGATCTGGGCTTTCTCGCATTTCACGAGTCGTTCATCCAAGCGTTGACCAGGTTGCTTGACTGATCACAGGGACTATTCCATGGCCGCGCCCCGATGTGCATCGGGACTTGACCATGCCACACTCACATGGCCGCGTTACGCTTGACCATGCCACACCCACCTGGGCGCGCTACGCTTGGCCATGCCACACCCACGTGGCAGCGCGATGCTTGGCCATGCCACGCCCATCGCTGCAACCGCCGAGCGTTCAAGAGCCAAAGCGTACCCTACGGATCGAACCGCCTCCGGTCAACCAACGACCACCGCCCCGAAACATCAATTCGCCTCTCCGCCAGTCATTTTTGACAGGCCTGTTAAACCGGATCATCATATTGCATCCTGGCGCGGGGATGGTTCACTGTCGGCTGGCAAGCGCCGGGGCCTCAGCCGCGGTAGGACGCGATCTGGTTAACACCGAATAGGAAGAACCATGGCGAAGAAAGCAAAAGGCAAAGCCCGTCGCCCGTCGCCGGTCATCGTGGACCGGTTGGCTCGGTGCCGGCGCGAGATGAAGAAGAAGCGGATCAAGGCCTACCTCGTCTCGAATCCGCAGGATTATTTTTACTTGATCGGGTTTACCGGCGAAGACAGTGCCATCCTGATCACACCCCGCGACGTCCACGTGATCAGTGACGGCCGTTTCGACGAAGCCATCAACATCGAGTGCCCCTGGACCAAGCGATGGATGCGCAAGGGGCTGCTCAACGACGAGATCGCCAAGGTCACCAAGACCTTGAACGTCCGATCGATGGCGGTGCAGCACGACCACATGACCACTGCGGACCATGACACGCTCCGAAAGCTCAACAAGTCGACGCGTTTGACGAAGGCTCCGCCGATCACGGAGAAGATGCGCCGCCTGAAGTCCAAGGACGAGCTGGGTGCTCTGGGCAAATCGCTTCGGGTTATGGAAGAAGCCTTTGTCACCATGCTTGATTCGATCCGCATCGGGCAGACAGAGCTGGAGATGGCTGCCCGTCTCGAGTACGAGATGAAGCGCCGCGGTGCCTCCGGCCCGTCGTTCCCCACGATTTGTGCCGAAGGTCCGAACGGTGCTCTACCCCACGCTCACCCGGGTAACCGAAAAGTCAAGAATGGTAGCGCAATCCTCTTCGATTGGGGCGCGGTGGTGGGCGGTTATTGCAGCGATTTGACCCGTATGGTCTTCGTCGGTAGCATTCCCCGCACACTGGGTGTGGTGTACAGAATCGTTTACGAGGCCCAGCAACGAGCGATTGCCGATATTCGGCCCGGCCGGCGAATGTGTGACGTGGACGCCGTCGCTCGGAACTACATAAAGGAAGCCGGCTACGGCGAAGAGTTCAACCACGGCCTGGGACACGGTCTGGGCATCAATGTCCACGAACCGCCCTCGCTCAGTTGGCGCTCGAAGGAGAAGCTCGAAGCGGGCATGGTCGTAACCGTCGAACCCGGCGTCTACTTGCCCGGTGTCGGCGGCATTCGCATAGAGGATGACGTAGTGGTGACACCGACCGGCTGCCGCACTCTAAGTCGGCTTAGCAACAAGCTGGAAGACGCGGTGATCCGACCTCGTCGCTAGAGTCGCCGCGGGCAGCGGTTAAGCCACATGCGGAGTGTCAACCTTGCTCGACATCGATAAGATCCGACAGTTAGTGGATATGATGATCGCCAATGATCTCGTGGAGATATCCCTCCGCGACGGTGACGTGGAGGTGAACCTGCGCCGACCTGCACCCAACACCGGCGTGGCTGCGCCCATGGTGACCGGCACATCGGCTGGGGGGGCTCCGATTTCGATCCCGAACCCGGCGCCATCACCCGCCGCACGGGTCGCAGCAGAGACCTCGGCAGTGAAGGCGGAGGAGCCGGAGATCGAGCTGGTTCAGATCAAATCCCCCATGGTGGGCACGTTCTATTCGGGCCCCGATCCGGATTCTCCTTCGTATGTGGAGATCGGGTCCGTGATACACGCCGACTCGGTGGTGTGCATCGTCGAGGCTATGAAGGTCTTTAACGAGATCAAGGCTGAGGTCACCGGAACGATCGAAAGGATCCTCGTGCAGAACGAGCAACCGGTGGAGTATGGTCAGCCTATGTTCTTGGTGCGTCCGGAGTGATCCGCCCTTCCGACGACCTGTGCCAACGCTCAGATGCCGGTGCGGTCGTTGTGCGTATGGCGCCGTAAGCTGAGATTCTCGGGTTTATGTTTCAACGGGTCTTGATTGCAAACCGAGGGGAGATTGCCCTACGGGTCCTACGCGCCTGCCGCGAGCTCGGTGTCGAGACGGTCTGCGTTTTTTCAGAAGAAGACCGCGGGGCCGACTACCTGAAGCTGGCGGACCGGGCGATCTGTATCGGCGGACCGGCTCCGCGCGACAGCTATCTAAAAAGTGACCGCATTATCGC
>CAYOQG010000403.1:0-3323 GCA_964405925.1 uncultured Phycisphaeraceae bacterium | reverse complement strand
GGTCATAGCGCGTTTCATGGGCTCGCAGGCCGGCCAGCGTTTCGGCGGTCAGGTTCAAACCGCGGAAGGCTGGGAACGGGTGCTCCAAGTATTCCACAACACGAAGGGAATGCGTGTTATGGTTGAACCCGCCCGAGGCGGCCGTGGCCTGGTTGAGCGCAGCCTCACCGGCGTGGCCAAATGGTGGATGTCCGAGATCGTGCGCCAGGGTGATTGCCTCCACAAGCGATTCGTTGGCCTGCAACGCGACCGCAAGGCAACGTGCGATCTGGCTAGCTTCAAGCGTGTGCGTCAGCCGTGTACGGAAATGGTCATGATGCGACGGGGCGAAGACCTGGGTCTTGCCCTCAAGCCGCCTGAACACCGTGCTCTCGATGATCCGGTGGCGATCGAGCTCGAATGGACCCCGCAGCGGATGATCCGCTTCAGGATGGACGCGGCTGCCACAGTCGAACGACCGAACCGCATAAGGCGCTAGATGGGCTTCGCGATCAACGGCCATGCCCTGTTCCTACGGATGATCAGCACGCGGTAAAACCCGGCCGGGTCACGGAGTCCGTCGGATCAGATTCGCTCGCGCCGCGGACGCTTGCGAAGTCCGCGCGGGTTGAAACCCGCGGCAGGTCACGCGTCCCGGCACAGATATCCGTTCCACCGGTCGCTGGTGCTCCCGGCTCAGATCGGCGCGTCCGGCGCAGATCCGCCGGCCTGCCCCTTTGATCAGCGGAACCCGGCTTCCTCGGCACTCTTGGTCAGCTCCTCCCAGGTCTTGTCCAGGGAATCAGGAACGACGCGATAGTCGCCGATCACGGCCATAAAGTTCGTGTCCCCCGTCCAACGTGGGACGACGTGGGCGTGCAGATGCCCGGGCAGCCCCGCCCCTGCACATTGTCCGACGTTGTAGCCGACGTTGAAGCCGTGGGGATTCAGCGCCCGGCGGACGACTTCGACGGCGTCGCGCATGGCCCGGCTCATCTCCGCCAGCTCATCATCGGTCAGATCGACCAGATCGGGTTTGTGCGCCGCGTGGGCGATCAGCAGGTGCCCACTCGTGTAGGGGAACCGGTTCATCATCACGAACGCCGAGCGCGTCCGCCACAGGATGTGATTCTGTGCGTCCTGCTCGGGCTGATCCCAATAACGGCAGAAGAAGCAGCCGTCCTCCTGAAGCTCCTCCCCGAGCGACCGGATGTACTCCATCCTCCAGGGAGCCCAGATATTCTTGCTAAACTCAGCCATGGGCGTTGGGACCTCGCTCTGATTAAAGTGTATCGGCAGCCGCACACCACAACAAGAATGATCACCTTTGCACGGCCCGGCTCACCGGGTAGACTTCGGCTCTGATGATGCGATTAACGCAAAAATGCGCCGTGTTGCCGCTCCTCACAGGAGTCTTCTGGGCGGTGACCTCGACGGGTTGCAGCCGGGACGTCCGGTTGGCTGGCAAGAACATCCGCAGCGTCACCGTGGGACCGGTGAGTCATTATGGTATGACGCTGGATGCGAATGCCACACCCAAAGAAGTCGTGTACGTACTCCTGCGAGCGATCCGCGATGATTTCCTGGCGTCGACGCCCGAGGAACGACAGGCTGCACTCGACAAGCAGTTCGATATCTGCGCCGCCAATGTGATCCAGTCGAGGAACCACACCAGTCTGGCGCGGGACGAGTTCGTCCACAACGTCGTCTATCGCTGGACGCCCACGGTGTCGCACTATGTTCACGACTTCGACACAGAGTGGGAAAAAACCAGGCCGCGTCTTTTGCGCCGGGTATCGAAACCCGACAGCGGTGCAAGCAACGAGTTTGAGGAATGCGAGGTCTTGATGGAGCTCAACGATCCGAGCGGCGACCCTAACGCCGGTGTGGTCATGATTGTGTGGCTTGCGAAAGACAGCGGCTATTGGCGCGTCCTGCACCTTGGATTCGATCGAACAACGCGATCGATCGCGAGTCTGATTGATCAAGCAGACAGCGGTGAAGGTGAATAAGAGGGTTGGGGGCCATCGTTTTCATAATTCGAGATTCGCCATTCGCCAGGTTTTCTACACGCCGATGGAACCATCGAAGATTAGTGTTAAAGGGGCTCGTGAGCACAACCTCCAGAACGTCTCCGTCACACTGCCGCGCGGTAAGCTGATCTGTTTTACCGGTGTCTCGGGCAGCGGTAAGAGCAGTTTTGCGTTCGACACGCTGTTTGCAGAAGGGCAGCGGCGGTACCTCGAATCGCTGAGCTCTTACGCTCGACAGTTTCTGGGGCAGCTCGCGAAACCGGACGTCGATCAGATCACCGGGCTGAGCCCGTCGATCTGCATCCAGCAAAAGACAAGCGGATGGAACCCGCGAAGCACCGTCGGGACGATCACCCAGATTCACGACTACCTGCGGGTGTTGTACGCTCGGGTGGGGAAGCAGCATTGCACCGGGTGCGGCCAACCGATCAGTGCTCAGACGCGCGAACAGATCATCGCTCGGATCCTGGAGCTTCCGACGGACGCTAAAGTCCTGATTCTCGCCCCCGTCGTGCGCGGACAAAAGGGCGAATACCGAGACCTGTTCGATGACATGCTGCGACAGGGGTATGCCCGAGCCCGCATCGATGGTGAGGTCGTCTCGCTTTCCGATGCACCAGCGCTGTCGCGGAACATACGGCACAACATCGAGATTGTCGTGGACCGGCTGGCGATTTCGCCAAAATCGCGCTCGCGATTGGCTGAGGCTGTTGAAAGTGCCCTCAAGCTCGGCGGCGGAACGTTGATCGTAGCTACTTCCGATCCCCCACAAACCTCTCCGCCTTCGAAACTCGAAGATCGCCATCTACGTCGGGCCGGGGACAGAGTCGCACGAACTTCCCCGCGTTCACAAGGCGAGGACAGACCCACGCTAACCTCCCCCCCTTTACAAGGGGGGGATAGAGGGGGGGTTAGATCACGCAAGACTCGGAAAGACCTGGAACCCTCCGATCTGCTACTATCTTCGCACTATGCCTGTCCACGATGCGACCTCAGCTTCGAGCAACCGTCGCCCCAGCTCTTCAGTTTCAATTCGCCGACGGGCATGTGCTTGACGTGCGACGGGATGGGAACCACGTTCGACTTCGATCCTGAGTTACTGGTGCCGGACCCGCGAAAGTCGTTTCTGAATCTCGCGATCGCGCCGATGCGGACTCGGATTGGCCGGTGGCGGCGACATATTTATCGAGGCGTCGCTGCACTCGTCGGGTTCGATCTCAAGACGCCCTGGCACAAGCTATCCAAGAAAGCGAAAGATGCTGTGCTTTATGGTTTGGGTGACACGCATGTAACATTCGAGTGGCGGTGGTC
>CAYOQG010000402.1:0-3334 GCA_964405925.1 uncultured Phycisphaeraceae bacterium | reverse complement strand
GTCAGGCGAGAGGCCTGGATCGATCTCGCAGTCCTCTGACCATGCAGACCACTCCCGATCCATCAGTCCGTGGTTCCCGTAGTAGCAGGACCCATTGGGCGCCGTCACTTTGAGCGTAAGGTCATTCACTCGACACGGGTTGCAGGGCGTCTCCGGCATCGGGTCGGCATACACAAGCGTAACGCGAATGTCTTCCTGTAACTGCTCGACGGCAGCCGTGTACCGGGCCTTGGCCTGATATGGTCTGGCGGGGTCTACCTTAAGCACATCGCTCTGATCGACAATGAACATCTTCTCTCGCAGGTCATAGAGACGCCGCACGTCCACCATCCCCCACCCTTGGTTGAAGCGTGTGAAGTTGTCACGAAGATAGGGACATCTCTCAGGATAATCGCTGTCGAAGCAATACGGATCCGCCGAGTTTACCATCATCGCCTTGGCAGTCGCCATGTGAGGACGATTGACGAAGACGCAGTTATCGGCCCCGGGGTCGCAGTTGGGGTCAAGCAGCTCGTTGCCGAAGATTCCCCTCCCGTCGCTGTCATCGTCATCCGCCCACATCTGGAAGAACAGACCAAAATGCCCGCAAGTGATGGGGGTGGCGCCACTAGTACCGGCTATCCCCGCTGCGCAGCCCATATCACCATACTCATTGTCATCAAGCGTCGTGTACACATAATCGTAGAAATGGGTAAAGTCCGGCTTGACACGGCCGTCAGCCGCCGGTCCCGTGCTAGCGCCCCCCGAGTCGTCGTCAAGCTTTGTCTGCGTGTCTCGGTGGAAGACACCACCAACTGAGACAATGTTCTTCGCCCAGGCCTCCCGAAGGGAGTTCTGGTCGCCATTATTCCCTTGCGCCTGGCAAATGAGAGCGTCGAAGAGAAACAGGATGCCGTCGAGGTCACTGGTCAAGGCCATATACTCAGTGGTGAGGTTCGGGTCCCCAAAACTGCAGCTCTGAAACACGGCGTCATAGGGGCAGTATGGGTCTTCCGGATCAATTGGACAACAATTCGGATTCACGAGTTCGCACGTGTGCTGCCACCGGTCGACCTCGCCCGCCAAGGTGTACTCGATTAGCCTAAACCGGGAGGAGTAGATGTTGTTGGCATCTCGAATGAGTCCCTTCACTCCTGGTCTCGGTGAGCCTGTCCCATCCGCAAAGAGGATTCCGTGCACCGCGGTTCCATGGTCGAAGTCACCGGCGGGCTCCTGCTGACCGTGGCGCAGCGGCAAACCCACACAGATCCCGCCGCCAGAGTAGCAAGGTGACCAGGGGTTCTCGTTGTCACAGCGTTCACCGTCGTGATCTCCGCCGGTGCAGACACCATTGAACGCAATGTGATCGCGATCAAGACCGTCATCCATTGTTTCCCCAGTCACTCCGGCACCGGTATACCCGGCAACGCTCTCTACGTAATTCGCTCCCCCTATCTCTCGCGCAATATCCATCGCGAGAACGGATCCGCCCGAACGTTCGACGAACGCGACCTCGTCCCATCGGACGACCTCGGCAAGTTGAGCGTCCGTCAAGGTTGCCCACACCAAGTAGCCCTTCAGAGCAATCACGTCTACGTTCGCCCCCATCCGTCCCAGGCGCTCAGCAACGACGTGTTTGGCAGTCTCGCTGGCTTCGAAAGTCCGTATAGCATACCGCTGCTGTGGCAGCAGGTCGGAAAGGTGACCAAAGTTGTCCCTCAAGTACGGCTCCAAACGGTAGGCCGGATGGTACGGCCCCACCCACCGCACGTACGGAAGCACTTCAACCCCCGCCTTGGCCTCTGAATCCATCTCCACAATCACTGCGTGATTGGCTACGAACCCACGTACGGTCGCACCTGCGTCGCGGATTCCTTGGACCAATGCAGAAAGTGGTTGCACGACCAATTGGACCAGGAATATGTGGTTGGACCCATCGGCGCTGAGAGAGGGATGGATCGCCGGGGTTCCTGATGTGGGATCGCGCAATTCCCCACCCAGTGGAAGCTCGTACGAAGTACGACGCAGCAACTCGAATCGCTTGGAGTCGACGCTGACTGCGTAATGCGGAACTGGATCGCTCCCAGGGAACTGCTCCGTCCACAGTGCGATCAAAAGCGACGACTCTGGAACTGCGATCAGTTGTGCACCACACACCTGTGCCTCAGTAGTGTGGAAGGGAGAGTTCCCCTGGAGGCTCAGCTCAGTGTACGGACCATTCTCAATAACAACAAGTTCTGACGATACAACAGGGAGTGCACTGGTTAAGGCAAATAGCGCAGAAAGACCAGCAATAAGACGGAATTTGGCCAACATAAATTGTCTCCTAAGATTCGAGAGCTCGCGTGGTGCGTACACCACACCCTGGGCACTGGTTTGAGGTACGCTTCACGCCTCCTTACGAGACCCCACAATCATGTTCACGGGCCTGCAAACATCCATTGAATGACGCGGAAGTCAAGCATATCGATGTCGCCGTCACGATCGATGTCACATATCTTGCAGTCATCCACGCAGGTCGACTTCGGCCCGGTCATGCACGCGCTAAGCGCAGCGTGATCGTCCAGATCGACATCCTCGTCGTCATCGAAGTCAGCGTCGATGGGCGTCATAAGAAATGCGTGCCGACCGCTTGGGAAGCTGGCAGCTCCGACCATCTGCCCGGGGTTGTTGAGTGCCCGGATGTCTATATTCAACGCCCGGCGCGTGTCGTCCGGTGGGAGTAAGTCGCTGGGGACTCGGATACCCCGCTCAGGATCGTACATGAACCCCTGAAACACGTCATGAAACCCAATGACCATTCCCGCGTCGTTAATGCCCTCCGCCGAGCTGGTCGCAAACCCACCGAGCGCGCCCAGATCGGTCACTGTATCGCCATCCCACAGACAAGCATGGTACACGCGATCACCCCCCGGTGCGCGTTCGGAGTATCCCACGACTTGACCCCGGTTGTTCAGTGCGAGTGCCGCGCTCCTGGTCCCTCCGAGAGTGCCCAAATTCGTCATCGTACCATCCTGCCAGAGGAAGGCCCCGCCAGGGAGCCCGCCTGTTGACGCGCGACCGACGATCTGCCCTTCTGCGTTGATGTCCCATGCAGAGCTACCGACCCCACCCAGTGTGCTGGGAATCGGCTCCATCACTCCGCATTCCCACAAAAAGGCAAAGTAGTAGATGAGATCCGCGGTTCTCGAAACCCCCACTACTTGAGCAAGATCGTTAACAGCGACGGCGTTGGTCTCTGCGCCCCCGAGGTCCCCGAGATCCGCGATCTCTTCCTCCTCCCAGAGAAAACCACGATAGGGTCCGTGAACCGAATCTAGCGCGGTGCCAACGACCTGCCCAGCGTTGTTGATGT
>CAYOQG010000401.1:0-3350 GCA_964405925.1 uncultured Phycisphaeraceae bacterium | reverse complement strand
GAGAGGGGCAGTGCGGAACGGTGAAGGCGAAAAGAGACGTCCAGACGGGTGGGTAAGGGCGCCGCTCGGGGAGGGTATTGTACCCAGGCAGGGGCGCCGGTAGCGTGTTGATCATATTCGCCATGGGGCGACGGTGGCCTATTGGGAGGACCGGGCGGGAGGACTCATCGTGAAGCTGCTGGCGTTCGACATCGAAATCTCCAACGTGTTTGACCTTCGTCCCGGCGAGGACATTGACAAGTACGGGCCGTTCGACGTGGCTGTGGCTGCGACCCAGATCCACGGCGGCGAGCATCGACACTGGTTTTCGCCGGGTCCGGACGATCGGCCACAACTGAATCTCCAACGGGAACACGCGCGGAAGCTTCTGGATTATCTGGAACACATGCAGGGCGATGGATATGCGCTGTGCGCCTGGAACGGACTGGGTTTCGACCTTCAGTGGATCGCACGTGCGGCTGACGACCGGGCAACGGCCTCGCGCATCGCTCGGGCGATGTACGATCCGATGTTCCAATTCTTCAAGCTGAAGGGTTTTCCGGTAGGGCTCGACGCGGTAGCCCAGGGGCTGGGTATTGGCATGAGCAAGAGCATGGACGCAGCCGACGCACCGCGAGAATGGCAAGCCGGCAACCACAAACGGGTGTTCGACTACGTGCTCGGTGACGCGCGGATGACAAATGAGATCGTCTCCGCCATTCTGCGCGGGCGTAAGATCGCCTGGGTGACACAGCGTGGCAAGCGCTCGACGGTCCCGGTGCCCCGTTTGCGCACGGTGGACGACTGCATGCGCGACCCCATGCCCGACCAATCATGGATGGACCACCCGATTCCGCAGAAGCGATTCACACGGTGGTTGACGCCGTAGGTCGGAACGGTACGGTGCAGCTTGCCGCACCATCGCTTCGCTGCATGATGGTTGGTGCGTCAGGGGACGCACGCTACTTGTCTCCAACGTATGGTCGAGGAAAACGTCAAGGCGTTTCGGGAGGCGTGGGATGAGTGGTTCGGAACCTAGGGCCGGTGAACGGGTCGTTGACGTGCGTTTCGACGACGACACCATGAGCGTCGATTTGGTGGACGGGCGGACGATCACCGTGCCGCTGGCGTGGTACCCCCGCCTGCTCGATGCGGCCCCCGGACAGCGGGCCAACTGGCAACCGTGCGGTGGGGGTTTCGGCATCCACTGGCCGGACATCGACGAGGACCTCAGCACGCAGGGATTACTTGCGGGCGCTCCCGCCCCGCGCCGACCAGAGGCGGCGCAGCCCTGACGTCAGCAGGCGAGCGGACCGGTGTGTCGCTATCACGTCAGCGGGGTATGGAGGAGTGCACGTGCCTCGCCATCCCAGGCGAGTCACGGATAAGCCGCCCGATTCCCCAGGAGGGATTCACGCGGTGGTTGACGGCGTAGGGCGGTTACCGCTTCGGCCCGAGGACGTCGGGGCGCTAGCGGGGGCATCAACCCGACGCGTCAGGCAAGCCGCCGGACTTGACCAACACGCGGCCTCTGACGGATAATATCGTGTCGTGGGGGTGCTCCCGTCGGCGGCAGCCAGTCGAGCGGAGCTACGTTAGACCGCACGATGGGCGTTTCCACGGTCATCGGGTGTCATGAACGTCGAGCAACAAATACGCGAACTCGCCGCCAAGTACGCAGCTGATCTCAGACTGCGCATGGATGACAGGGTTCGTGAGATGGAGGATGACGACAAATCGCATTTCCTGATCTACCAGGTGCTCGGAGTCACCGACGAAGAAGGACGCCTGATCGACGTCTATCAGAACAAAGGCCGATTTCTCTATAAATATGCAGGCTCGTTCCTGGAGAATGCAGCGAGGATATGCTTTCAAAGCAAGTTCCCGGATTCTGGCTCCGTGCGCGTTCCGAGCACGCAAGGTCAGCGCCCCAAAACGTTTGAGGTAGACTGCCCTGATTGGCAACGACGCCATCGAAATCAAGTGGCGAGACGCCACGACTGATGGTGATCACATCACCAAAGAGCATACACGACTCCGTGCCGTTTGCGATGCGGGGTATGTCCCAATCCGTGTCATGTTCTACTATCCTAGCCGGGAGCAGGCAATCAAGATTCAACAGACGCTCGAGACGCTGTACAAGGGCGTGAACGGTGAGTACCACCATGGCGACGCCGCGTGGGCTTACGTCGAGTGCCGCACCAGCGTCGGTCTACTTTCCATCTTGAGAAAGCTGGCGAAGGAAAATGCACCCGGTAAGTAAAGCAAAGGTGTATTGTGGGGACTGCATAAGCGTCCTGAAGGGGGTTCGTTCCGGTAGCGTCGATCTGGCGTATCTGGATCCACCATTCTTGACCCAGAAATCCCACGCATTGCGGACCCGCGACCGGAAGAAGCAGTTTTCGTTTGATGACGTGTGGCAGTCGAATCACGATTACTGCCGTTTCCTCGACGATCGGCTAGCCGAAATCTGCCGGGTGCTCAACCCCCAAGGTGCTTTGTTCTTTCACTGCGACCGTAACGCTACTCACCTCGTCCGGCTTCTGCTTGATCACGTGTTCGGCAGCGATCACTTCAGGTCGGAGATAATTTGGATTTACCGTCGATGGTCCAACTCGAGACGGGCGTTGCTTCCGGCGCACCAGACGATTTATTACTACACAAAATCAGACGTGTTCACGTTTAATACGATTCGGGAGCCGTACTCGCCTTCAACGAACGTCGATCAGATTCTTCAACAACGTGCGCGCGACGAATACGGGAAGGTCGTTTACAAACGCGACGACACCGGAGAGGTTGTTGCCAGTGGAGCAAAAAAGGGCGTGCCTTTGAGCGATGTCTGGGATATTCCATACCTTAACCCGAAAGCCAGAGAACGAACAGGCTATCCGACGCAAAAACCGCTTCTCTTGCTGGAGAGAATCATTCAGCTTGCGACCACCGAGGGTGATACAGTTCTTGATCCGTTCTGCGGGAGTGGGACTACACTTGTTGCAGCACAGTCGCTTTCGCGAAAAGCCATCGGGATTGACGTTTCGCACGAGGCAATCGAACTTGCGCGACAGCGTTTGGCAGCTCCCGCCAAATCACACTCGAGGCTATTGATCGAAGGGCGCGAATCGTACCGCAATGCAGATCAGGCGGCTCTATCGCTGCTGGAAGGCCTTGATATCATCCCGGTGCAGCGAAACAACGGGATCGACGCATTCTTACGGGACGATGTGGATGGTAGCCCAATCCCGGTGCGCATTCAGCGTTCAGGCGAAACGATCCTTGATGGCACACAGAAGCTCTACAAGGCATCACAAAACAAGAAGGTTCTCCTCCAAATTAGTTACTGGCAAGGTGTCCAGGGAACGCCTGTTTGACTT
>CAYOQG010000400.1:0-3372 GCA_964405925.1 uncultured Phycisphaeraceae bacterium | reverse complement strand
TCCCCAGAGTCTGGCTCCGCTCACTTCGCTGCGATGACATGCGAAGCCTTCCACTGGTCTTTTGGGGTGCTCGCGCCTTGGCTTTTCGACCTTCGCTTCGATCCCGAGCCAGTCACGGACGAGACTCACCTCACCAAACGGCACTCCCGTCTGGACCATCCCCCAAGGTCCCGGGTTCATGCCGAGAAGCACGACCTTGCGCGTACCGCACCCGTAGCGCTCAACATACTGCCTGTGCGGTGCTCGGGCGTATTCGAGCGGGTTGTAGACATGCGTGATTGGCTGGGCAAAGCGAAGCGGCTCCAGGTCCTCGACCAGGACATCAGCGATCGCCAATAGGTCCATCGGTTAAAGTGCTATAAAGATGTCACCCAATCCGCGACGGCATCGATCCCCTCGTCACGAACACTGCTGACTTTCCACAAGGGGCGAGTTTCTCCGATCGCGCTTCGCAGTTGAGCTTCGGTTGCGTCCACACCGCTCAAGTCACACTTGTTGAGCACGAATCCGCTGGCGATTTCCATAATCCCCGCTTTCGAGAACTGGATCGCGTCCCCGGATTCGGGCATGAGCAGAAGCAGAATGTGATCGCAAAGCTCGCGAATGGCTACGTCCGCCTGCCCGGCTCCGACGGTTTCGACGATGATGTAGTCGAATCCGAACCCGTTGAGGACGTTGACCACTTCCTTTCCATGTGGCGCCAGCCCGCCTTGCGTGGCACCCGACGACAGACTTCGGATAAAGAAATCCGCATCCGGTGAGCCCGTCATCATGCGCAACCGATCGCCCAATAACGCTCCGCCGCTGACTGGACTGGTCGGATCGACAGCTACGACCGCTACTTTCTTATCACGATCACGAAGCCGGCGGCCGAGCCGGCCAATGAAAGAACTTTTACCGACCCCAGGGGCACCGGTGACGCCCACGACCGCGCCGGTGCCCGAGGGCGGTGTCCATCCAGCAAGGTCGACGTCCTTCTGGACAGCCGAGATCAACCGGGACAGGGCTCTGGCGTCTCCGCAGGTGTATTCCGATTGTAGTTCCTTCATACTCCGCGAGGACGAGTTCGCGGCCAGCTCCTTTATGGTGCTTACAATCTTGTCGATGGGTGAGCCGGGATTGAACACCTCGGCTATACCCATTTCCTTGAGGGCCGGATAATCAGCCACAGGCACGATGCCGCCGAGCACGACGGGTATGCTCTCGATGCCCAGTTCCTTGCGAAGGCGGAGAATCTCCGGCATGACGGTCATGTGGGCGGCCGACAGCAGGCTTACACCGACCACGTCGACGTCTTCCTGCAGCGCCGCATACATGGTCGCTTCGCAGGTCTGCCACAAACCGGTGTAAATCACCTCGATCCCGGCGTCGCGAAACGATCGTGCCAAAACCTTGACGCCTCGATCATGCCCGTCCAGACCGATCTTGGCGAGTAATATACGAGGGGGATACTTCGAGTTCTCCAATGCACGTTCCTCCAAACGCCACAGGGGCGTCACATCCTTAACCCGGGGCGTTTAGCCCCGGAGCGGGTTGCGCCGCGTGGTCCGCGAAGCAACCTAGTCCCGTAGGGACTATCGAGCTTAGCCCGGCGTTTCAACGCTGGGGATATGCGAACAGCCCGCACCCTTGAGTCCCGTAGGGACGACCGACAATAGCCAAGCGTTTTAACGCTGGGAAAGTGCGGGCAACACACAACGTTGAGTCCCGTCGGGACGGCTGAGCCTCACCCAAAAACGTACCGAGAATCATAGTCGATCCGGTGCCTTTTGAGAAATGCGACGAATTCCTCCTCGAATGAACGACTTTGGTGATGGTCTTCCTGACGCTCGATGTAGGCGATCGTTTCATCTACCCCAGATGTTCCGATGCTAAAGGCCCCGTAGCCCTCCTGCCAGGCAAAGTCCTTCACGCCTGGGAAGGTGTCGTGTTCCCACTTGGACGATCCGCCTTTGATGAGTTGAATGGCTCTGGCGATCGAGAGCGTCGAAGGCAGCGACACCAATAGGTGCACGTGGTATGCCGTCCCTCCCACAGCCAGCGCCTTCATGGCGTGCTCACGTGCAATCCCACCGATATACGCCCAAAGTCGCTCCCGAATCTCTGCACTGATGAGCTTGCAACGGTCCTTGGTGCTGAAGACGTAGTGGATCAGACAATTCGCGTACGAGTGCGGCATATCTCGCCTTTCGCGCCCAACCACGGTGGCGCTCAGTCGTGCCTACGGGACTTGATGGTCCCCGCTGGACGGACACCCACCGTTAAAACGGTGGGCTATCCTCACTACGCCCCTACGGGGCGGACTACACGTCTCATACCTTCGTCCGGCACCAAGAAGTCCCGAAGGGACGATCGATCATAGCCCAGCGTTTCGACACCGGGAAGGCAAACGCGACACAAAACCTGAGTTCCAAAGGGACGGATGAACGCTCCTGGTGTCGCTACTGAACCGGTCCCGAAAGGCCGGATAACGCGTTCACTCCTCACCACTCCGGGCCCCCGTCGTAGACGCCGTAAACGGTCTTGAGGGTGTCCATCATTTCGCCGACGGTGGCGTCGGCTTTCGAGGCGTCGATCAAGGCGGGCATGACGTTCTTATTCGCCTTGGCATCATCGTGCAGACGCTTCAGGGCAGCCGTGTGACGGCCCTTGTCCCGGGAGGCCTTCAGTCCTTTCAAGCGTCGGACCTGTACGTCCTCGGTCTCCTGGGTGATCTGGAGGATGTCGACGCCTGGGGGGCCCTCTTCGACAAAGTCGGTGACACCGACGATCTTCGACCGACCCTCGTCCAGGTCACGCTGCTGAGCCTGGGCTGATTCGGCGATGCATCGACGGAAGTAGCCCTTGTCGACGGCTTTCAGCACGCCGCCCATGGCGTCGATCTGGTCGATGATCGCGTAGGCTTTGGCTTCGATCTCGTTGGTGAGCTTTTCGACGAAGTAGCTCCCCGCCAGCGGATCCACCGTTTGGGTTACGTTCGTTTCATGAGCGAGAATCTGCTGTGTCCGCAGGGCAAGCTTGGCGGCCATCTCGCTGGGCAGGGCGAGGGTCTCGTCCATGCTGTTGGTGTGGAGGGATTGGGTTCCGCCGAGGACACCGGCCATCGCCTGATAAGCGACCCGGACGAGGTTATTCATCGGCTGTTGCTCGGTCAGCGTAACGCCAGCGGTCTGACAGTGCATACGAAGTAACCAGCTTCGCTCGTTCTTGGCTTTGACCCGATCGCGCATGATATGAGCCCAGATGCGACGGGCGGCACGGAGCTTGGCGATCTCCTCGAAGAAATCGTTGTGCAGGTCGAAGAAGAAACTCAGTCGCGGGGCAAACGCATCGATATCGAGCCCACGCTCGATCGATTTTTGGACATACTCC
>CAYOQG010000399.1:0-3419 GCA_964405925.1 uncultured Phycisphaeraceae bacterium | reverse complement strand
CACAGCACAAGAGGCACCGGATATCGACGGATTCAGCCGATCCGACGCTGATCGAACAGTCTACTCACCTCCCCCGTGGGACGCAAATGGTGCAAGGTACGCATCCCCGGTCGGTCCGGTGCGGTCTGCAGTCGATCGCCCCTGGTTCCCGAGGTCCTACCATGGAGTCACCCCCCGTCGCCCTTCCAGGTGTTGAAAGCGAGAATCATTTGATCGGATCTGGCTATCGGAAGCGGACACGTTGGGTGCCCTTTACGATCTCACCGAGGTTGAAGGGTTTCTCGCCGGCCCGGTGGAGGATGCGGATCACGCCGTCTACGTAGAAGGGTCGGACGACGAGGACGAAGCCGACGCCCATGTTGAAGACTTTGAACATTTCGGATTTGGTCGTCCCGAGGCGGCGAAGGTACCGAAAGATCGGCGGCGGGCGCCACGATTTCCTGTCGATCACCGCGTCGCAGCGCCGCGGCAACACCCGGGCGATGTTCTCCTGCAATCCTCCTCCGGTGATGTGGGCCATGGCTGTCACCACCCGCTTGACACGATACCGTCGAAGGACTCGAAGGACGGAGTCAACATATATTCGCGTGGGTGTCAGCAGTGCGTCACCAAGCGTTTGGCCGAGTTCCTCGTGGTGTTTATCCAACTTGCACCTGGCGTCGGCGATGAGTTTGCGGACCAACGAGTAGCCGTTTGAATGGACGCCACTTGACGGAAGTGCCACCAAGACGTCGCCAGGAGCGACCCGGGACCCATCGATGACGCGGCCGTGCTCGACGACCCCGACCGAAAAGCCCGCCAAGTCGAAATCGCCACGAGCGTAGAGATCGGGCATTTCCGCTGTCTCTCCCCCAAGAAGTGCGCACCCTGCCTCGCGACAACCGGCAGCGACCCCATCGACGATGTCTTTCAAACGGTTCGGATCGAGGCGGTCGACGGCCAGGTAGTCCAAGAAGAACAGCGGCTCCGCCCCGCAGGTGATCAGGTCGTTCACGCTCATCGCCACGAGGTCGATCCCGATGGTCGAGAGGCGGTTCATCTGCTTGGCGAGCAGGACCTTCGTCCCCACACCGTCGGTGCAGCCGACCAGGACGGGTCGCCGATAGTTCTTGCGGAATAGCTGCTCATCGTAGTCGAGGCGGAATAGGCCGGCGAAACCACCGTGTCGGTCCTTAACAACCCGCGGACTGTAGGTGCTCCGCATGGCTGACTCGATGGCAGCCACCCAGCGGGTGTTGGCTGCGATATCGACACCAGCGTCTTTGTACGTAACTAGGGGCATTGAAACGGCTGTCGCCTCCCTGGGCATAAACCGCGCGGACGCACCAAGCACGGACGGCATTCTAACGGGATTCCAGGCGGCGTGTGAGCGGCACCGTCGACCTCGTCCCGTCCCAGAACCTGAGGGGCCAGCGGCGGTTGCAGAGATCCGTGACCATTACCAGCCTTGGGACCGACGTCTCATGGCGGATACGCGGCCCGGCTGGTCGGTTCAAGCGTGTCGGTCCATGGCCGGTTCGCCGTGTCCGAACATCTCAGATGGCAAGCTTCGGGCGGTGGTCAGCGGGCCCAGGGCAGGCTATTCTGCCGCTGGAGTGGGAAAGTTGACAGGATCGAGTAAGGGCCATAGCGTCCGGCACCGATAACCGATATGTAAGAGGAATCGTCTGGTTTTTGAGGTGTTACCATGCGAACGAATATAGCTGCATACGTTCTGACGGCCGGTCTTTCTATTCTTGCCTGGGGCTGCGGCAGTCCGGAAAAACGCCCGATCGTTAACGATCATCAGAGGCAACCCCTACACCGGGCTACGCTCACTGCGGAGAACAATCCGACAGCCCTTGCGGGACGAGGCGTGCCGGATCTCGACGATTGGCTTCGACCCGCGGCCTGGATCTACATCGACGGTCGCGCCGGGCAATTCCTCGAGGTTGACGGCAACCCGCAGGGACAATGGACTATCGAAGAGCCGGTCAGCTCCTCGCCAACGTTCCGCGTGGACGCATATGGACCCCTTTTAGGGAATCCAAGAGATTTTAACTGCGTGCTCCAACCGGTGGACGCGAGCGACGAGAATACGGTCACGTACGTGTTCAGCGCGGTGAAGGGAACCTTCCAGGTGGGCCGCGAGTATTCGCTGTTGCAACCGGGTAAGAACTTCACGATCCGCAACTACTCCACGGGTGACGTGGTTCTTCAAATCCCGCGGCTTGCACCGGGTAGATACCTGGTCGCCGCCGGTGTGAAGAACCTGGAGAAGGCAAAGGAAGGGCACGCGGTCACGTACTTCACGGTCGGCGAATCTCGGTAGAGCCGAACGGCCACGGCGCTCACAACCGCCTATACGGTGGCGGGAGCGGCTTGCTCCATGGCTCGATGCTTTGGCGGTCGTAGCATGAGAGCTAGAGCCGCCGCGGCAAGGCAGGCGACGCCGGCGATGATAAACGGGGTCTTCCACGCATCGACCCCCGTCCCGCTGGTCGCGGCTGTGTCTTTGAAATAACCAGCCACTTGCGGTCCTGCGATCCCGGCAATCCCATAGGCCAAGAACACCCACGGGTAGTTGGAGCCGACGTTCTTGTTGCCAAAGAAATCCGCGGTTGCCGCAGGAAATAGGGCAAAATTGCCACCGAAATTGAAGCCGATGATGCAGGCTCCAATGATCAGGCCGGCTTTCGTCCCCCCCACCTTGAAGAAGACCAGCATCATGATCCCCTGGATCAGGCACATCAGGACCAACGCGGTTTTCCGCCCGATCGTGTCGGAAACGGTGCCCCAGATGATGCGTCCGAGTCCGTTGAGGATGGCGTACCAGGCCATGGCGGTTCCGGCGATCGTGCCCGCGGTTGCCGCATCGGCAACGACATTGTTGGCCTGCAAGCTGTCCTGGCCGAAGAGACGAATCACTCCGATCACCATCAACCCAGCCATCGCCGAGCCGGTGAACGTCAAGAGCAGACCCCAGTACTGAGGTGTGCTGGCCATCTGTCTGGCATTCAAGTCCAACGCTTCGGACGGTGAGCGGCTAGCAACCGCTCTACTATCCGGTGTCCACCCCGCCGGTTTCCAGCCGTCGGGCGGGTTGATCATCACGATGCTGCCCAGCAGCACCAAGACGAGGAATGTCACTCCGTAGATGAAGAAGACGCTCTGCACGCCGGGGAGTCCGAATGCGCTGGTGGTGTTGAGCAGGCCGCCGAACCAGCTTCCAGCCAGCTTGACCCAGATCGTAGCCCCGAAACCGAACCCGGCGACGGCCAAACCGGTGATCATGCCCTTCTTGTCAGGGAACCATTTCACACCGACGGCGATGGGCACGACATAGGCCAGGCCGATTCCTGCACCACCGATGATCCCGATACAAATGAATTGGGCCCAGAATGTCTGGCCGAGAAAACCACCAAGCACGTAACCCGCAC
>CAYOQG010000398.1:0-3457 GCA_964405925.1 uncultured Phycisphaeraceae bacterium | reverse complement strand
ACCGACAGCTTGTCGGTCAGTTTGTACCCGGCATTTAGGGATAGGCCGAGGTTCTTCATGTCCGACGCAACATGACGCTTCATGAATGGAATCAACAAATGACGCATCTTATAATGCGATCCCAGTCCGGACTTGGAGTGTAAGGCGAACCCAAGCACCAAGCGCCGGTTTATCGGCATGGCAACCGCCATGTTGGCCAAGGGGTGTACGCTGTGGGAGGTGGATGAATCGACCGGGCTTGTCCATTCCAGTTGCGGCATGAGAAGCTGCCCGGAGAAGTCAAAGCGGTAGTTCTCCCGAAGCGTCAGCGCTGCCGGATTGTCAATCTGTGAGAGGGCCGAATCGCCGACAGCCACGTCTGCCCCACCGCGTGCCCGAGCTTGCACGCTCACGTTTATCGGTTCGAGTCCATCCGTAGCGGACACCAGATTCGCGCAGATCGCGAAGAGGGCGACTGCAAGGCAGATGCCACGCGTGTCGGCCAGACGCCTTTGCGGCTCCGATGTATTCGCGGTGCCCCCGCGGATGTACCGTTGAATCTCTTCATTTGAGAACCGCCAGACGCGTCCGACCTTCCGGCCCGGTAGTTGGGCGCGTGCAGCAAGGCGGTACACGGTATCACGTGATACACGCAGGAGATCCGCTACTTCTTCGCCCGTCAAAACCTCCCGCGCCGAGCGGCAGCTCATTGGGTCTCCCCACGTGTCCGGATGAGTCGGAGTCAGCAGCCCACAAGCGTAGTCGGTCGAATCGCAACGAAGTCTGAGTTGCCAGCCAGCCCGTGCCAGGGGGGGCAGCGAGGGCAGCATTATCGGGTCGGCTGGGGATGGCCGTCTGGGTTGCCCGTTGCGGGATACGGGCCACGGTCTCGACGAGCCCGCGGCAGCTTCCCACATCGCGGACCATCTCCCTTGAGTTGCCAGTGAAGAGCAGGAATCTCAAACCCGGTAGGGTCTGAATGCAGCGGAAGCCTGAGTGTCGGACGGATGTCAGGCGTGCTTGGCTGTCGCACAATTGCGTTAGCGGTGCCTTGTCCCAGAGCGGACCAACCGCCACGAGTGGCCCGGACCCTGTTTGGGCACGCGGGTGTCCCCCTCGGCGCGGGCACGCCAGTGACACCTTCCCGCGGTTTGAGTGGTCGGCCGGCGTGTAGAGCGTGCGCTGGGGACAGAACGGGGTAACGGCACCCCCAGCCCGATTGAAGGCGACATCCAGATCTGCCGCCGTGCACTGCTGGTGGTCATCCGGCGGACGCCGTAACGCATGCTGGAGTCCATGGACGCAAGAGACGGGCATCGCGTTGGCCAGGATGCTCTATCCATGCCCGCCTCGACCCGCTGACGGTGACAGCCCTTCACGGGGTGGCAAGCCCGGCACATGGAACGCCCACCCAGTTCACCAACTTGGCGTTCGGTTCACCAGACGCAATTCAGGGTGTCTGCAACACAGGCGACGGCCAGAGCAACGATTTCCTGATGCGCGTTCTTACGGTGCACGGAGTTTGAATGGTGGCCCTGAATAGCAGTCGAAGTCGCTGGTCCCGCAGGACGGATTGCACCATCCGTCGAAGCCGCACGGCGGGCAATCCGGATCGCCGTCCGGGCACATCGTGATGCAGGTCCGTTCCGCTCCGCACTTCTGACAGTCCGGATCCCGTCCGATGCACAGGCTCCCTGGCACGCTGCCGTCGGCGCGGGACCCATCCTCGCAGTACCCGGTGGACGACAGACACTCGTCGCTATCATCGATGGTGACGGTGATCGATTCGGCCAGTTGGATGCCCTCTGAGTACACGACGGCTTCGACCTGGAGCGTGACCGTGCCCGGCCGTGTACCGGTCAGCTCGATAACAGGCGACTTATTGGGCGTCTCCTCCGTCAGATTCACCTTCGGGAGGAAGTCGCTCTCTTCGTCCGCCACGTTGGGTATATCCCATAAGAAGTTGAAGTACACGGGCTCGATGCTGCCTGTGACGTTCGCCGTGTAGGGCTCGGTCTCGCCCGCGCAAAGCGAGTCAGGGCCGTCGAGGCTCAGGGTCGCTTCCCCATTCGTGTTGTTGTCGTTGGGGCAATCAGCGGGACAGTCGGTCTGCTCGCCGGCGTCTGCATCGCAAACAGCGTCGCCGCACAGGGCAGTACCCGAGTCGCCGGACCCATTTCCGTCGTCGGTATCCGCGGTAATCCATTCCAGCGCGATCGTGGTGCCCTGATCGACAGCCGGCGCGAGTGTCCAGGCACTCTTCCCCGCGCTCCCCAGCGATGTGACGGCGCGGACCACCGTCGGCGCGTTTCGGGCCTGCGTGACAAACCGGGCAACGGTATTGGTACTGACTCCGAGTCTGACTGCGGCATTCACCGGGACAGCGCTGTCGGCAACGTTGCGGATGGTCTGCTCGGTGGGCGTCAGCGGCCGGTTGGTTGCTTCCTGAGCAATATCGATTGCGCCCTTGATGGTCGCGCCCAGCGCCCCCACTCCGGCGATACCGACCAGGACCGGTGAAGCAGTGGCACTCACGAAGACAAACCCACCCATCGCCGTCGCAGGAAGAGCCACTGCCTTCACAAAAGTCCAGAACGGGAATGACTTCTTGGCCGTTGTGGAATCTTGCTCGGAGGACGAGAACAATTCAACGCCGCTGTCCATCGCATCCAGCAGCTCCTTGAATTCGTCGGGAAGTGGGTATTCCTCCGTCATTCCGTCGCCACTGAGGGTGAAAGTCGTGCCGTCGGCGCTATAAGTGATGTCGACGGTCACATCATCGTCGATCATCTGCACCATGCGGCTGTTCTCGTCAAACAGGTACTGAAACAGCCGACCATCCGCGGTCACTACGGCCATTGCATCAAACTGCGTTACCTCACAGTGTGTTGCTTCAGTGGGAAATGGAAGCAGCATATTCAGACCACAAGCCTCGCAATACGGACGAGCGCGGCTATCAGAATCGCACGCTCCAGAAGCTGCGCCCCCTGCTGCTGGCTTGTCCTGAGTTCGCGTTTGAGCGCGGCTTCGACCTCTCGTACTTCCTGCGGACAAGGACCAGCGTCATCTGGGAGGCCTCGGAAGAGGAAGAGTTCCGCTCACTGCTGACTTTGCTTCACACGTACTACATCTTTGCGTATCGGGTGCATAGCGGACGTACCAGCACCCATTGGGACGCTTCCATTTCGATACGCGGATCATGGCGACATCTCCATCCAGCAACAGCGACAAACCGGTCACAATCGCGGTTGGGATGGGACGTCTGACGGATGGGCTCTGGCAGATTCCCCGTTGGTTGGACCTCCTAACCGCTTGTATTATGGACACTTACAAGCGTGAAGGCCAGGCCTTCGAACTGGGCCTGGAGGGATTCGAACCCCCGACCAAGCGATTATGAGTCGCCTGCTCTAACCGCTGAGCTACAGGCCCGTGCCTGGGCGTATTGCATCATCTCGACGGAGACGTGTCAACTTTGTGG
>CAYOQG010000397.1:0-3472 GCA_964405925.1 uncultured Phycisphaeraceae bacterium | reverse complement strand
GTCTACTGATATCGACCGCAGCGGGCAGACAACACCCGTGGATATCCTTCGCGCGATCGATCTGATGAATGGCGGTGACGCCTACGACGTCTACCTTGGCGAGTCGCTACCGTAAACGAGACCTCCCTCACCACAACCCCCGTCCGACGTATACAGCCACCCAGACTCAGGACCCGGAGACGTTGCTCGGTTCCAGCACGCAGGCGATTCGCGGCCGAACCAGACTGGTCAAACAACCGCACTTCGGGTACAAACGTTGTCTGGTATTGGACGACGTGCGCAGGTGAATGGCGCGACCGAGGCTTTCGCTATTTGCCATACGACATTCTGGATTAAAGGAAGAACCGATGCTACCCCCATATTCGCCCGAACCTTACGTGGACTTCACACGGGATGGACCTCGTCGGCAGATGCTCGCTGCCTTGGAGAAGATTAAGGGCGAGTTAGGGAAGTCATATCCCCTGTGGATCGAAGGCCTCCCCGTCACGACGAGTGAGACGTTCGACTCGGTCAGCCCGGCTGATCCCGACCGCCTCGTCGGGACATTCGCCAAGGCCAATGCCGATCTGGCGGACAAAGCCATGCGCACCGCGGCGGAGACATTCAAACGGTGGTCTCGCTGGGACCCCGACGCACGGGCTCGGATCCTTATCAAAGCCGCCCACATCATGCGCCGTCGCATCTACGAGTTGACCGCTTGGATGTGCTACGAGACCAGCAAGAGCTGGATCGAGGGTTACGCCGACGTTTGCGAATCGATCGACTTCCTCGACTTCTACGGTCGGGAGATGATGCGACTCGCGGGCTCGCACCCGGTGACACCCTATCCTGGCGAAGAGAATGAGCTGCGATATATTCCATTGGGTGTGGGCATCGTCATCCCCCCATGGAACTTCCCCCTGGCGATCACGACGGGTATGACCAGTGCCGCCCTGGTGACCGGCAACGCGGTGGTCCTCAAGCCGGCGAGCACCGCTCCGGTGATGGCGGCCAAGCTCGTCGAGATTCTCCACGACGCGGGATTGCCCAAAGAGGCGCTGACGTTCCTGCCTGGTCCTGGCCGATCGGTCGGCGATTCCCTGGTGTGCCACCCGCTGACGAGGTTTATCTCCTTCACCGGTTCGCGCGAAGTCGGTGTGGGGATCTTCGAGAAGGCCGCCAGGCTCCAACCCTCACAGATCTGGCTTAAACGAACCGTTCTCGAGATGGGCGGTAAGGACTGCATCGTCGTCGACGAAACCGCGGACATCGCCGCCGCCACAGATGGTGTGGTCGCTGCGGCGTTCGGATTCCAAGGGCAGAAGTGCTCTGCGTGCAGTCGGCTGATCGCTCACAAGGACATCTACGATGATCTGCTGGAACGGATCGTCGCCCGGTCGCGCGAGTTGACCATTGGTGACACGGTTACGTCGGAAAACTTCTTCATGGGGGCGGTGATCGACAAGCCAGCCCATCAGAAGATCAGCGAGTACATCACGATCGGTAAGAAGGAAGGCCGTTCGGTCCTTGGCGACGGCAAGGTCCCTGCCAAGGGTTACTTCGTGCCCCCGACCATCATCGCCGACGTCGAACCAAACGCCCGAATCGCCCAGGAGGAGATTTTTGGCCCGGTGCTGGCGGTCATCAAGGCCAAGGACTTCGACGAGGGCCTCGATATTGCAAACGGTACCGAATACGGTCTGACTGGTGCTCTATACTCGAACGATCGATCGCGATTGGAGCGTGCCCGACACGAGTTCCACGTGGGCAATCTCTATTTCAATCGCAAGTGCACCGGAGCCCTGGTTGACATTCAGCCGTTCGGTGGTTTCAACATGTCCGGTACCGACTCGAAAGCCGGCGGCCGAGACTACTTGCAGCTATTTCTCCAAGGAAAGAGCATCGCCGAACGGCTGTAATCGGCGGAATGTCGGGCGGCGAATTCCGAATGCGGAATTGTGAATGCTGAATGGTGGATTGTGGTCCCCTTTCCGCATGCCGCCTTCCACATTCACCATTGTCCGCTATCGCCAGGAGTGCAGCGTCTGATCTGTAACCGTCCGTTTCCTCTCACCCTGCGGCGTTGAGCGCTGCGGTTTTCCAAGGAGTCGATCATGCCCGAGACTGACCATATCATCCGCTTGCTTGTGGCCGTAGTGCTGGGGGGGGTGATCGGTCTGGAGCGCGAGCTGCGTGACAAGCCCGCCGGTCTCCGCACCATTATGCTGATCTGCGTCGGTGCGTGTTTGTTCACGATGTTGTCCGAGACCATTGGCGGCCCGGACAAGGATACAACCCGGATCGCCGCCCAGATCGTGACCGGGATCGGCTTTCTTGGTGCCGGGGTGATTCTTCGGGGTCGAGCCGACGTCTTCGGGATCACCACCGCTTCGACGATCTGGGCGGTGGCTGCCGTGGGGATGACCGTCGGTTTCGGCCATCTCCGGTTGGCCGCGTTCAGCACGGCCGTCGTCCTGGTTGCCCTGTTTGTCTTTGATTATGTCGAGCACTGGATCGGCAGACTTCGGGACCTGCAATCGTACGACATCATCGCCCCCAACACCGACGATGCACTCGAGCGCATCAATGCCTTGTTCGAGGAAGCCCAGTTGAAGGTGCGAAAACGATCGTGCTATGAAGACGGCACTTCTCTGGTCGTCCACGTCGTAGCCATGGGTGCCAAGCCCGACCACGAAAAGCTCAGGCTCACCCTCGCCCGCTCCGACCAATACACGCTGCGAAGAGGGTAGACCTTCAACCGTTTCTGAGTGTGCCGGGGCTGGACTCGTGGTGCGCGTCCACCACAGGGCTCTCATCCGCCGCCATCGGAAATGTTGACTCGCCTGGCCCGGTTGCTCTCGCCGCCGGACGATGCAATCGGCAACCCGTCGCAAGCAGGAGCATCCTCACCCCCGCACCTTCTACCGGATGAACACCGATGACTGACACTTGATTCCTTCGCCGCAGGGCGCAAAAAACGTAACCGGACGGTCTTGAATCCAGGTTGCCTTGGAGAGATAATGGATGAAACAGCTCGGGGAGGCTGGCTATGACAAACGCCCTCTCTGTCATTCTTGCCGTGGTCTCGGTGCCCGGTGGCTCTTTGGAACAAAGCCCGGATCGGCCCAGAGCGCCCAAGACGGTTCCCATTTGCGAGACTTTGTATATCGGTCCATTCCAGAGCGACTTCATGGCGGCTGACAACTGGACGATGGGCGTGCCAAGGGAGGGCATTGTTGCCTGCGTTCCGGATGACGTGGCGAAGGCACTGCCACCCGATCTACCCTTCACCGTCCGTGTGATTCCCGCGCGAACCAACAAGGCGCTGGATGGCACTTCCCCCCCTTCCAGGGGGGGATTGAGGGGGGGTAAGGACGTCCAACCGTTGCACGCAAGTGCCACGCTTTTGACCTCCGAAGGACAAGACCCTCCCCCACCCCCTCCCTTGGAGCAACATAGCGCGCATTCAAGTGTAACTTCTTGCGCACTAGGG
>CAYOQG010000396.1:0-3487 GCA_964405925.1 uncultured Phycisphaeraceae bacterium | reverse complement strand
GTCTTAACATTAACGAATCAGCCAGATGGTGCGGAGCTGGTCGGCGAGGCGATGGGTGAGAAGGTCGGGATCGTACCCTACGTCGAGCCGGGCTTCGAGTTGGCTAAGGCGGTGACGGATTGCCACGAGAGAAATCCGGCGGTCGAAGGCGTCGTTCTGCTGCACCACGGATTGATCACCTTTGCTGATGATGCCCGCACGGCGTACGAGCGGCATATCGCCCTGGTCGATTCGTGTGAGCGTTTCATCGAGGAGCGGATCAAGGGGGGGGTATTGACGCCGTTCTTCAACGCGCCCGAAGAACCGGCCGTCCTGGCGGCACGGGCGGGGCCATTGCTGCGGAGGCTGCTGGCAATCAGAACCGGCGACGAGGATCATCCGTATCAGCCCTCGATTCTGGAGTGGCGAGCAAGTGACGACATCCTGGCGTTTGTCAACAGCAAAGAGGGCAAGAACCTTGCAGAGACCGGACCGCTCACGGGCGATCACCTGATCCGCACGAAGCCACTGCCATTGTTTGTCGAGGACCCGCCGTGGGAGGATGATGAAGCATTCAAACGGACGCTCGACACGGCCCTGTGGGCGTATCGTCGTGATTACGAAGCCTACGTAACCGATCATGGCGGATCGGTTGACGGTATCGACCTATCACCACGAGTCGTCCTGATACCGGGAGCAGGTCTGTTTGCATCGGGTAGAACCAAGAGGGACGCGCGCATTACGGCGGATATTGCACAGCACACGCTCACCGCAAAGGTTCGAGCCAACACGATCGGTGCGTATGTGTCGCTTCCGTCAAAGCACCTGTTCGACATGGAGTACCGCGCAACTCAGCGAGCAAAGCTCGAATCGGGCGACCACGGCCCGCTCGAACGGAAGGTTGTGGTTATCAGCGGCGGCGCGGGAGCGATCGGTGCGGCCGTGGCGTTCGTTTGTGCCCGAGCGGGCGCCCACGTTGCAGTGACCGACGTCGACGAGACGCGTCTCGCACGTGCCGTCGAGCAGTTGGACCGCGAATTTGGCGCTGGTGTGGCACTGGGAGTGCCAATGGATGTCACCGACGAGACCAGCGTGCAGGAGGGGTTTACGCAGATCGTCCAGACCTTTGGCGGTGTGGACGTGATAGTGCCAAACGCCGGCATCGCCCACGTGGCGGCGATTGAAGACCTCGAGGTTGCGGACTTCCGAAAGGTCATGGAGGTGAACGCGGTCGGCTATCTCCTGTTCATCCGTGAGGGAGTGCGCATCCTGAAGCGTCAGGGGATTGGTGGCCACGTCATCATCAACGCCAGCAAGAACGTCTTCGGACCCGGAAAGGACTTCGGTGCCTACAGCGCATCCAAGGCCGCCGGCCATCAGCTCGGCAAGGTCGCCGCCATCGAGCTGGCACGTTACAATATCCGCGTGAACATGATAAACGCGGATGCAATCTTCGGTGACGCGGAAACGCCCTCGGGCCTGTGGGCGACGGTGGGACCCCAGCGGGCGAAAAGCCGAAAGATGAGCGAGGAGGAGCTGCCCGAGTATTATCGTCAGCGCAACCTGCTGCGGGCCCGCGTCCACGGTTACCACGTGGGCAACGCCGTCGTCTTCTTCGCCAGCAACGCCACACCGACAACCGGAGCCACCTTGCCCGTCGATGGGGGTGTCGTTGAGGCCTTTCCGCGGTGAGGCTTGTCGAGTCAGGGCAGCAAGTCAGGTCGGCCCAAGGGCCCGAACCGCTGTGAGTGAGCCCCATCTTGGCCCGACGAGGCTTTGGCAACGCTGGATTCCTGTTGAGTTTTCGGGCAATATGTGTGGCCCGGTTGGGCCGGAGCGTACCGACGGCCTGCCGAGTCGACAGCGCTTTGGTGCGCCGTTCGAGCCGCGCCCGCCGGGTAGGGCCGGCTCCAAAGCCCCGCAAGCGACACCGGGTTGCCGTTCACTATGGGGCGGCCGCGTGTTCAGACCCGAGCGAGACTCCGGGATCGACTCTCGCGTGGGGCGGGTCGATGCATCCCAAAGGTCGAAATCTGTGTCGCTGTGAATGCCGATAAAACGAAGACGGCGTGGGCATCCGATGGCCCGCCGATCTGCTGGCAATTGTCCCTTGGACGGAAGTGAGTTGGTCGGGTCAACTCACCGAGGGGCACTCGGCGACGCAAGAGTCCGCTGGGGGAAAGGCAGACGCAGCCCGCATGGGTGCTGATGACACGGCGATGCTCGGGGGAAGAGAGCTGCGCCGGGCAACGCACCTGAAACCAGACGTCGTGGGAATTAGGTTGATTGGGACTCCATAACGCCGAGACCTCCGTGATATGACAGAGCAGCAGGAGCCGACGACGGTGGATGTCACCTTGACCATCTCAGATGTGCAGGGGGAGCATCCGCGCCGAATGACCGCCATGCAGTGGTTGGCGATCGGGCTCGGCGTAGTCGTGCTGGTGTGGCTTTTGTGGGGCTCGCTTTCGGGCGGCCATGGCCAAGGCCACGGCGGACATGACCTCCCTGAACACGCTCCGAGCATGTGGTCGGTCATTCCGTTCGTGGGCTTACTGCTCTCGATCGCGATTCTCCCGTTGATGTCAACCACAGAGCGCTGGTGGGAGAGGAATCTGAACCGGCTCATGGTCGCCCTGTGTTTTGCGGCTGTCACGTTGGCGTACTACTTGTCTGCATACGGGCCGGAGAAGGTGACGGCGATTCTCGAGCACGCGATTCTCGCGGAGTATATCCCTTTTATCGTCTTGTTGTTCTCCTTGTATGTCATTAGCGGGGGCATTTGTCTGAAGGGTGACCTGGCTGCACACCCGTCCACGAACACAGCCTTCCTCGCCGTCGGGGCGACGATTGCCAGCTTCATCGGGACGACGGGTGCGAGCATGTTGCTGATTCGGCCGCTCCTTCAGACGAACTCGGAACGGAAGCACGTCAAGCACACGGTCATTTTCTTCATCTTCCTGGTGAGCAACATCGGCGGGTGTTTGCTTCCCATCGGGGACCCACCGCTGTTCTTGGGATACCTCAAGGGTGTGCACTTTTTGTGGACACTGGGCCTGTGGCTGGAGTGGGCGGTGATGTGCGGCATCCTGCTCGCCGTCTATTTCCTCTGGGACACGCTGGCCTACCGCCATGAGAGACCGCGGGACATTGCCCGCGACGAGACTCAGCGGGTGCCGCTTACGCTGCGGGGCAAGCTCAACCTCGTGTGGCTTGCTGGGGTGGTTTTCTGTGTGGCCCTGGTCAAGCCGGGTGAGGAGTTTTTGGGACTGGGCTTTAAGGCGTTTCCGTTCATGCGGGAACTGCTGATGCTGGGCTTTGTAGGATTATCGCTGAAATCCACGAGGAAACAGGTCCGAAGCGACAACCGCTTTGATTACCACGCGATCCTGGAAGTGGCAGCCCTGTTCATTGGGATCTTCATTTGTATGCAGGCGCCGATCGAGGTCCTCAAGGCCAGTGGCACCCAACTGGAGCCCTTGTTGAGCTCACCCATGCGGTTCTACTG
>CAYOQG010000395.1:0-3488 GCA_964405925.1 uncultured Phycisphaeraceae bacterium | reverse complement strand
AGTGGCAACCGTGCTGGAGCTGGCGGCTGCCTTTGCCGAGCAACGTAAGAGCACCGGCGGCATGTGGGGGCAGCAGCGAGGTTTGATCTTCGCAACCTGGTCGGGTGAGGAGATCGGTGTCATCGGTTCGTCATACTTCGCTCGCCATGCGCCGTGCCCCCTGGGGCAGATTGCCGCATATGTCAATTTTGACATGGTTGGCCGATTGCGCGAGGGTCGGCTGATCCTACAGGGGGTCGGCTCGTCAGCCGACTGGCGCCGACTCATCGAGGAGGTCAATATCCGGGTCCCCTTGGCTGTCATTCTTCAAGATGACCCTTACCTCCCGACGGACACGCACGAGTTCTACCCGGCTGGTATTCCCATTCTGGCGTTCTTCACCGACGTTCACGACGACTACAATCGCCCGACCGATGATGCGGACACGTTGAATTACGCAGGCATGGATCACATTGCCCACTTTGGACAGGAGATGGTGGGCGAGCTTGCCGCTCGCCCGACCCGCCCGCAGTACAAGAGTGTCGAGAACGCGGCACCAAAGGATCGCCCCACTGGTCGTCGGCGCATCTACACCGGCACCATTCCCGATTTCAGCGCCAGCGACATTCCGGGCATGAAGATCAGCGGTGTGCAAGGCGGCAGCCCGGCTGAGAAAGCGGGCCTGATTGGTGGCGACCTGATCACCGGCATCGCCGGGCATGATATCGGCGGGCTCGAAGACTATGCTGCCATCCTCGGGGCACTAAAACCCGACGAATCCGTCGAAATCGTCATTCTACGCGACGGTAAGGAGCTCCATATGACCATCACTCCAACCGTGCGTAAATGAAACTGCAACGGTTAGATTCGGACTCGCCGATGAGCTTGCAGAGTAGGTGATTCATCCACCAACGTGGCCTACTCCACATTGAAATAGAAGAATGGTGGTATGGCCAGAGCGGCGACATCCTCGCCACCCGCCGCCTCTCTCGCCTGTGCCAATGCATGATCCAGATTCGGGGCCCAAGATACGCCAAGTCGTCTGGCTGTCCGGTTGTCGGGCGGGCCGACCAGAATCACTTTCGAGAGATACTTCAGGGCATAGGTCGCCCAATACCAAACCGTGAACGGATGGAACCCATGATGGGCATATCGATGCCGGTAACAGTCGATCAGATAGGGATCACGGGCGAAGCCCTCTTGAAACTGCTCCTGCATCTCAAAGGGATCCTTCGTGGCCGCAAGCACTTCCTCGTAGAATTTCCTGTAAGCCACGTGGTATTCCTCGTGGAAAACCTCGAAGACCGGATTGAGGATAATGAGTACCCCACCCGCTTTGATGAGCGGTTTGTTATAGAACCAGTTGAAGACATAGCCCAGAACGTCACTGACCACCAGCACCGGGTTGATGCGTGCGTCGACGGCGTAGGGACTGAGATCGGGAAGACCGAACACAAGTGTGTCATACTGCTTGGGCGCGGGGACGAGCATCTGCGCCTTCATGATATCGAGCGTACGGGGGTGTACGGCCTCAATCGTACCCGCGTTGATCTCGATTGGCGCATATGCCCCGCGCACACCGCGCAAGATGGACTTTCTGACAGGCTCCGGAAGCATCCGCATGGTCAACGGTGTCGATGCCTTGAGAAATCGCTCAATGATGTTGCATCGGTCGTTGGGCTTGCCGAGGTACCTCACATGTGCCGGATAGGCGGCGTTGTTGATCGCCGCCTCCATGACCATGATGCGGCTGTGTTTTTGAACCACGTGACTGAGCCGCTCGATGCACGCGTGCATCTGTGAACCTTCTGGTTGCATGACGTGCGGACTCTCCGCGGTCATTTTCGGGGCATGGTGATTTGAGATCGACTCGTACGTCCCCAATCCGACGGCCACGGACTTGTGACCTCCATTCAGGGGAATCTGCACGGCGTCGACATAGATGACAAGGTCGCTCTCGACGACACCCCGACAAACTTGCACACGCTCGCCCTCCTCCGTCTCTCCGAGGTCGACGATGTCCTCGCGATCCTCGGCATCGAAATTGTCCAGTTGATGAGGATAGAACTCTCCCATCATCCGCCGACCGACCATGCGTGCCAGCTCATGCTCCTTCATCTTGCGATGCAAGGCCACTGCACAGACCAGGCGGACATTGTCCTTCTTGACCCCGTACGAATAGAGAAGCGGGAGGAGAGTCTCGAGCGACTGCTGTCGAATATCTGGGGTCGGAGTTTCGGGAAACGGCTGACAGTTGTCGTCGAACGCAATGAGGATTTTCGAAGAGGAACCGACAAGCTCCCTCAGCGGCGGCATTCCCAGCGGGTTCTCGAAAGCATCAGTCACCGCAGCCGGCAAAGCGCGCCGTTTGATCCCCGGAATAGGTGGCGGGGCATAGAAGATGGCTGCGTCGTCTGGGAGACGTGCATTGAGGATATTGTTGCCGGAATAGGTGAGGTAGTCCATAAACTCCTGCAGAGCCTACACTGTGCAGCACTACGCAAACGCCTTGTGTATCACATGTCGATGAGAGTTATGAATAATGGCGTGTCGGCACAACACGTCAACTTATAGACACAGCCGACCCGATTGACGTTGGACTACTTCACGAACAAATCTCGAAGCCACTGAATCGTAGTCTGCCGTCCCAATTCGGCGATGGCGTCGGTGAGCGGAATGTCCTTCGGACAGACCTTGATGCAGTTCTGGGCATTGCCGCAATCCGTCAGTCCGCCCTCACCCATGATCGAATGGAGTCTCTCTTCTTTGAAGTACTTCCCAGTCGGGTGAGAGTTGTGCAGTTTGACTTGCCCCAGCGGAGCAGGGCCGACAAACTTGGAATCCTGCTGGAACTGCGGACAAGCTTCCATGCAGCACCCACAGGTCATACAGCGGGAGAAGAGGTAGCGAATGGATTGTTCACCCGGCGAAATCAGCGGTGCATGCCGATGAATATCCCAGGATCCATCGATAGGCACCCACGCTTTGACTTTCAGCAGTGCGTCAAACATCTTCGACCGGTCCACCATCAGATCCCGAATCAACGGGAACTTGGTGAGCGGCTCCAGGACAATCGGTTGCTGTAGCTCGTCGATCAGTGCGGCACATGCCTGCTTGGGCTCACCATTGATCAACATCGAGCAGGCACCACAGACCTCTTCCATACAGTTGGAGTCCCATACGACGGGGTTGACCTTCTCACCTTTGATATTGTACGGATGCTCGCGCAAGTACATCAGCGCCGAGACCACATTATGACCTGGTGCGTAAGGCATCTTCATCTCTTCCCAGTAGGGAGAGGCGTTCGTACCTGCCTGCCGCTTTATCTTGAAGCGAATCTCCTTCTGCGCCATTCTCCGTCTCCAATGCCTATCGATAGTCTCTGGGTTTCTCCGGTGGCAGCACAGACGAATCTACGGGGGTGTAGTCGATCTCCGGGCCGTCCTCTGTGTGCGTGGCAATCGAGTGCTTCATCCACTTTTCGTTATTGGCTTTCCACTTCTTCTTGT
>CAYOQG010000394.1:0-3504 GCA_964405925.1 uncultured Phycisphaeraceae bacterium | reverse complement strand
CGGCGCGAGTCGGACTGTACCTGAGCGACTTTTCCCTTCAACCCACAGCGTCGTCAGTTTTGTCGTTTACGCGGGGTCTACTGTACCTGAGCGACGTTTCCCGGCAACCCACAGCTCCAATTCATGCACACGGAATCGCATGTGACTGTACCTGAGCGACGTTTCCCGGCAACCCACAGCTCTTGTTGGCGATCATGTGCATGACCGGCGGCGCCCCCCCCGCCACGGTTTTGCGCCCCCCCCGGGAGGCGGGACGGTCAAGTCGCCCACGGCTCCCGGGTGCGTTGGACGGTACGTGGCCAAGGCTCTCGTTCCCTGTGGCCACCCTGCGAGGGAGCTTGATCGCTCCGCGGGTCCGTAGCACCGTGCGCCCACGGAGTTCTACCCACGGGCAGACCGCGCGCAGCACCCCCACCCGCTGTCGAGGGCAACCGCTGTCATCGCGCTGCCGAATGGAGCCGCCGCCGGAGTAGCTGCCTATGATAGAGCCGATCATTGTCACGAAACCCGCCGCCCACAGTCCGAATGCACATGCGCGCTCCCGCGATCGGACATTCACCGGAACGAAACGCAATGATTTTTTCGCAAAACGAACCCAAGAATCGCCGTTTTCGGCCCCGTCAGCGGCGTTTCGTTTGGCTTCGTTAGCATGCGCGAACCCAAGATTTGAACCCCCGGAAACTCGCCCCCGGAACGCAGCGGTTCGCATTCCGACCCCCCTGTCGTCCCCCCTGCGAAGGGGGGCGGTGAAGTCGGCCACGGGGCCACCTGTGGCGGACCCCTGTCACCTACGGCGGACCCATGCCACCCACGGGAGTCGTCCGAGACAAGGGCCGCACGCGGGTCGGTGTGTAACGTCTGCGGCGGATGAAGCAAGCGGGGCAGGCAAAGGGGGCATTTCCCGCTTCCTTACGGTCGCGTCTCGGTTGTCTCAGGCGGCTTGGTCATTACCGTCCGCGCGTGCTCCCGACAACGTCGGGATTAATTCCGCCCGCGGCTCGGTGTCGGACGGGCCATCGAATTCTTGCTAGAAAGCGAGCACCAGGGTGTTCGTATCGCCGAGGTCTGATGGCGTCCGCATCGCCGACATTTGCAGGCCCCCAGACTTGCCACGTCTGCTGCCTCGCCGCACATAGCCAAATCACCGGTCCGTGTGTATCATGACCCCTTCGAGGCGCGGGGATGCGGTGATAGACCTGAGGAGACACCGATTCTTCAGCGATGAGCGCCGCATTCGAGGGTCTACGGTCCACGCTGGCCATCCCCGGTGGCTTAGCCGTCAAGGCCGTGGCCTGTCGTTTTGGGGTGTAATCTGGGAGATCATGAGGAAGATGTTAAACCGAAGAAGTCTGATTTCCACATTGGCTGCGTTGCTCGTTATCTCGCCCGTGGCCATCCACGCGGCTCATGCCGACGCAGGCCATCAAAGAGACCGCTTCATGTCACGTGCGCGGCAGTTATTGTTTGAAGGAAGACGGGCAGGAGAGGGTTACTTCTCCCCCGACGGTACCAAGATGATCCTCCAGGCGGAGCGCCATGCCGGCAATCCGTTTTTCCAGATTTACATCCTCGATCTGATCAGCGGGCACATCCGCTTGATCTCCCCGGGCGTCGGATCAACGACATGCTCTTATTTCCGGCCCGGTACCGGCGAGGTTCTGTTCGCCTCGACGCATCTCGATCCCCAAGCCCGCGAGAAAGAGCGCCGCGAATACGAAGAGCGCCCAAACCGCACCACCGGCCACACGCCCTTCATGTACGACGAGTACTTCGACATTTTCACCAGCGACCAGCGAGGCCGAAACCTGCGACGCCTGACTGACACCTTGGGATTTGACGCCGAAGGCGCGTACTCACCCGATGGCAAGCTGATCGTGTTCTGTTCCATGCGTGACGCGTATCCGCTGGAGAAGCTCACGGATAAGCAGCGCGAGCTTTGGCACAAGCAGCCGGAGTACTTCGGCGAGCTATATCTCATGAACGCCGACGGTTCCGAGCAGCGACGCCTGACCAACTGGGATGGCTATGACGGCGGTCCCTTCTTCACGCCCGACGGCGAGCGTGTCATCTGGCGTCACTTCGAGGAAAACGGGTTTCTGGCTGACATCTATACGATCAAAATCGACGGCTCGGATATGCGCCGCCTGACGGACTTCAAGTCGATGTCATGGGCGCCCTATATGCATCCATCCAACAAATATGCCATCTTCGTGTCCAACAAACTCGGGTTCGCCAACTTCGAGCTGTTCATCGTGGACCCGTTAGGCGAGAAAGAGCCGGTCCGTGTTACCTATACCGACGGTTTCGACGGGCTTCCCGTTTTCAGCCCCGACGGCAACACCCTGTCATGGACGAGCAATCGCACGACACGGGAGTCCCGCACCGGGCAGCTTTTCATCGCGGACTGGGACCACGAGGCTGCACTGGCTGCGATCAAAGCCGCCCCACAGCGAGGCACGCCCGAGCCCGAACCGAGCTTTGACCGTCCTCCTAAGACGACCTGGCCTGATGCCGGTCCGCCGCCGGTCAAGCCCGGATACGACCCGGCGATCGCGCAGGATGACCTGTATCAGCACGTAAGATACCTCGCGTCGGACGAGCTGGAGGGTCGCATGACCGGAACGGAAGGTGCCCGGAAAGCCTCGGAGTACATCGCGGCTCGCTTCAAAGAGGCGGGTCTCGAGCCCTTGGGCGACGACGGTACGTATTTCCAGGCTTTCAGCTTCCCTGCCAGTATCGAGGTCGTGCCGGAGAAGAATGAGTTCGCTATCGCCTCAGAAGGTAGGGGACCGTCTCACGTTTTCAAGGTTCAAACGGACTACCGACCGCTCTCCTTTTCAACCAACGCCAGTGTGAAGGGCGAGGTGGTATGTGTCGGCTATGGCCTAGTCGTCCCGGAGGAGCCCGACAAGACGAAGTACGACTCTTACGAAGGCGTGGAGGTCAAAGACAAGATTGTGCTCGTTTTTGATGATGTCCCCAACGACGTTGATACCAACGAGCGAATTCGGCTCAGTCACTACAGCGGCCCGCGATACAAAGCCAAGCAGGCGTTGAAGCGGGGGGCAGCCGGTTTTCTGCTCGTCGTCGGCCCGAACACACCAGGGGCTGGCGAACTCCTTCCCTTGTCGCGAACGAGCAGCGATGCCGGCATCGTGGCTGCTTCCATCACCACGGACACAGCCCAGCGATTGCTCGAAGGCGCCCATGTCAAGCTTGGCGACCTTCAGACTCTGCTGGACAAAGGAGAGATTCCCGAGCACTTCAACCGCGCCAAGCTTGACACACGTGTCAAGCTGATGACGCATCTCGCTCGAAGAGAGGGTCAGTGCCGCAACGTCGTCGGGCTGCTGCCGGGTGTCGGGGAGGGCGAGATGGCCGAACAGTACGTGCTCATCGGGGCCCACTACGACCACATCGGGCACGGCGAAGGTGGTGGATCGCGCGCCCATGCCGGCGAAGAAGGCCAGATTCATAACGGCGCCGACGACAACGCCTCGGGAG
>CAYOQG010000393.1:0-3547 GCA_964405925.1 uncultured Phycisphaeraceae bacterium | reverse complement strand
CGGTGTCAGTCTGATACCCGTAGAACCCGGCGAACCCGTATCGCCGGGCGCTACCCGTCACCAGTTCTCCAAAGGCCGTGTACACGGCTTCCTCGTGCTTCATCCCGTTAGCGTCAGTGAGAAATCGCACGGATCCGATGAAGTCATCGTGAACGTGCTTTGTCACCGGGGTCCCGAGCGGATCATCGGTCCCAGCCAGTCCGGGCTCATTACGACCTAGGGTCGTAGACGTTTCACTGCCGACACCCAAGTCCGAGCCAGGTGTTGCGTGATGCAGGGGCCCGCGTTCTACGTATGCGCTCAAGCAACCGCTCTTGCCTGCCTAGACCCCGAAGATGCCAATCAGCCGGTCAAGCAGAACGCCCCGTTCATTGACCTCGCCAACTTCGTCGATCCCTGTTTCGCAAAGCTCGTCAGACAGCGCGCCTTGGATGAGTTCGCACTCCGCGCGTTCAAGCCTCGTCTCGCACCCACCCTCGAACCAGGGTAACATCCGCTCGCATCTCCGCCCAAGCACCTCTCGCAGCAACGCCCGCAGGTTGTCTGGAACTTGTGGGTGCATGTCGTAACTCCTATGGACTACACACGAGTGCCTGCGCAATCCTGACTCCGTCGCGATTCCTGGCCCACGTTGTGATTACGCGCCCGGTCTTGTCCAGAACAACCGTTGCATACTTCCCGACGTACTTGCGACCGCCGTCTTTAGTGGCAATCCACTTGATCGGTCTCCTGACAGCTTGCAGGATCGCACGTGTAGCTACGCCCTTTCCCTCGCGACTGATCGCCTGATTGATCCCGTGCCTTGTGTATCCCGAGATCTTGCCGGCTACCCTCGTCCTTCCTCCTCCCGTCGCTTTCCCGAGCATCTTGAGCGTTTCGGCGACCTCTCGGGCGGCCTTCGGGTTGAGCATCCCCGCTGTTCCGCCTGGGCTTGGTGTCTCTGGCGTATCTCCTTCGGGGTCCACTAGATTGACGGGGTCGCCCCACACGTACTCGTAGACATTCAACCCACCCAGGATTCCGATGCTGTCACGCTGGAGGAAGCGCCCGACCGCAGGATCATAGTAGCGCTCCCCAACATGGATGAAAGGCATTTGGGTCGCGGTGTCAGTCTGATACCCGTAGAACCCGGCGAACCCGTATCGCCGGGCGCTACCTGTCACCAGCTCTCCAAAGCCCGTGTACACGGCCTCCTCGTGCTTCATCCCGTCAGCGTCAGTGAGAAATCGCACGGATCCGATCATGTCACCGTGAACGTGCCTTGTCACCGGGCTCCCGAGCGGATCATCGGTCTCCGCCAATCCGGGCTCATACCACTTGGTGGCTGCCGACTCTTGTCCGTCGACCTCGAAGTCGCCGTAGATGCTGCCGCCGTCGTAATCAGACCATGTTTCCGAAAGCGGGACGATGTTGTCGTCCATCAGCTCGAGTGGGTCAAGCTCCCGATCGAGATATCGCTCCCGAGCACCGTCGTAGCGGTACTCCCGACCCCAGAGGATCTCGTAGTCGTAGTCGTCGGTCCACCGCTCGCCCACGGCGAAGGTGACCGTCCGGCCGTTCTTGGCATACTCCAGCCGGGTGGCTGTGAACGGCTTCTCGCCGGGGTCAGGATCCAGATCCTCGGTGACCACCCGCGTCACGACCCGTGTTACTCGATCCCCAGCTGCCCCTCGCCACCCTCGCAAGCCGAAGAGAACACACCGATGAGCCGGTCTAGTCTAACCCCGTACTCATTGACCTCACCGTCGGAGTCGAGCGCGCGCCTGCATAGCTCGTCGCCGAGGGCCTCAACGATCGCATCCGGATCGCCTACGATTCGTATTCGGACAGCACGCTTCCCCGTATCCTCGACCACGTATGGCTTGGTCTCACTAAACACGTTCGTGAGGATATCGAGCAATTCCCTGGGTATACGAAGTCGCATCACTTACCTTCTACGTCCCGCACCGAGCGGCGACGCTACTCTTGCGAATCACGGTTATGATCACCCCATCGGGGCGCATCCTCACTTCGGCAAACTTACCATAGTATCGTATGGTTCCATCAGCCATTTCCTTCCAAGCTTTCGGGTTGCGCACAGTCTGCAGGATCACCTTTGCGGCTACCCCTTTCCCCTCCCGGCTAATCGCCTGGTTGATGGCATGTTTGGTGTATCCCGAGATCTTGCCGGCTACCCTCGTCCTTCCTCCTCCCGTCGCTTTCCCGAGCATCTTGAGCGTTTCGGCGACCTCTCGGGCGGCCTTCGGGTTGAGCATCCCCGCTGTTCCGCCTGGGCTTGGTGTCTCTGGCGTATCTCCTTCGGGGTCCACTAGATTGACGGGGTCGCCCCACACGTACTCGTAGACATTCAACCCACCCAGGATTCCGATGCTGTCACGCTGGAGGAAGCGCCCGACCGCAGGATCATAGTAGCGCTCCCCAACATGGATGAAAGGCATTTGGGTCGCGGTGTCAGTCTGATACCCGTAGAACCCGGCGAACCCGTATCGCCGGGCGCTACCTGTCACCAGCTCTCCAAAGCCCGTGTACACGGCCTCCTCGTGCTTCATCCCGTCAGCGTCAGTGAGAAATCGCACGGATCCGATCATGTCACCGTGAACGTGCCTTGTCACCGGGCTCCCGAGCGGATCATCGGTCTCCGCCAATCCGGGCTCATACCACTTGGTGGCTGCCGACTCTTGTCCGTCGACCTCGAAGTCGCCGTAGATGCTGCCGCCGTCGTAATCAGACCATGTTTCCGAAAGCGGGACGATGTTGTCGTCCATCAGCTCGAGTGGGTCAAGCTCCCGATCGAGATATCGCTCCCGAGCACCGTCGTAGCGGTACTCCCGACCCCAGAGGATCTCGTAGTCGTAGTCGTCGGTCCACCGCTCGCCCACGGCGAAGGTGACCGTCCGGCCGTTCTTGGCATACTCCAGCCGGGTGGCTGTGAACGGCTTCTCGCCGGGGTCAGGATCCAGATCCTCGGTGACCACCCGCGTCACGACCCGTGTTACTCGATCCCCAGCTGCCCCTCGCCACCCTCGCAAGCCGAAGAGAACACACCGATGAGCCGGTCTAGTCTAACCCCGTACTCATTGACCTCACCGTCGGAGTCGAGCGCGCGCCTGCATAGCTCGTCGCCGAGGGCCTCAACGATCGCATCCGGATCGCCTACGATTCGTATTCGGACAGCACGCTTCCCCGTATCCTCGACCACGTATGGCTTGGTCTCACTAAACACGTTCGTGAGGATATCGAGCAATTCCCTGGGTATACGAAGTCGCATCACTTACCTTCTACGTCCCGCACCGAGCGGCGACGCTACTCTTGCGAATCACGGTTATGATCACCCCATCGGGGCGCATCCTCACTTCGGCAAACTTACCATAGTATCGTATGGTTCCATCAGCCATTTCCTTCCAAGCTTTCGGGTTGCGCACAGTCTGCAGGATCACCTTTGCGGCTACCCCTTTCCCCTCCCGGCTAATCGCCTGGTTGATGGCATGTTTGGTGTATCCCGAGATCTTGCCGGCTACCCTCGTCCTTCCTCCTCCCGTCGCTTTCC
>CAYOQG010000392.1:0-3554 GCA_964405925.1 uncultured Phycisphaeraceae bacterium | reverse complement strand
GCGAGTCATCGTTGAACACAGTCGCTGACTTATCACGGATATCAAGCTGCAACGGAAGAGCCGTGTCATCGAGTTGTACGTCAACAGTTACGAGGTATACATCGACAGGCACATCGGTGGCGTCGTTAAAGACACGAATGAAGTTCCGGAACCCAGCGGGCCCCGTGAAGGCCAAGTCACCGGCGTTGCCCGAGATCCCAGTTACAGCGTCGAGGTATAGCCCGACCATAGGGTCATCCGGGCCAATATCCGGCGTATCACTCTCGAATGTGAAAACCGCTGAGAACGAGTCCCCCGCCTCAACCCCACCGCCGAAGATTCCCCCGTCGTCTTCTACTGACGTCACCTCGCCGGCGAACTCAAAAGTGACAAGCCCCGCGGAGGCTGGAGCCACACCACATAGCGTGAGCGAGATCGTCGCCAAACGTAGCAGCGTTCCCGTTTGCATTATCGGCCTTTGTAGGCTTCAGGATGGAGCACCCGCTGCACCCATATTCAACACGAGTATACGCAACCGGACGTTGGGTGTCAAAGTCCAGCAGCAACTCGCCGGCCCTTGTGCGAGCGTCGCGAGTCAAACGGCTGCGTTTTTCCGGTGGCTCGCCGGCCAAATGCCCCATGCCCCTGCGAACGACGGCGGTGATGTGGCTGGTTTTCCGGGCCGCGGAACCCCGGCGAGATACACGAAGCACGCTGGCGCAGCGGAAGGGCATGGCCAGCGGTGCCTCGATTCAAGGGGGTATGGCATCGTGGCAGCGGGCCACGCAGGCGGGTCGCACCCGCCCGGGGCTCGTGCGCCACGTGGCCACTCGACGATGCTGTCTTCCGTGCGAATCGACGTTCCTAATCACACAAGGAGAAACCGGTGAACGTCTTTGTTCGAGCGCTATGCGCGTTCATGGTTACGGGCGGAATTCTCTCTACTGGTCAAGCGTGGGCCCAGTGGCCAAAGGTCAACAACGGCAATTATATAGACGCCGGTGATACGGTCTCACCCCCAGGCCCTTGGTTCGGCTCACCGGTAGAAAGCTTCACGTCCTACCGTGCGACTAACGGTGACTTGTTCTATTTCATCAGGTCTGAACGTATAGGCACGGTCATGGGCCGGTTGACCGATGAAGGACGTTGGGAGCTGTGGAGCGACACCGGTTGGAGCAACGCGCATGGGCAACCTTGGCGTGGGAGAGATCGTGGGAACGTGGTTGGACAGAGGGCTCAGGGTACAGTAAGCAGCGCTGTAACCTCGACGAAGTCGTCGAGATCGATGTGATTATCCGCAACCAAGTCGACGGCAAGGCACGGGCACGCGAGCACACGACCTTCCGCGAGAATGAATCGCTCGGGTCGTAGCCCATTTCTACCCACGCTCTCGGGAGGCAAAGAAGGGTGCCTCCTGCTACGTCGACCTCCCGACGGCGCCGGGCCGCACGCCTCTTTCTCCGTTGCGTGCCGGACTTGGGACACCACCTCGGAACCCTTGGGCTCGGCTCTTACTGGTAAGGTGACGCCTGGTGGCCCTGGATGTACAGTCTTCGCTTCTGACGGTGGTGGCAAGGTCAACTTGGACGATCGTGCGTGATTACGCTGCACTCCGCGATCGAAACTTGACAGGTCGGGCGACAGGTGCGATAATGGCATATCATCGGTCTGATTGCGGCGAACCAGGCTGCGGTAGAAAGGGCTCTTATGAGCAGACTCGCAAATCCTGTTCGCAGAGTGCTGCCCGCGATATCCTCGCTTCTAATGGCCGCACTGCTCCCGCCGACTGCAGTTGCTCAAACGGGTGCCTGTTGTGATCTGTTTTACGGTATATGTCAGGACGGTGTCGCTGCTCAGGATTGCCACTTTGAGCAACGTTGGGAAGAGGGCGTCCTCTGTGCCGACCTGGACCCTCCATGCACGATCCTTCGAGGTGCGTGCTGCGACCGTTCGACAGGACGGTGTTGGGGCTACCGCTTTGAGGAGCTTTGCCGGGGATCTTCCGACGAGTGGTCTGCCGGTGCAACATGCTTCGAGGTCAACTGCCGCCCGCCAAAAGTGTTCTTTGTGGACCAACACGCGTCTGGTTCGATCCACGATGGTGCCAACTGGTGTAGCGCCTTTACCACGCTCGATGAAGCGTTAGAAGAGGCCGTTGCGGGCGACACGATCCTGGTCGCAGGCGGAACCTATACACCTGATGCAACTGGATTAGCGGATCCACGTGAGGCGACCTTCCAGCTCAAAAGCGGCGTCACTATTGAAGGTGGGTATGGCGGATGCTCAGCCGATGACCCGGACGGTCGCGACATCGATAGGCACACAACGGTCCTGAGTGGCGACCTTGAGGGCAACGATGTCGGCGGAATACATGATCCGTCCAGAGGCGAGAACGCTTATCATGTTGTAACAGCTCGCGGGACCGACAGAGCAGCTGTCGTTGATGGATTCGATATCACTGCGGGAAACGCTGACGGTCCACCGACTTCTTTCAGAAACATGGGGGGAGGGATCTTTTGCGACAATGGGTCACCGACCATTCGGTCCTGCACGCTGGTCAGTAACACGGCTGCGCTCATGGGTGGTGCCTTGTACCAGTCCGGCCCTGGGGCGGCCATCTCGAGGTGCAGGTTCACAGGTAACCTCGCCAGATGGGGTGGCGCACTGGCCGTCTTTCAAGGATCTGCGACAACCCTCTCGAACTGCCTCTTTAGCGGAAATCGAGCGGATTGGGGCGGCGGCGTGCTGATCTACGAGAGCGCTTCCGTCGGACTGTGGAATTGCGGGATCGTCCTGAACTCCGGCGACGTTGGTGGTGGGATGGTCGTCACAGCCAACAGCACCGTGGAGCTGAGGAGTTCGATCCTCTGGGGAAACCTCGTCACTGAAGCGAAACTGACGCCCCCAATACAGCGACTATCGCTCCTGTCGAACCAACTGGAGATCGTCGGCGAGCCCAGCACGGTGAGCATCGACTACACTTGCATTCAAGGCTGGGACGGATCGCTCGGCGGCGACGAGAATACCGGTAATGACCCGTCCTTTATCGACACTCAGGGACCGGACGGGACCCCCGGCACTGAAGATGATGACCTTCGATTGTCGCCCGACTCCCTGCTCATCAATGCGGGCGATCCGCATTTTGTGCCTGGCTCAAGTGAGACCGACCTCGACGGACACGCACGAGTTCTCTGTGCCCGCATCGACGTCGGACCTTACGAATTCGGAATGGGGGACAGCGACTGTGACCGTGACGTCGACTTCGTCGACGTAGCTGCGCTCCAGCGGTGTTTCGCCTGGGCTGATCAAGGGCGTTCCGATGATGTGTGCGCGGCTTTCGACTTCGACGCTGACGGCAACGTGGATCTCGACGATTACGTCGAGTATCGCGAGTCTATCGGTGGACCTGCGATCAAGTAAGTAAAGTTGTTTCGACCATCCGGCAGCCTTTCGTCTCGGAGGGGTATCGATGAGCGACACGACGATTTTGATGGTCGTCCGGTTTTTTGCGTCAATGGAATTTTTTCGGCGCCATTAGGAGATACGGGGAGTGTTTGCGCGCATTTTCTCCAGAC
>CAYOQG010000391.1:0-3555 GCA_964405925.1 uncultured Phycisphaeraceae bacterium | reverse complement strand
CCTCAGCGTCTCGAGAGCGACAAGGCGCTACAACCGCGCCACTTGATGACTGCACAGATGCACCGCTTCGCCGCGCACGAGTGGAGGTTTGGCAACTCGGTTTGTTTCGCGATTGGTTCATCACCGCCACCGAAACCGACCAGAATGGCAATTTCCAGTTTTGCCTTATTAACGACCCCGCGAATCAAGTCGACCTATGCGTTCTCGTCTTGACCTGCGCAGACCCAACGCGCGAAGGTGACGCGTGTGGATCGCTTTCAGGTACGCCGACGGACTATCCGCTCGTGGTAACCACGAATACCAATCAATTGTACGTGACGCACACTTGCGACTTCCCAGCCGAAGACATCTGTATTGGGGCTGTTCACTGGGATATCATCGATCGCCGGGGACAATACAACGGTGCGCAGAGTATCTATGATCTGCTCGCAAACGACGCGTACAACTACTTAGCACACTCAGTCGAGTGGTATAACAGATATAACCTGACGGTGTATTTTCCGGATGGGTCGACAGGTTTCGAAATACCGAATGAAGTCCTGCACGTCGCACCTGGTGATGAGCAGGACCCCGATATCCTCCTAAAGACGTACGGGTATTTCGTCCTCTATCACCTATATGGTGGACTCTTTCCTCCCCATACTCCGGGGTGTCCGGGCCACGGCTGGGGCGGGGAATCTGATCCCGAGTGTGCCTGGATACATGGCTGGGCGTATTTCCTTCAGGCGGCGATTCAGGACGACCCGATATTTGTTGATACGCCCGCGCCGGGGCAACCGCCTACTATGCAGATCGATATGGAGGTGCCGGATCCTGCGGTAAGCGGTTTGGATGATGATGGCGCTGTTGCTGCCACTCTTTGGGACATCGTGGATACGGCAGCTGAAGGCTGGGACGAACTCGCGCACAGTCTAAGTGAGATCTGGACCGTTGTTGAAATACAACCCAAGGACTTGTGTGAGTTTTCTTATGACTTTCAGGAGCTTTACGATCCGGGAACCTCCCTGGATGACATTATGGCGCATCATGAGGTGGACTGCCTTGATCTCGAGATCAGTGTATTAGATCCGAACCCGGATCTAATGGATGGTGCCAGTGTCTCGACAGATGCGGCTCTACTTGCTTCCGGGCGCCGACGGGTCATCGGTTTGGCGGCCGACGGTGTAAGCCCGGTTCTTCTACGCTTCGCTGCTGACCGCCCAGGGACTGTCGAGCTCACTGTAGAGGATGATCAAGGGTCAAGGGATCCGGTCGACTTGGGGTCCCTTCTCGATCACATTGCAGGCGGCGCAGGCAATCCACTTTCCTTACGCACGGTTGAAGTCGACGATCGTTGGCTGGCGTTCGCCTTGCTCGTGGCCCCACGCGATTTTGTTCGGGCTCAAGAGCCCTCCGATGAGACACGTCGCGATCGTCCGCTCAGCGTGAAGGCCGTGTTTGTCCCCGATGACGACCCAGCCGCAGAGACTGAGGTGCTTCGCGAGCTTCTGCTTCTGCGTCCGCCGGTGATGCTCCTTCATGGTATGTGGTCCAACCGGGGTATGTGGGGCTGGCCGCAACTGGAGGGCTCGCACACTCAGTTCACAGTGGACCGGGCGCATTATTGTAAGACCAATGCCCACCGGTACAGGGTAAACGTCCCGGGTGTTCCGCGTGCCGCTATCGATGCGGCCCTGGCGAAAGTGCGCGACAGCGGCATCGCTGCTACACAGGCAGACGTCATCGCACACAGCATGGGAGGGCTGTTGGCCCGCTTATACATTGCCGAGTGGAATTCTCCCGGATCCTACCTTCGCAACGATAACTTCCAGCAAGGAGACGTCCACAAGCTGATAACACTAGATACTCCCCACTTCGGATCGCCGTGGGCAGACGTCGTAATGTGGGTTACCTCGAGCTCGGGCATCGGCCAACGGTTAGCCGAAGCTCTGCATCCCCACCCGGGCGAGTGTGCGAACTTCTGTCTGGATTGCGGGTGCATGATAGACCTTAGCCCATCCTCGGAGGCGACCACAACCATGCCAGCAGCAAGTGTTCCTGCGCACGCCATCGCCGGTACAGGGGGTTCCGATCTTGTCGCACACGGTATCGTTGATCGGCTTCCGCCTCGGATTCGGGCCATATTCGTCATACTTGCTTGGCTCGGCTACCCTCCCGAAGTGATCTTCGCCAACTTGGGTGTTCCGCAGCACGACCTCATAGTCGGGCTCGAAAGCCAGCAGGGCGGGCTGACCGGTGGGCATGTGACTACTGTCGGCAAGGCTACAGGATATACCCCTCTCGGAACAATCCATTTTGGACTATTTGGGATCGAGGGTCTCGGGGTCGGAGAGAATGACCAGGTCGGCGAAGACGTAGTTCGGCTGCTCAACGCCGCAGCGAGCGACACCACGATCTTCGCCTCTCAGTTCCCAGCAGCCTCTCTGACTGTAGACGTTGCGGAACAGGCAGAGTACCAGCTACCACCGCTCCGCCAAGGTGACGGTGGGATTGAAATCACCAATCCCTTACCGGGTACTGTGTTCGCGGCTGGCAGCCAGTTCTTGGTGACAGTCGAGCCGATGGACGGCTTTGTTCCGGTCTCAGTCCTGGTACTCTCGTCCGATGACGCGCAAGTTGCGGGGTCCGCTCCCTTTTCTGTGATGATGGAGATACCGGTGGACGCGATCGGACCATTTACGCTGACTGCCATTGCGCGCGACGCCGACGAGAACCTCGTTATGGCACCCGATGTAGCGCTCGACGTGACGTTCTCCAGCTCTCTGACTGGGATTTCGGTCAATCCCGCAACTATGCACCTATTTTCTTACGCGCCAACGCTGCACTTGAGTGTTGTGGGCACCTATGACGATGGGGTCCAACGAGATTTGACGCCCTCAGCCCGGGGGACGACCTACGAAACTGCGGAGCCAACCATCGCCACCGTCGACCCCGAAGGCGTCGTGACGGCGCACACCGTGGGTACGACGACAGTTACTGCTACAAACTATGGGTTTGTGGCCACAACCGATCTAGTCGTGGTCAGCGCACCGGGTGACTCTGACCGCGACGCCGACGTGGACCTGTGGGACGTCGGCAAGTTTGAGCTCTGCTTCACCGGACCAATGGACAACCCGGACTTTCTGATGCCTAGTATCGAGTGCCGTGACTTTTTTGACGGCGATGGCGACCAAGACATAGACTCGACCGATTTCTCCAGCTTGCACCGGGCGATCACTGGCCCAGTACACTAGCGACGAAGTCTCGTATGATGTCATTGCTCAGCCCATCGCGAAGCGCACCAGACAATCCTCGGGTGTCCTGGTCCAGCGATTTTTATGGTGTGCACGATTGTGCATAACTCGTCGCCACACAAGCTGTTATGATGGCCTCCGGCAGTCCCTGGAGGCAAAACAGCAATGCGAACAGATTCGGTCCGAATCCCGTTACCTGACGGCTGGCGCGGCCGCGTCAAGTCGGCTGTCCAGGTCCAACGATTCTCATGGTGCGCACGATTGTGCATAATAATAATTCTAGTTAATTCTTGCCGTTTGCCGATTAGCTCATCGTGGTCAC
>CAYOQG010000390.1:0-3563 GCA_964405925.1 uncultured Phycisphaeraceae bacterium | reverse complement strand
GGCTGGTTGCAGACGTACCCCACGGTACATTCGTACGGGGCGCAGCAGGCACCGGTCTCCGGCTGAGGACAGTTCACACTCGAACAATCCTCTCCGGGATACCATGTCCCGCCCTGTTCCAGACAAACGTCCTCACGCATGACCCCGATGCAGTTGCCGTCTACGCAGCAGGCGCCCATCGGCACGCATGTGACGTTCAGCGTGTAGCTTCCCGTGGTCCCCGCGTACCCGGCTACACGGACATAGTAGGTCTTACCCGCGGTAACCGGTATGGTGAGCTGGGCGTTGTTCGAGCCGACACATCCGTTGTCGTCGCATCCGAGTTCGTCCCCGCCGCAATCGTCAAAGACTGCCACACTTGTGTCGAAAGCGCTTCCACAAAGGCTGAAGGTCGCATTACCCGTGCAGTTCGCCGTCCAACAGTGCCACACATCCGCCGTGTCCCTGATTGTGCATGTCGTGATATCCGAACCAGTCGCACCGACGGTCGAACCGCTGTAAGGAACACCGGTGCTCACAGGTATGCAGTCTGCGCATTCATCGTGCGGCGGCGCCGGATCACAAGGGAAGTAGGACCCGCATTCGCCTCCCGACTGGCACGACCCAGGACATATCGGCGTACAAGAATAGTCGTACGGAGGGTCGCAGCAGTTCTGGGCGAGGCACCGTTCACCCAAGTCGCAGCCCGCGTTGGACTGACAGGCAGGTTCCGACCCACAGAACACAACCGTGGCGCAAAACGGCACCCCGGTCGGGTCGAGCCCGCAGACGCAGTCGAAACCTGCGGTCTTGTCCCGGGGGGCGTCTGCCGGGCCGGCCGTGGTCATTCCTGCTTCCCCCCCACCGGATGCGCCCGCGTGTCCCTGCCGCACCGCGCGACCAGAGGCGGGGGCTACACCCGTGCGTGACGCAGCCTGGGCAGAACGACCAGGGACAGTATCGGGGTCGTAAGGGGTACCCTCGGCGTCGTCCGCGCGGTCAGATACCGCAACGACCTTGGATGGGAGCGTGGGACGGCGGCCCGCGTGCGTACCCGAGTCGGTGTCGACCCGCGAGTCCGCGGACCTCTCCCACCGGCTCGATGCCAAGCGTTCGGTCGCCTGTCCGTGCTTGTGACCCGAAGAAGAGCGGGCCCCCGCATCAGGGGTCGCACACCCCACAAACAACGTGACCACCGGGCACAACAGGACCGCTGCTAATGACTGCCAATACAACCGTCTCATCAGTTACCTCCGGAGAGATGGCTCGCAGCAAGCGAGCTGCATTTCAACTTCACGCGGCGCATTATCGGCAAGGTTTTCCACTCTAATACAAAGTGTTTACGAGTGCCCCCGACGGACTCAACGTTGCCAGCACAGTTGCGCCAGATCTGGTTACGCGCGTGTTATGGCAACCCGGTACCTGCATGTCAACGGGTGCACGTCGAAAACTCGAACGCGGAAGCGATCGCCCGAATCCGGCGCGCCCCAGATAGTAACCCTGGTAGGCAACATGAGACACGGTAACAGGCCTGATATCGCAGATCGGGAAAGCTCCGTTGGAACGGTGTTCTCTGTCGGCCTCGCCGAAGGTCGGGGCGATGGGGCGACGATCGCTCGCACGCGTAAACGCGCCCGCCGGTCATCCGTTAGAATTCACGCGAGCCGCCGTACTGGATGAACATCGAACCAGAAACCGTCATCTGTGTACACAGTGGTCCAATCCGCACCGCAGAACGGGTCTCACGTCTTTGCGTCGTCCCCAACTCGGAGACCCCATCGGCTATCTTGGTGCCCGGAAGAGATACGAGTCACACACCCTCAATCATCCGGCCGGCACACCAAAGGAGATGACAACGGCAGGCTCGGTCCATCACCACCCGTCAAGGATCGATCGTGTGGGAAGCGATGCGACGATGCCTCATACCGGAACCGAGGGGCGGGCTACGGCAGTCGGCAGCCCGGTCTGAATCTTGCTGTGGGGCATTCGGGCGGATGTGTTGGGTGCGGCTGCTCGGCCCTGGCCGGGCCGTGAGGTAGCTCCGTTTTGCCCGGGCATGTGATGGAACAAGCCGATACGGCGACGATAGCTTGTCTGGTTGCTGCGCGGTGTGCGGTTTCTCCTGCCACGGTGTGAGAGGCACGTCGCGTATTGACAGGCTGCAGCGGCCAAGGTCTAATCCACAAGACGTATGGGCGATTAGCTCAGCTGGCCAGAGCGCCTGCTCGACACGCAGGAGGTCGGCAGTTCAAGTCTGCCATCGCCCAGTCTGCCACAAGGTGCCAATCGGTGCTTACTCCTGTCAGCACAAGCGCTTACGTCGTTTCGCTGGTTTCGCCGCGTTTCAGTGTGAGTGTCAGACGTTGCCACGCGAAGCTGTGAAATGCCACCCGCCGGTACAACCTCCGGTACAACACCTTGAACGTCATACGTGCCTGTCTTCTTGGCTGTCTGCGGGCCAGATTCGTGGATTCCAGGCAGCTTCCGAATCTCTTTCCAGAGGTCGAACACGCCGAAATCCTGGTAGTTCTTTAGCGTCACACCCTGGGGTGCGTGGCGGGCAAGAACGAGTTGTGCTCTGGGATCAACACCATACTGCCCGAGCCAGGATATGAACGTGGTGCGGAGGGCGTGCCGATCAACGGTCCGACCCTGCTGGTCCTCAAACGGAATCCCAGCCCGCACGAGGTCCCGCTTGAACGTCCGCAGGATCGGCGTGGTCCCGAACACGCAGTCGGTCGGCTGGGCAACAGATGGCTTCGCGTTGACCAGTGCGTCCACCAGGTCCGGGTGTAGCGGCAATTCGTCCCCCCGCTTCGACTTGGTGGTTTCGGCTCGTAGACGGACACGCGGTCGATCGCCATCGAGATGAAAATCACGCCATTGCAACGCCCGCACTTCACCGACTCGCAGCCCGGTCCAGAGTTGGACGGCGTAGAATAGCTGACATGGGCCAGCCGCGTTCAGCAAACGGCGTGCTTCGTCGATGCTTAGCGATCGCCGCGTCTTTCGCTTGTCTCCGGCCTCATCCCGTTTGGCAATCGTGGCGACCGGGTTTCGATCCGTGATGCGGGCGACCCGAAGTGTCCAGTCGCCAAGGGCATGGGCAACCTCACGGTAGGCATTGATAGTCCGTGCAGCAACTCCTGAGTCAGCAACGAGCCCGAGAGCCCGGTCGATGCGGTCCTCATTGAAGTCAGCCAACCGCCGAATCTCAACCTTGTCCAGTATCCACTTGTTGTAGGTCAACGCCTGTTTGACGTATTTCTTGCTCCGCCGTTTGCGTCGCAGGTGCTGTATAAACCGTGCGAGAAGAACACGCATCGGCATCGCGGCTGTGTCCACGCACTTGTCGGTCAAGCCCGCCGACTCACGTTCGATCCGTTCCAGAATCTCCCGGAGCAGGCGTAGTGCGACGCCCTTGTCAGTGACGCCGTCGCCATTTGGCAGCTTGAGGGCACGGCGTACTTCGATGCCATCCGCATCCTTGTATTTTGCCCAATAGAAACGGGCCTTCTTTCGTACCTACTTCCCGTTCTTTGTGCGAGTCACCGTGGGGCGAAATACTGACCCTTTGGATGTTC
>CAYOQG010000389.1:0-3600 GCA_964405925.1 uncultured Phycisphaeraceae bacterium | reverse complement strand
CATCGAAGCGCTGCATAGCTTGTGGTCCTTGATGGGTGCCACACCGATGACCTTGGTGGCCTCCGCCAGCGGGCGGTAGAAGATCGGCCAGCGGCCAAGGGCCTCACCTTTCCTCGGATCAGGCTCGCCAGCCCGAATCATGAGGTTCTCGAAGTTGACCTGCGAGGGCAGCATGACCTCGGCACCCTCCGACTCAGCGACCTGCTTAATCCCGGACTTGGCAAAGCAGGCGTCCGCTGCCTCGATGGGGTTATCCGCGACGATGACCTTCCGGGCCTCTGCCTCGCGGCACAGACGGATCACTGAGCGCAATACTTCGGGATGCGTCGTCGCCCCCAACCGGGGTGCCCGATCGAAACCCACGTTGGGCTTGATCAGGACCACGTCACCACGCAAGATAAATCGTGCCATTCCCTTGTCAGGATCGAGGCCCTTGACGGCCGATTGGACTATCTGGTCGATCGTCGTCTCGTCTTGTCCGACGGCAATGCTGATTCGCGGGTTGGACGCCGGGAAATCGATGCCTGCGAAGTAGTTCTTCAGCCGTTGAGCGGCCTCGGTGTGCTTATAAAGACCACCGTCCCCCTTGGGATCGTATAGCAAGACCCCGCCGACAACCGCCAGCCCTGTCACACAAACCGCACCGGCGCCGCGAGCCAACGCCTCGCGGCGAGTCAAGCCACGTCGTGACTGGTTCTGTTTTTCCGCTCCGCTTGTTTGCAACGCAGCCAACTCTCCAGCCGGGTTACGGAATGCTCAGCCCATCATGAAACGCCTGGGACAACTCCCGGGCCGTCGAGGCGTCCTTCGCACCTGTGACCCCGCCGAGGTAACGGCCTTTCACGAATACCGCGTCGATCAGACCGGCCACCTCGCCGATCAAGACGACGTCCATCTCGCTATCGCCGCGAGCTAGCACCCGTCCGTACTTGTCCATGAATCCCCGATACTTATCCACTAAGGCCCGCGCCGATGGTTCGTCATCGGCTCGGTGGATAAACAGGGTCACCCGGCCACTGGAATAATCATAGTCGGCGGTGAAGACGTCGCTCAAGAAATCCAGACCGAACGCGTTTTCTGCAACATAGTTGAACGAGCCCGGGACGCGCCCGGTCTTTGGTAGTGCTTCCTGAGCCCACAAATCGCTCCCCACGCTCTTAATCTGATCTGCAATGCGGCGCGCGATAGCCAACGCGGCGGAGGCGTCGGGCTCGACGCTACCGGCTGGCAAGATCTGGACGTAGCTCGACGCCTTGCGAAAGAAGACCGCCCCACCCGTTTCATAGCCCGCGTCGCCGATTGCTACGGAATCCGCATCCCGCGGGGCTTCGAGCTGGTACATGCCGAACGCGTTCACCGGCTCACCCATGTCGTACCAGTACACGTCGAGGGCCCGCATGTCATCGCTCTTGTCGTGGTAGGTGCCGAAATCCAATCCGACCACACGGTATTGGATGTAAGCATCCGCGCGACCGTTGATCTTTTGGAAAAGCGTCTGCGGCGTGAAGTGGTTCACCCGCTGTGGCGGTTGCCAGCCCGCTTTGTCGATGTCCGGGAAGACCGATGTGGTCGAGGAGATTCCACCCGGCGCGAGTTGGGTGTCTGATTCCGAGGAAGCGATGGCTTCCGGATTCACCTCGAAAAGGTAGTTGCGGTCTGTGTGGACGACGATGTAAAACGCCGCCAGGATGCCTACCAGTAGTAGGATCACCACCGCACCGAGAAGCCGCTCGGTGCGGCTCACGCACTCCAGTTTGCGCATATAACGGCGTGCAAAGAAAGTGGCCATGGTTCCTCTCCCAGCTCGAATCACAGTATATCGGGTTTCCACCGCAGGGCGACACCTCAAGAAATTGTGGCGGAATGTCGATAGAACACCATCTGTTGTGCTTTGACCCCGCCGCCAACGTTGGCACTCCCATGCCGCGCGGAACCGGTCATATGACAGACTCGGGGTTTGCTTATCCGGTTCCCCCAAACTCGGTGGGGCTCGACCGCCAGCAAACGCCTGGGAATGTCCCAGAAACACGCGCCATCTCAGTACTGATTTCGGGGGTGGCTACTGTTTGTAGCACTGAAAACAGGGGCAGGTCCAATAATCTTCTCAAGTCCTATTATCGGGGCTTCCGATATGTCGTCCAGTAAGAGCGCCGGATTCCTGTGTCCCGCGGCGGTTGGCGCGGCTGCGGGCGGTTTTCCGGCGGGCCGTGGTTAGGAGAATCACCAAGGTCCAATCCCCAGTCTTACCGCTCGAAAGGCGGCAGGAGGCGGCCGTTCGAGACGGGTGAACTCACTCGCCTCCCTCATGAAAACCGTGAGGGTTAGTCCGTGCGCACAATCACAATCGCGAACCAAAAAGGTGGCTGTGGTAAGACCACAGTGGCAATTAACCTTTCCGCGTCCCTCGCCCGCGAGGGACGTCGGGTGTTACTTGTGGACCTCGATCCGCAGGCTCACTGCGCTTTGGGAATGGCTGTCCCGGAGGAGCAGATCGACTTGTCGATCCTGGACTGCTTAACAGGGCTGGTCGAGGGCGAACGGATTGAGCTGTCCCGAATCACTTGGCAGATTGCACCGAATCTCGATCTGGCGCCCTCTCGGTCAAACCTGGGAACGCTAGAGCCCAAGCTCGCCAACCGCAGGGGGGCGGAAGGCTTGTTGGATCAGCTTCTCGAGCTCAATGAAGGGCGCTATGACTTCTGCTTGATCGACTGCCCACCGCATTTGGGGCTGTTGATGCGCAACGGACTTCGAGCGGCCAACGAGGTAATCATCCCCGTTGACACCGGCTACTTCTCTTTGCACGGGCTGACCCAACAACTGGCCACCATCGAGCAACTCGGAGAGCACGATGGCGCCAGGCCCAAGGCTCGCGTCTTGCCGAATCAGTATGACGTGCGCACAAAACTGGCTCGGGAGATTCTCGCGGAGCTGCGCAGTCGTTTCGTCGGCGTGGTGTTTGAGACGATCATCAACTTCAACACGAAGTTGAAAGAGAGTGCGAGCTTCGGGCAGCCCGTCACCGAGTTTGCTCCGACGAGCATGGGCGCTCGCGACTTTCAGCGTCTCGCCCGGGAGCTCATCGCGTCGGAGCCGGTCGAAGTGCCGACGGCCGATCTGATACAGCACGCCGAGAAGCTCGCAGCCGATGCGGAGCGGTTACTCGCCACGACGGCTACGCTGGTGGACAGTCGCCACACAACGGAGGCGATTCCCGCAGTTGGCGCTCCCGTGGCGGCGTCACCGGTGACCGGTCCACCTCGGACGCCGAGTGAAATCGGTCGGCCGACTGACGGGGTGGAGGTTGTGAGTCGCGCGGGGACAAGCGGCGACGGGCGGAGCATCGACCTGGCTTCCCCAACCGCGCCAACGCATCCCCGTCAGCCGTCTCCACCACCGCCCGCCCCGACCCCGGCTCAGTCGCTCGCACACTCGGTTCCGGGGTTTCCATCGTCGATCCCGGGCCTACCCGCTCACAGGGAGCGGGTGCAGCTAGACGTGCCGCCGCGTCGGCCCGAGCCCATAGCCACAAATGCGGAGATCGACCGCAAAATTGCAGCGATTTACGGCGTGAGACAGGAGGGTGACGTAGTCGTCTTC
>CAYOQG010000388.1:0-3608 GCA_964405925.1 uncultured Phycisphaeraceae bacterium | reverse complement strand
CGGGCCTAGCGTCGAGGAGGAATGGGTGCCGTGCGGCGTGGGCGTGGAGGCCGTCGATACATCCACGAGTATTAACGCCCTGCTGGTAGTGGACCTGGACGGGGATGGCAAGAATGACATCGTCGGGACACTCGACCGACGGAGTGGTGCCGGGCTCAGCGATGATCGGCTCGTGTGGTATCGCAACACGCGAGAGGATAACGAGTAGTTCCCGCACGCGAAGGGGCAGAGTGCGGCCCTTGCCGCAGCATTCGTGGCTGATCCAAGAGTTGCGTCTGGGACGCACCCTAGGCGCTGTACACCGCCCCTTCGGCGCCCCGCCGGGGGGGTGCAAGCCACAAGCCCACACCCAACAGCCCCAGTGACATCCCCATAACCACAACTCGCAATGAAGGATCGCAGAACACAGCGTCGTAATCGTAGCCCGGCAGCTGCGACGCGACGCGGGCAAGCACCGGTGGCAAGGGCGGCGGTTGGGGGGTGAAGAGCTCGTTTTCTGATGTCACTTTTGGTGCAAGCGATGGCTCGAGCACCACAGGAACAGGTTGCCGGCCAATCTGTCGGAAGCCTAACTCGCGCTGGGCCAGGCGGGCTAGCACCGCCGGGTCATCCTGTGTCGCCTCATGCATCCGACGTTCACGGGCAACCACGCGCTGCAACGCGCAGAGCCTGTGCTCTTCCACCTGCTCGGCCATCCGCACCATCTGATAGTCGCGCCATGCCGGCAATAAAATGCTTGGTGCCAACGCGCCCAGCGCCATGAAGATCAGCAGCCAGGAAACGAAGCTGCGACCGGTGTGACACTCGGCAGTGGGCTGCTGCATTCGAGATTACCGCCTTATCAACATATCTCTTTTGGATGTGCGGGTTGGGACCATCACTCTACTTGTTCCACAACCCGCCCCCATAGACAGCCGAGGCTCCGAGATGGGCTTCGATCCGCAACAGGCGGTTGTATTTGGCAATCCTGTCACTGCGGCACAGGCTGCCCGTCTTAATCTGTCCAGCGTTTGTGGCCACGGCGATGTCGGCAATCGTGGTATCCTCCGTCTCGCCGCTTCGGTGACTGACGACGGTGGTCCATCCATTTCGCATCGCCAGATCGATGGCCGCAAACGTCTCCGTCAGCGTGCCGATCTGATTGACCTTGATGAGGATCGAGTTGGCTGCCCCCATTTGTAGCCCGCGTTTGAGCCGCTCTGTATTGGTCACGAAGAGATCATCGCCGACGATCTGGATGCGACCACCGAGTCGTGCGGTCAACCGCTTCCATCCCTCCCAATCGTCTTCCGCAAGCCCGTCTTCGACGCTGCGGATGGGGTAGCTTTCGCACCAATTCGCCCAATGGGCAATCAGTTCGTCTGACGACATGGATGTGTCCGGCGCCGATTTGAAAAACCGGTACCGCCCGGACTTTTTGTCGTACATCTCCGAAGCGGCTGGATCAAGAGCGATGTACAGATCCTCGCCGAGTTTGTACCCGGCTTTCTCGACTGCCTCGGCGATGACTTCCAGGGCTTGCTCGTTGGTTTTGAGGTTCGGTGCAAAGCCGCCCTCGTCGCCGACGTTCGTGTTGTAGCCGCGTTCCTTCAGGACGGTTTTCAGTGTGTGAAAGCACTCGGCGCCCATTCGAAGGGCTTCGCCAAACGACGGCGCTCCCGAGGGTTGGATCATGAACTCCTGGAAATCGACGTTGTTATCCGCGTGCTTGCCGCCGTTGAGGATGTTCATCATCGGGACCGGCATAACGTGGGCCCTGGGGCCACCCAGATAGCGAAACAACGGCAGTTCGCACGATCTGGCTGCGGCTTTTGCCGTGGCGAGTGAAACCGCTAGGATTGCGTTGGCGCCAAGGCGCGCCTTATTCGCCGTGCCATCCAGCTCGATCATCGTCTGGTCGACGTCTTCCTGATCGGTGGCATCCAGACCGACGACTGCGTCCGCAATTTCGCCGTTGATGAACTCCACGGCGTTTAGAACGCCTTTGCCCCCATATCGCTTACGATCCCCGTCTCGGAGCTCAACGGCTTCGTGCTCTCCCGTGGATACTCCCGAAGGGACAGCCGCCTCACCATGGCTTTCGTCCTCGAGCACGACGGTCGCCTCGACCGTCGGGTGTCCCCTGGAATCCAGGATCTCCCTACCTTCAACGTGTATGATGGCTGTAGACATACTTTGGTCTCCAAGGCGGCTGAGCACGCTGTCGTCACTGGCAAGGTGTCATAGAGGGACGCGCTGCAGGGCGTCAAGGCGCAAAGGAAACTTTCTTGAATCTCCCGGTTCGCCCAATCGTCACGCGAGGCGGTCCCCGCCGCGTGTGCACAGTATCGGCCACGCTGCATCGCAAGCTCCACGCGAGGCGACGCAATCAAAAATCAGTCCGCGTTGCGTCGCCGTCGATTCGCTCCGTTATCCCTCGAAGCAAGGATGCCTGGTTTTCCGCACTTCAAGTGTGACGCCGGCCCGCGGCTGGGGCCCGGCATCGCCGGTGACGCTGGTGCGCCAGTGCTCGGAAACGACCTGCCGCGGTAGAGTCACGGCGGAGGAGCGGAAATGCGGAAAGATCCAACTAAGGCCCATGCAAGAACGTACAGCACGGGTGGAATTTATTTTCGGAGATTGATAATTCCAAAAAAAACCTAACCCAAATACTTTCAATATGTCAACTATGCCGCAGAAGCAATAGTATCCAAGTTCGGCTGGTCAGGAGGAACGTCATGGTACTGTTTCGTGGGAACCTGGTGATGGGACGAGGGTTACAGTTCGTGGATTTGACCTGCGCATTGAGTGCCTTTTTCGCAGGAGCCGAAAACGCGCGGGCCGATCCCTGGAGGGCTGGGTCGCGTCGTTTCGGCGCCAATACCCGCGGGTCACGAGGGCATCGCATCGAGCGATGGATCAGGCGGGCACCCTTAATAGTCACGGAAAGAGCAGGATCGGGTTCGCGGCGGTCGGGGCACGGGTGGTGGCGCCCAGGGCCCGAACGGCAGCACCTGGATCACGACCGTCGGCGCCCGCGTCAGGGTTCTTATGGTGTTCGGATCGAGGTACCTCGCCCCCGCTTGGGACATCAAGCGGGATGGCGTTTCGACGGTGCCTACGGCCGGAATTACGCCTTTGACAACTGGTACGGTTCTCCCAGGCGGCAGATCTGCCTGCCGAGTAACGTAAGCGTCAGGCCGCGGTGCCGCGACTATACCGTGGACCGGTTGGTGGTGAGGCCCGGGCCACGGCGTCCCCCTTGTAGAAGGAGCGGCTTTGGTTTCCGACCTTGGAACATCCCCAAGCGCGGGCATACCTGGCGATTGGGGCCCGGTCCGCGGTTCCGCGGCCTTCGGAACGATTTCGGTCATGGACACCGGGGGGGTGGGCTTCGACAGCGTGGTCGGTTGTAATCCAACTACGAGACCGACCGAACGCTGACCGCAGTTGGCCGATGTGCACCAGGTGGACCCGGTTTTGTCCTCTCTTTACGAGAGGGATGACGGGGTTTCGCCACACGGTTCGTGAGATTGGTGAAGAGCCGCTAAATTCCGATGTTCGACGCCCGTGTCGTGAGGGGGATCTACCGGTATCATTCGCGGTGTTGGAAGATCACGGGGGAAGGA
>CAYOQG010000387.1:0-3610 GCA_964405925.1 uncultured Phycisphaeraceae bacterium | reverse complement strand
TGCTCCCACAGCAAAACGGCAACGACACCGCGCGCGGTCGGAATCACCAGGTCCGTGCGAGCATGGCTCAAAATGGCTTCCGAATCCATCACGGAAGACCGCTCCATCTGCACATCACGACCATAACGCGGCCGTCCGCGCCGAACTGACTTCGGTACGCTTCGCCGCGCGAAAATCGCAACAGCACTTGCGCAAATAACCAAGCGAGCCGTGAAGGGAACCGCCCATTCCTTCCCACCCGCGCGCTTCCTCCGTCAGACCCCTCGCCGTGCGTGTCCCTCACACGAGACGAACCGGCACCGCTGGAATTGGCTGACGAGTTCGGCCCCGCAGGGCCTTCATGCACCGCCTCCGTCAGACCGCGGGGCGTATTCTAACACCCTATGTGGGTTCGACGCCAATAAAAAAACTGTGGCCTTGGATGCGGCCTCGGAAACGAGGTTTCGGAGGCAAATGCTCCAAGCAACAACGGCTAAACGGGCTGGGAGAGTCCCCACCAGCACCACTCATCTGTGGGCCCCCTCCGCATCGTCGATCAGATCATAGTAGCAGTTGCGCCGTCTCGGCTGCCAACCAGCCTCACATATGGCCTGCCTAATCTCCTTCTCCGTGAGTCGATAGGTGGTCCCGGCCGCTGACACGACGTTCTCCTCCATCATCACGGAACCCATGTCGTTCGCGCCGAAGAAGAGCGCCAGTTGACCTATCTTTACACCCTGCGTTACCCAGCTTGCCTGAATGTTCGGTAGGTTATCGAGGAAGAGGCGAGCGAGGCTGGTCATCCGCAAGTAATCAACGGCGTTGGCGAGCGCCAAGTGCTTCCCATCCGGGAGGCTTGCCTCACCGAGGTTGAGAGGTCGCACCCGCCCGAGCGGCGTGTCCCCCGGCTGAAACGTCCAACTGATAAACGCCGTGAATCCTCCCGTTTCGTCCTGCAAATCGCGAATCCTGCGGAGATGCTCAATCCGCTCCGGGATCGTCTCAATATGCCCGAACATCATGGTGATACTCGTTTTCATCCCAATCCCGTGAGCCTCACGCATCACCTGCAGGTATTGTTCCGTCGCCGTTTTGCCTTGGCCAATTCTATCGCGGACCCGATCCACGAGGATCTCCGCACCACCGCCCGGGATCGTGTCGAGACCCGCGTCTCGTAGTCGCAGCAGCACATCGCGGATACTCATACCGAAGATCTCGTGAAACGCATGGATTTCCGGTGGACTGAAGGCGTGGACGTGTAGTCCGGGGTGCTCGCGCTTGATGAACCGCAACAAGTCCAGGTACCACTCGAAGGGCAACAGCTCCGCGGGGACCAGTCCGCCCTGCATGAGGACCTGCGTTCCGCCAATCGCGATCAGCTCCTCGATCTTTCGACCGATTTGTTCGAATGACAGAACATAGCCGTCTGGCAGGTCTTTCCGACCGGAACTCATACCCGGCGGATCGGCCTTGAAATTACAGAAGAGGCACCGCGCCGTACAGTAATTGGAGTAATTGATGTTGCGGTCGACCACGTACGTGCGATACGGCTCAGGATGGAGCCGCATCGTAACCTCGTGGGCACGCCGGCCCAGCTCATGGATGGAGCAATCTGTATACAGCTCGAGCGCCTCGCGCTCGCTGATCCGCGACATGAATGCGTGCCGCTCTTGTGTCACTGCGCCTTTCACGTCGAAACTACCGGCTCCGCGGGACGCAGCAAGCCGTGCGCCAAGGCAAGCTCTCGGAATTTGGCCATCCCCAACCGCTGGCGTTGACCGAGCTTGTAGGCCATGTGGTGCGTCAGATAGCGTTCAGCCAACGCGACGGGCCAGCCCAGAGCCGGACCATGCTCCTTGGCGATCTTCGCTGCGGACTTGACACCGCGGTCTCGCGCGCGGTTTAGAATCGACCCCAATCCCGAAGCGTCAAGGGCATAAGGAACCGCCCAGACGGCAAACACAAACGGTAAGGCGACCAAAGACTTCCACATCCCCCCAAGATCCGTCTCGACCTGGAACATGTCCAACTGCGGCGAGTGGGATCTGGACACGACTTTGTCGCCAATCTGGAGAATGGCCTCGCACTCCTCAAACCCAGCGCAGTCCGAAAGTGGCACAACTTCGAGTTCCCGCCCATCGCGTTCTTTCCAAATGAGGCGGGCGAGAACCACAGACGTGTGCGAGTCGGTGTCTGCAGCGAGTCGGCGGACGGATTCGGGAGCAACCCGTGAAAAGACGCGGACGGTCAGGGTCTCGCCATCACAACCGATGCAGGCGTCGGAGACGATCTTCCATCGCGACTCCTGCTCAAAAAGGTCGATGACCGGTATGAGCGCGGCGTCCACCAATCCCCGGTCAAGCAAATCAGACAGCCGCGATGGAACATCGAGGAGCAGTTCAATACGCGATTCCGCGTCGAGCCCAGCAATCAGCGGCTTCGCGTTGAGGTAGGAGACGACTCCAAGCCGCCATTTCCGTCGGCTATCTGCGCCAGTTGTGCCCATGCATCCACTCGATCCCGTGATGCGAATCGACCCAGGAGAAGCTGCTACGCCCGCAACGCTCCACCTTCTAGCCCCTCTGCCATTATAGAACGTCGACAAAAGGCATCCTAAGCCGCCCAGGGAGCGATGGCGACTTTCAACGTTTTTGAAAAGCTGGCGGGCGGCGGGGCAGCCTTTGGCCGGCGCACCGATCTTCGTAGGTCAGTGACAGTCTGTGACGCCTGTTCGGTGCAACCCGAATGGCGTTGACGCCTCATGAAAACAACAGTACGGTCCCGAAGCTATGGCGTTGATTTGCCAGCCCAGTACCCCTGTAAAGCGTAGCCTCGCCTGTAAGGACCCTGGTGTTGCGGGGCGAGCACCTGGGGCACATTATGCCGTCATGTACCGTTTTCCCTCCATCCTTCCCTCCTTGGCAAGGGGAGATGAGAAGACAGTCCCGCCGCGTGATTTGGCAGAATTCCCTCATCCAAACCGTGCTGGGGCGACGATGGGCATGCTAATCATCTTCACACTCATGCTGTTACTGCCTGCATGCGCGGCCCGCGAATCCGCGTTCGACATCGTCGACTATCGCAGACCAGGGGTTCAAGAGCACTACCGTGAGAGGTTCGACGAAGCCTACTTCGACATCGACGAGCATGGCAACGCTGACGTCGTGTTGCGCCGCAACTCGCCTGACGTGGAGCATCCATCTCAGAGCATTACGCAGGTGATCCACATCCGAAGCCTGTGGCGTTCGATACCCGGGACGACCGTAGCCCACTCCACGCAAATCAATGGAACCATCCGCTACCACGTTCTGGCTGGCCGACTCGGGGCCACCTTCGAGGGAACCGGCTCCGTGTTTTTCGACCTGAATCGCGGTGGCGACACCCTCACCGGATCTATCGACTCGGCCCTACTGCGACCAAAACGCCGACTGGTCACCGGCGGTGACTTGTTCAAGAAAGCTGAACTCACCGGACAATTCCGAGCAGTCCGCGACCCCCGCCGCGTCGTGCAAGTCGTTAACGACATGAATCGGTTGTTCGGGTCGACGTCCGATGAGCACTGAGACATCTTTATGAGGCATGTCAGTATCGAGGGGAATGGCCCACTTTGTCTGAACGGCTGCATTTCGTG
>CAYOQG010000386.1:0-3634 GCA_964405925.1 uncultured Phycisphaeraceae bacterium | reverse complement strand
GCTAACCTGGTTCCTGGGGCAGGAACACGGGTTTCGAGCCGGGAGGGTGTCACTGAGTAGTCGATTTTGATTAGCAACCACGGTGCGACTGACCCAGACAGTGACCCATTGCTTTGGCGTGAATCATCGGTCGTTCAACTCACTGGCACAGGTCGAGGGCGAGGGCAACGCATTGTGGGTCCCAGCCGACCTGGCAGCAGAATGGATCGCGTGGGCAAACCTCTGCGCAACATGCATTGTCTTCGCAGCCCGGTGAGCCATTAGCGCTGAGGCAGTCGCCACTACCTGCACCACAAGAGCTGCGGCAGGTTGCGGCTTCGAGTTCGGCACACGCCTCATCCCACACATCCAAGCAGCAGAATGAATCGGTCAGGCAGACCGCGTTGCAGCAGTCAAGATCCTCGCAGCCGGGCGTCGAGTTTGCCGCGGTGCATGGCCCCGCGCCTATCTGGCAAGTAGCGAAGCTGCCGGTGCAGTAGCCGGCTGCCTCCTCAGCACACACGTCATCCCATTCTGTGTCGCAGCAGAACGGGTCGGCGGAGCACGTGGCCTCGCAGCAGTCCTCGTCCTCACAACCCGGTGTTGCGCTGCCGGCAAAGCAATCGCCAGACCCGGGACAAGCGTCGATGCCACAAGTGATCTTGACCAATCCGTATCCGCCCGCACGCGGCGGGAACGTGCCGACACGAATGAGGTATTGCTGGCCGGCCACTGCCTCGAACGTCGCGAGCGATTGACGGTCACATCGATCGTCGTTGCAGGTCAGGAGCCGGTCATCCGTCGGAGGGCATCCGCAGCCCTCGTAAACGGCAACCTTGGTGTCGATGGTGGTCAAGCTACAAGTCTGCACGAAAACAGTCGAGGTGCACGGCGAAGTCCAGCAGACCCAAACGTCATGGCCGATTTGGTCCTCGTAAGCCTCGACACAGGCAGTGTGCGGGGGGCCGTCCAAAGTGGCCAGGGCGTTGTCAAGGTAGTAGAAGCCGACCCGATCGTTGCCTTCTGCGTCTGAGCAGTCGTCGGCGATAAAACCTCCCACCACGATGAAAGCACAATTCGCATCGCAGAACACGCCGTCCGGGGGATCGCAATCCTCATTAGGGTCGAGGATGCCATCGCCGCAGATCTCGAGAGTGCAGTCCGCGCGGCAGCCGTCTCCGTCAAACGTGTTGCCGTCGTCACATACCTCGCCCGGGTCCGTAACGCCGTCTCCGCAAATCTCCTGCGTACAGTCTGGACGACACCCGTCTCCCACTTCGTCGTTGCCGTCGTCGCATTCCTCACCGGTCTGGACCAGGGCGTTGCCGCAGATGGGTCGCTCGAAGATTGACTGGAAGCCGGCAAAATCGGCCAGGTCGACGTCGCTGTCCGCGTCTTGATCGAACGCCTGGCAGGCGGGTGGGTACGCGGTTGGAGTGGGGCTGGTGGCACAGGCCGGCCACTCCCCAAAGTCATTGAGATCGACCAGGCCGTCACCGTTGACGTCGCCCGGCCAGGTCAATGGTGAGACGGCAAGCCGCGTGGGGAATGTGTCGGCGCACGCGTGGCGCAGCTCCCCGCCCGTGGTGAGCATGAGGGCCATTGCCAAGCCGATTGTCGCAACCTTTCCAGTTTGAGTCCTCATCCGACGGCGTCCGAAAATCTGACAGTACTGTCAGGTCTGGTGTCGTCGACTTCGGCGACACCTTTGGCTCATTCTAGGCGTCCTACCCGACCGGTCAAAAGATGTCGCCGGCGGAGACGACAAGGGCTGTCAGGGCTTATAGGACTTTGCAGCTATGGGAAAACTGTTAAGGGATGTCGTGGGGGTATTGAACGGCTCCGCCGGTTTGGTACAATCACGTCCTCGGTAACGAGGGCAGCGGCCAGTGAAATAACCTTGCCTTGGGCCGGCGGTGAGCTTCACAAGGCTGTGTGAAAACAATCGGAGCGCACACGCTCGCAGGGGGGTGGCAATCCAGATAACTATAGATGTTTGCCCGACAGCGTTCGGGTTTGGTGTACAGGGTGTGAGTTCACACGCACCGGTGCGCAGAGACGCATCGGCAAGCTTGAACACTATTTGGTGTTCAGAAAGGATCGGAGAGAGACATGAGAAAGAGGAATTGTGTAGGAATCTGTAGTGTCGATGGGAAGCCGTATTGGCGAACGGCCGTGGTTGTGGCACTTGGCATCGCCACTTGCATGGCCTGGGGAAGCCGCAAAGTCGCCGCCCAAACCAGCGAATCGCTGCTCCTGGCAGCGGTGGGTGTTGATTTTCGCCAAGGGGCTAACAATGAGACAAACGGAACGGTAACGGGTCTGGGGAACATACACTGGATCAACTCGATCATTCAGCAGAGCAACTCCGTGTATTATGAGGGGATGTCGGTCCCGCAGCGGACGATCTTGTTCGACATTCCAGCGTCGACCGATAACGTTCACACGTTGTCATTCAGCCATCAAGCGACGAAGGGTGGCATCCACGCCTATGACTTCATCACGTCCTACGACCAGGCCGTGACTACGGCAGCGGTGCCACCGATCAACATCGTGGTTGACTTGAACGAGTGCGGACCGGAAATCGGGCCGCCGGGGGACTTGGATGCCACTTGTGCGGCGGTTCGGGCGGCGCACTCCATCGTGGTTGCTGCGCCTGACGACCCTTTCATCAGTAAAGATGGGTCTACGCAGGCCAGGATCAATGCGTATGAGGGACTGTGGGGTAACCGGACTGTAACGATCTACGGGGATCAGGAGATCACCGCGGCGTCGCTGACGTTGTGTCAGCACGATGTAGCTGATGGGCAGGATACCGGAGATTCCTATATCCAGTACATCCTGAGCTGGACATCGACCTCGTCCACGGTCCTGATCGAGATGGCTGGGCACTTGGCCATGAGTGGCGATCCGGCTATCAACCCCATTGCATGGGGTGAAGGTCTCGGAAGTGCCCAGATCAGCGGTGGACCTTATCACTTCAAGTTGAAGAACTTGGGCGGCCCATTGGTCGACGGCACCTGCGAGCAGACGGAGGTTCATTCGCTCGGCTCGCAAGACAATCAGATCAAGGGTGCCGACATCCTGTTGATTCCGCCGGTTTGCAATGTCGACCCGGCTGACCCGATCTGCGACGGGGAGACGGCACAGCTCTGTGTCACCGTGCAGTCGGGGACCGGAACACAGCCCTTTACGTATAGCTGGACCGGTCCGGGCGGCTTCACTGCGACGACGGAGTGCGTCGACGTGACTGTAGCCGGGGAGTACTGCGCGGTAGTGACCGACGCCAACGACTTGTCCTCGGAGCCATGTTGCACGACACTGACGGTCTACGACAACCCGGTCTGCGAAATCACCGGCGATCTGGACATCTGCGACGGCAGCTCGACGGAGTGGTGTGCTCCCGACGGCATGGCTGGGTACCTGTGGTCGACGGGTGAGACCACCCGCTGCATCACGGTGGACACAGCCGGTGAGTACTGCGTGACGATCACCGACTCGAACGGTTGCGAGAGTCGCTGCTGCAAGACGCTGACGGTCTACGACAATCCTGTCTGCGAGATCACGGGTGATCTGGACATCTGCGATGGTGCCTCGACCGAGTGGTGTGCACCTGACGGCATGGCCGGGTACCTGTGGTCGACGGGTGAGACGA
>CAYOQG010000385.1:0-3644 GCA_964405925.1 uncultured Phycisphaeraceae bacterium | reverse complement strand
CCGGCGTGCGAAACACCGTGTCAGTTCCTGTGGTCGTCTCGGGTCCGAAGCGGCCTTGGCATCCTGACTCGCCACGCCTGAGCACGAGAGCCCGGCCCCGCAGTCCGCGGTTGGAGCTGCGGGGCTAGGTCCGCCTTGTTATGGGCCGCTTCAAGGGCTTCAGCGTTGCCGCTCTCGTCGTCACTCAGATCACGCGCTCAGAGCGTTCACTGCGTGGGCAGGGCTCGTCCTACGGCAGTGCCCACTCGTAGGCACCCATGTCGACAGCATTGCCGTAGACACGGGCTCGCATGTTCAGGTCTTTCGGGATGCTGCCTGAGACGTCACCGTTCAGGTCCAGATCTCCGCTGTCGGCGGGCAGTTGTGCATTCTCACCGCCGTCGCGACATGGCGATCGCTCTTGAAGCCTGAAGTCCTTGGCGGCGGCATCTATGAACATGGGATCAGCGTCGATGTTTCCTTCGCCTTGCCAGCCACCTCTTACGTCACTATGGGTGACGTTGGTGCTAGCGATTGTAGGATCGTTATGGATCTCGCCGGAGGACTCGTCCGTTGGCGGGCCATTCCAAAGGATACAGTTGCGGAGGACAGCGTCGCCACGGTTGTCAAACAACGCGTGTCCTTTCCCCTTTGTCGAGACGTTGCCGGCAAACGTGCAATTGACGAAGGACACCGCGTGGGCGAGCGTGATTACGGCCCCACCTTCATAGGCCTTGTTGCCAGTGAACAGGCAGTTGACAAACTCGGGGGCACTGCCGGTTTGATGATTGAAGAATGCTCCACCGCCGCGCGTCAGGGAGCGGTCGGTTCCGCCGCCGTTTGACTCGAACCGGCAGTTGATGAACTTCGGCGATCCGCCGTGATAATTCGCTGCCGCACCACCGGCAAACTCAGCAATATTGCTTACGAAAACGCAGTGCACAAAGACGGCACTACTGTTGTCCAGATACAGACCGCCGCCCGCGCCGACAGGGTCTGGTGCCCTGCCGTTTACGATATAGAATCCACGCAGTACGGTCGACGCATCGTTGTCGACGCTCATGACGGCCCTCTGTTGGCCTCCACCATCGATATAGGTCTTGTACGTCTCGGGATCACTCGATGCGGCTGTGGCTTCGACCCCGGCGAACCCACCATAGACTTTGACACCTTGCTTGAGTTCGATCGGCTGGTATGTCCCCGCAGACACCCAGACCTCATCCCCGCACTCAGCTCGATTAATAGCAGCCGATAGGGACGTAAACGCGTCCGCCCAAGTGCCCCCATTGTTGTCCCCTCTTGCACTTGAGCTGACATAAATCGTCCCGGCCAAAGAGGAAGAGGCGAGGGACGTACAGCACAAAACACTGAGCAGAATACGTGTTCTCAGAAACATGATCGCATCTCCTTGCGATAGTATATAGTAGTTGTCAACCTTGTTTAATCGTGACCACCAAGGTTAGTCACAAGAGGGAACCGGGTAAAAATACTCGTGCAAAAGGAAACCCTCGTAGACCGCCGATATGTCAACGAAGTCGACCATCCTGTCCGGCACCGGATTCAGGATATCGCTGTTCCCCATGTCAGCCCTGGCCTTTTGCGGCGCGGTTGGCTCATTCTTGAACTTATCAACGACAGCCGAGATGTCAACGAAGTCTACAATACCGTTTGGTGCAGTACAGGGATAGACTCCGCAGTCTCCAACCACGTCGCCGAACGCACTCGTGTATACCTCCAAAGGTGCCGAGAAGTGCGATTCGTCACTGCCATCGCAGACGTCTCGTATCGCCTGAATGTGGTAGAGCGAGCCAGGGATCACCCCCGCTGCGTACGTGTGGACCACGCCGTAACCGCTCCAGTTGAGCTCGTTTCCTGCACGGTCATCCGCCAGTTGTGCAGCCCGGAAGGTCGGTGGGGGGATTGGATTATTGCTCCCGGAGGCTTCTGTCACCTCGTTAGGCTCAGGCACCCACCACTGGGGCGCATTCTCACAGGCATATGCCGGGTTGTCTCCTGAAGCTACGAGCGTTATGCGAATAGCCTTCAGCTCCGTCTCCTCCTCGCCCGGTTTGAACGAGAGGTATCGGTTTCGTGTCCCGTTCGTCTCAGGGTTGGGGACGACCCACGGATCGAGTACCGGCTTAACAACCGGAGAGCACTGCAATTCATAGGCACCCATGTCGACAGTACCATCGTCGTACCTGCGCGGGTTTCCGAGCAGGTCTGTCCAGGCTGTGACCACCGAATCGTCTCCCTTGTCAATACACGGCGAGCTGGCATACAAACGGAGGTCGTCATCCTCCGTACCGGGGATGCCGTCCGCACCATCCGGATCGAGGAACTCTGGATCGTCGTCGATGTTGTCGGTTCCAGGGTATTCATTCTCGTCCGGCTCTTCATCCTGCACACAGGTATAGGTCACATTCGCCGCCCCGTGGATTTGAGCGCTTTGGGTCGTCCCATTCGGATCATCGTCCTCGTTTCCCCAGAAAATGGAGTTGACGACGGTGGGACTCCCCTGGTCGGTCTTCAAACCACCACCTGCACCTCCGGCAACGTTCCCCGTCACCGTGCAATTCACCAGTGTCGGTGAATCGGCGATGTCGCGAATCGCACCCCCGCCGCTCGTCGCCTGGTTTCTGTACAGCAAACAGTTGGTGAGGGTCGGTGATCCGTTGATGTGGGTGTATACAGCACCGCCCTGATAGGCGGAGTTGAATACGAACTTGCAGTCCGTGATGGTCGGCGTTGACGAATCGGCGAACAGCCCCCCACCGCTGTCATAACCGTCCAGAGCTGGGCCATCCGCGTTCCCGCCGGTGATCGTGAATCCATCAAGGACAGCCGTCTCGGGCGTACCCGCCAAGCTGGTTACGACGTGGTAGCTGTTCTCGTCGATGTTCCCCTTCTCAACACAGTACTTGTCGAGGCACACACCACCGTGGTCTGCACAACCATCGTGGCCGACGCACTCGACAAGCGAATCGTCCCAATCCAGATCGCCGCTGAGAATAGTCACGTTGGCGGCGGGATCCCGATCAGCTCGGGTCCTCTCGCCGCCCACAAAACCGGCGTAGACCCCCACGGCCTCGGGGAGTCCAAATGTGGCTTCGCGCGGGTCTTCAAGCCCCGTCGGATCGGGTACGTAAGTACCCGTTGCCACCCAGACCTCCGTGACTGCGCAGGAGGCTGCGGCTTCGTCTAGCGCCTGTTCAAGATCGTTATAGGCGGACCTCCAAGCCTTACCATCATGTTTCCCTGCGATAAGATCGTCGTCAACGTAGAGGATGTTCTCACATTCATCCGGAACTGCATTGCCGTTGCAGTCTTGGGAGCTAGCCTGTTGGATGTCCGTCTTGTCTGCGATCCCATTCTCGTTGCAGTCAGCGCTCGCGCCCGAAACCACAAGGGCAAAATCTACATCGACGGGATTCAGATTCGGGTTAGCTACAACACAGTTCTCTGGATCGGTCAGGCATTCAGACGGATCATCATTGACATATACAACATGTCCGTCTTGGTTGACCTCAATTGCAAAAACTTCGATCTCCCACGTTCCTATTGATGGGACCGGCACAATCACATTCTCGACGGTGTTGATGGTGTCCGCGTCAGGCGAGAGGCCTGGATCGATCTCGCAGTCCTCTGACCATGCAGACCACTCC
>CAYOQG010000384.1:0-3646 GCA_964405925.1 uncultured Phycisphaeraceae bacterium | reverse complement strand
GACTTCCGACCTGGGTGGATACGTTCGGTTTGAGCAGCCCGCCCCCCATGATGATGAGAACGAGCGCGGTATAAAAGCACAGCATGTTCTCGATCGCCATGACCAGGTGTCCGGCTGAGAGCAGGAGGGCTCCAAAAACCACGGCCCGCTTTGCACCAAGCCATCGGTCTGCGATGAAACCACCGACCACCGGAAGGCCGTACGCGAAGAACGCATAGGTTCCTAGCAACCCGGACGCACGCTCCTGAGTCCAGAAGAACTGGTTGAGCATGTAGAGCACGAGCAGCGTCTTCATCCCGTAGAAGCTGAATCGCTCCCACAGCTCGGTGAAGAACAGCACGTACAAGCCCTTGGGGTGCCCCAGGATTGTGCCTTTGGGTTCGCTGGCCACGAGTGGTACCTCCCCGATTCGGTAACTCTGTCTGCTTTCGGTACGTCCGCGCCGACGTACGTCTGAGCGTTCTGCGGTCGGCTATATTGGTGCAGAGCCTCCGGTCCGCCAACCCCGCCGTCCGTCGGGGGAGGGTACACGAAATCGGACGGCTCAGCCAGTCAGGCGCCTACTTGCCGGGACATTCGCTACGTCGATGCTTGCTCGGTAGGCTGGCGTGCAGTAACCGTTGGCAGAACCAGGACCGCCAAAATGCCCGAACTTCCGGAAGCCGAGACTATTGCCCGTGAACTGAATCGTCGACTTGCCGGGACCGTCCTGGGCCGCGTGTTCTTGTCCCGTCGTGATATCGTTCACGGTGACCCGAGGCCACTCTCAAGGCTTCTCAAGGGGAGACGCGTCGAGCGCGTCCGACGACGGGGGAAGCGGGTGATTCTCGACCTTCGCCCCGGCGCCGAGCTGGTCTTCCATTTGGGAATGAGCGGTCGTCTGACCCTTGCCCCGGTACCCACCCGTCGACTCACCACCAACGTACCCCCCGAACCGCACACACACTTGCGCATTGCCATCCCCGCTCGGCGGTGCGAACTCAGGTTCTGCGACCCCCGGCGCTTTGGTGGCATATGGTGCCTCGTCGGCAGGCTCGATGCACATCGGACCGACGTAGGAAGGACGCTCGGCGACCTGGGGCCCGAGCCGCTTCACCTTATCCCATCTCAGTTTCGACAGATCCTCAACCGACGGCGGCAGGTCAAATCGCTATTACTCGACCAACAAGCGATCGCCGGCCTCGGTAATATCTACTGTGATGAAGCCCTGCACGCCGCCCGGATTCACCCCCAGACGCAAGCCCACACGCTGGATCAGACCGAGTCCCGCCGGCTCCTTCGGGCCATCAAGACCACGCTCAACAGAGCGATTCGCTATAACGGTTCCACGCTCGTCGATTACAGACAGGTGGACGGCACCACAGGATCCTTCCAGCGCCACCACCGAGTGTATCAACGGACGGGGCAACCGTGCAAACGATGTGGCACTCCGATCCTGCGAATCATCGTGGCTGGACGCTCGACGTTTCTATGCCCCTCCTGCCAACCGGGACCCTGATCGTGCGACGCAGTCAATACCCGCGACGAACCTAGTTGTGCGCCCACCCCAGAATCTTTGACCCCGTTTGAATCAAGAGGGCATCCTCGGCAGCCAATATGGCCCGCACGTCATCGAACCTGCCAAGCTGCACCGCTCCACCTTCGCGAGGTATCAGCCCGCTGGCGTGCCGATGTTCGTAGAAGTAGGCCATGGAGGGCGTTTCGAGGAATCCGCCCGGAACGTCAACCGCAATGACGTGAGACTGTGTGACCAACCTCGTGACGAAGCGGGGTAACTCCGGTGTCGTCCCTTGCCAGAGCGTCAGGCCGGTGACAGCATCCACCGCACTGACGGAAGAGCCGGAACTGACAATGGCATTACTATCCTGAAGGGCAACCACCAGGTCATCGTCCCCGCGCGGCACCACGCGGTCCGATTCCCACAACAACGTCCCGTCTTCCAGGCTGATCTTCTTGAGCCGGTGCCCGTCTTCAGAGAAATAGAGGGCATCGATTTCAGCAACCAGCGACCTTCGCCGGATCTGTCCGTGTGCACCGATACGCCATTTCGCACTGCCGGTCTGCGGATCCAGGCAAGAGATCGACTGCGAAGTAACAAGAATGACTTGACCGTCAAGTGTCTCGAAGAACGCCTCGACCGCCCGCCGTTCGTCGGTCATAATCGCACCAAACCAAGTGCCCATCACAGCGTCGACAAGACAAACAACGACCCGATCATCCTGAACGACGTGATAGACAACCCAGGATTCGCCCAGACGCACTATCCCCAATGGCTCCGGCCTCAACATTTGTGACCAGAGCAAGTCCCCGGTGTCGAGATCGAGGCACGTCATCTGCCCGTTGTCCGTAACGCTTAACAGGTGGTTCCCCTGGATGGCGTGCGTGCGAAAGCTATCAACGTCCTCCCAATCACCCAACACACCATCAAGCTCCACCGGATACTCTCCCTCGCTCCAACGTCGCTCACCGGTTGTCGTGTCCAGTGCGAACAGTTCATATGGCGTCGCGAAGACCGCCTGATCGGCTCGTGCAAGAAGCAGTTCAACGACGCCTCGCGCTGTCGCAGCTCGGGGCCACACGACCTCACCGCTGCCCGGGTCGATCGCCTGGACACTCCTTGGAAGACGAACGAAGCATCGTGACCAACTGGACCCGGGCTCGTCACCAAACCATGGTGTCAAGAGTGAGGCACCCTCCTCTAGATCGACAGTGTACGACCTGTTGAGCGGCAAGGTCACGTTGGGCCGCGACGGCTCGACCCGTTCGCGTACGTGAGCCAGTCGCTCGCGGTAGTCCGAAAAGCCGACCAGTCGTCCTTCACCCGAGACCGCGGGAAAGCGAACACCGGGGTATTGACGGGCCCCCATCGTCAGCCAGCGATAGGCATATTCCGGCTTACCGGCCAGCTCGTACCCGTCCGCAATCTTCTTCAGCAACGCCGGCCGATCGACTGAATCGCGACAGCGATGGTATGCGTAGGTAAACTGTTCAGCCGCCTCCTTTGGTTTTCCCCGTCGGATCAGCAAATCGCCTCGGGCGATCACGGCAATCGGAGCGGCTGTGCTATTGGGAAATGTCTCCACGACCCGCTTGAGCATCGCCTCGTCTTCTTGCGCCCTGGCGGCACTAAGCCACTGCTGCGCTTCAGCTTCATGGAGCGCGTACACCGCCCGTCCGTGCTTGGCAATAAGCACTTCGATCTGAGCCTCCGCGTACGCACCTGCCGACTCCGAGGTCGTCTGATCGAGGTCCGCCGTCAGTCGCCCGTCTATCACCGCCATTGGCCGGTCTGTCGCCAGCGGTCGCCGCTCTGCCCATGGCAGCTCTCGAAGCGAGCGATCGCGAAGAACCTGCTGGTACAGCGAGACGGCGCGCTTTGGTTGACCAAGGGCCGAGAAGAGCTCACCGAACCGGAATCGATAGGCCAAGTGGGCGGGCGGGTCAGGTGCGAACAGAGCGGCATAGCCAAAAAGCTCGTCGATAAGTTCGGTTTCCGGTTTGGCTCCGCTTGCCCCGCCCCAGGCGGACTTAATGAACATCAATACGTAGTCGGAGAGACGCCGGCCGAGCGCTGGTGTTGGGGGTTCACTGCTGAGTTGGGTTCGCTCCACGGCCAGGCGGAGTGCTTTGACGGCCTCCGTAAGTT
>CAYOQG010000383.1:0-3682 GCA_964405925.1 uncultured Phycisphaeraceae bacterium | reverse complement strand
GAGTCATCGGTCTATCAAATCCACGCCGCTAGAGCGGCGTCGGCGAATCGGCCACAGGGAGCGGGGAACGAGGAAGGCGGAACGAGAATGGCGGAGCGGGAAAGTCCATGGTTTGGGGCGTTTCTTGCGTTCGATCACAGTGCCCGCGCCCGTTCTTTTGTGTTGGGGTCCGTTGACCCGAGCGAACCGAGGCGACATGAACTCATCGAGCAACGCCGGGCGGCATGGGTCAACCACGTTGACCCGTGGGCCGCTCCCTTATCCCGACGCACATCGGAACGGTTCTGATTGGCAACCAGGTGGGTCAATGACCCGCGCTACTGTTCGACGCTGCGCACAGAGCAGCGGTTGCTGCAGATCCCAGCGCGTTCGCCGCACAATCGAAGTTGTGGACGGCCCAGGCAGCTTTCAAGGCGGTTAGAGCGTTTTTGGTTATCGTGTTCCGAGCCGGGGGCTTCAGCCCGCGCGGTTTCTCGCAGTCCGATGCCGCATCCCGGCCCGTGGAAGCGGAATACGAATGCGAGAATCGCTCTAAATCAGCGATTTCGGCTCACTTCGAGGCGATTGCGGCTGGCTTTGAGCAGGTTGTTTTGGTAACATGTATGCGAAAAGACCGGTGAACGGGGGACGTGGGCTCGTGCGTGACGGCTCACTTGATTCGCTGGTTTCATTTCAGGGGGATAGCAAATGAACGGCAAGCTCAGGATGTCAGTTCTGCTGTCGTCGCTGCTTGCGGCGGGACTGGGAACGCAAGGTACGGCTTTCGCGGGGAGAACGCTGTACGTTGATCCACAGGCAGCGGGGGCAAATGACGGCACATCATGGGGGGATGCGTACGTCCACCTGGACGACGCCATCAATGCGGCTGAGCCCGGGGACGAGATCCTCGAGGTAGGTGATCGCGCTGACCCGCCGGACGAACCTCTGCCGGCGGAAGTCCTGTCCCAGGTCGCCGGAATGTACTGGACTGATCGCGGAGTGGACGCAATTCTCAAAGCAAACCTCGACGGGACCAGCATCGCTGAAGTTCTGACGGGGCTTGACATCGTCCATGGGATCGCCTTCGACCTGTCTGAGGGAAAAATGTACTATGCCGAGGTTGGTCCGGGGCCGGGGTTTACGGGGACGATTCGCCGATCGAATCTGGATGGGACGGACATCGAGACTCTTGTCACAAACCTGCACGTTCCGCGCGGAATCGCGCTGGATCTGGTGCACGGCAAGATGTATTGGTCGGACCTTGGAGGCGGGACGAAGCGAATAGAAAGGGCCAATCTGGACGGGTCAGAACGCGAATACCTCGTCCTTGCGGAGGCCTACAACCTCGCTCTGGATGTCATCGGCGGGAAGATGTACTGGCCCAACATCAGCAACACGACCGGTCGGAAGATCCAGCGGGCAAATCTGGATGGGACCGACGTCGAAGACCTGGTGACGACGGGTGTGTACGGGCCGAGCGGCATTGCCCTCGATATGTCTGACGGGAAGATGTATTGGACCGATCAAGGCACCCACAAGATTCAACGGGCCAACTTGGATGGGACGATAGTTCAGGACGTTGTGACGACGGGATTGGACCGCCCGTTTGGAATCGCGTTGCACTTGGAAGCGGGTCGGATGTACTGGGTGGACTGGGGAGAGCTGCCAAACATCCGACGAGCCGGTCTCGACGGTAGCAACGTAGAGGATCTAATCACCACGGGGCTGGACTGGCCACTTTACATCGACATCCTCCTATGCACGGACGATACGGACTGTGACGATGGTAATCCCTGTACCTATGCCGTGTGTGATGAAGCCGGCGAGTGTCAGCGTGAGTTCACCACCAACGAGTGCCGCCCATCGGCTGGGCCATGTGATGTAGAGGAGTTCTGCACAGGTGAGGATGCAGCCTGTCCGCCCGACCTGGGTGTGCCGGACGGGACCCCGTGCCCCGACGACGGAAATGAATGCACAGAGGATGTCTGCAGCTTGAAGTTGTGCGTGCATCCGGCAGAGGCGGCTGGTACGGCGTGTGGTGATCCCGCGGGCACTCCGTGTGACGACCCGGATAGTTGCGACAGCTTTGGCAACTGCCAGGTGAACTGGGCCGCTGACGGAATGCCGTGCCCCGACGACGGAAATGAGTGTACAGAGGATGTCTGCAGCTCGAGTCTGTGCGTGCATCCGGCAGAGCCGGCTGGTACGGCGTGTGGTGATCCCGCGGGCACTCCGTGTGACGACCCGGATAGTTGCGACAGCTTTGGCAACTGCCAGGTGAACTGGGCCTCTGATGGAACGCCGTGCCCCGACGACGGAAGTGAGTGTACAGAGGATGTCTGCAGCTCGGGTCTGTGCATGCATCCGCTAGAGCCGGCCGGTTCTGCATGCGGTGATACCTCGGAGACCGCCTGTGACGACCCGGACAGTTGCGACAGCTTTGGCAACTGCCAGGTAAACTGGGCGGCTGACGGAACACCATGTCCCGATGGGGAGTTCTGCAATGGTGACGAGGCGTGCGCCGACGGTATATGCTCCGCGGGCACACCACCGTGCCCACCGGATCTGTTCTGCGACGAACTCCTGGACCGCTGCACAAATACTCCGGTCATTCCCACGGGGTCGGGATGGGGGCTGGCCATCTTAGCACTCTTGCTCTTGACGGGAGCTAAGGCCTACTTTGGCCGGGGAAGTCCGCGCAGCACGGGTGTTACCCCGAGTGCAGAATAGCCGCGGTCCGTTGATCGGTCGACGATGGAAGGTGTGACCCGGGCATACGGAGCCCTCCGCGCGAGTCTCGGGCGACGTATTGGCTGTCTTCGGACGACGGACGGTAATGCGGCCATCGCTGTGAAGAACTTGACTTCGCTGCTCGAAGCCGAGGAGGGGGACTCTGCCGCAGCGGAAGCGTCTTTTTTCGTCCTGCCCTGGTGATCTGACCCAAGGCATTGCCCGGCATCAACATCACGGGGCCGCGGATGGCGGCCCCGTGCCACCCTGCTACTCGCGTTTGATGTTGTATTTTTTGACGCGGTAGCGGAGGTTGTCGCGGGAGATGCCGAGAGTGCGGGCGGCTTTGGATTGGTTCCAGTCATTTTCTTGAAGGGCTTTGAGGATCATGGCTCGTTCGCTGGCCCAGAGGCCACCAGCGGTGGGTTTCGTTACTTCTTCCGAAGCGGACGCGGTGGCGATTTCCGGCGGAAGATGCTCAGGCAGGATCACCGTGCCGTCTGACAGGAGGACGGCACGCTCGATAACGTTGGCGAGCTCGCGAATATTGCCGGGCCAGTTATAGGCGGTTAGAAACCGGATGGCTTCGGGTGTGACATTACGAGCTGCAACGCCAAGCTCGGCGCTGGCGACGCCAGCAAAATGCTCCACCAACGCGGGGATGTCCTCGCGCCGCTGCCGGAGAGGTGGCACTGGAATCGGGAAGACGTTGAGTCGATAGAACAGGTCCTCACGGAATCTGCTCTCCGTGATCTCCTGCTTCAGGTCGCGGTTAGTGGCGGCGATGACTCGAACGTCGCAGGAGATCGTCTTCGTGCCGCCAACGCGTGTGAAGGCGTGCTCCTGAAGCAAGCGGAGGAGCTTGACCTGCGTCGAGGCACTGATCTCACCAATCTCGTCGAGCAGTAACGTGCCGTTGTCGGCCAGTTCGAATCGGCCAATGTGTTGAGAGATAGCACCGGTAAAGGCCCCC
>CAYOQG010000382.1:0-3721 GCA_964405925.1 uncultured Phycisphaeraceae bacterium | reverse complement strand
CACGCTCTATTGGTCCACGCTTTTTGTCGGCAGCGTTGCGGTGATTCCGGGGAATGACTACAACGCTCCGTTCTGGCGGGACAAGACCAGCGCTGAGGATGGCAGCACGATCATCCCCGTGTTGGATCAGCATAAGCCGGGGCACGACCCCTTCGGACGTTGCAGCCCTCCCATTTCCGGGCGGCACATGGACATCCCGCCGGATACGTTCGAGGTGTTTGCCGAGGACCTGGACGACATGCTTGGTGGTGCGAGCTCAGCACGGGACTTCAACCAGGACGGTTTGGATGACATCTTGTGCGGTGCCTACCTGAACGACAACGGGACGGTTAAGGATACAGGTGCGGTGTACGTGTTGTACGGTCGAAACGTCCTTGGCGATTTTGATCTCAAGAACGCCGACGATCCGCTTCTCCGAACGCCCATGCTGCGTGTCCGCGGTGTCAAACCGGGCGACCAGATTGGGTGGCGGCAGACCAGTGGACTCGACGTCAATGGCGACCGGATCGAGGACGTGTTCTTCTCATCCCCAAGAGCTGACTTTGGCGGTATCGTGCGAACCACTTGTGCCACGGATGCCAATGGCGATGGTTTGACAAACTCTGCCGACTTGAACGTCCTGTTGTTTAATGACTGCCAGGTAAACTTCGGCGACTACGTCTTCTTTGGCGATCCGTGCAGGGCGTTTGATTACGACAACGACAGCGACATCGATGACGACGACCGATGCGTTTTTTGCTGTTTGTCCGAGGATTGTGAACCTTCTGATGACTGCGTCTTCGGCCGAGGGGCAAACTGTTGCGAGAACCTGGTAGATAACGGCCTGGTCGGGATCATCTTTGGGGGCGTGTTCCTCAACGGCGATCGGGACATCACACAGCTGGCCAATCCCATCTCTCGGGAGCTACCTGGTGCCATCTTCTACGGGAGCGGGGCGGGACACCGTGCCGGGTTGGATATCAGCTCCGCAGGTGACTTCAACCAAGACGGATTCGGAGACATTCTGATCGTCGCACCGGGAGAAGTCTGGCGCGACCCCGCCGGCCGAAACCGCCTCGGTGTCGTCTATCTCGTTTTCGGTGGGACCCACCTCGTTAACACGAAGTGGAACCTAAGGGAGGTCGGCTCGGAGGATTTGCCCGGTGTCGTCTTCTATAGCCCGTACGTCGCCGGTCGCCCCAACGAGGCCGCGCCCATGAGCGTGGCGTATATCGGCGACATCAATGACGATGGGTTCGGCGACATTGCGATCGGCATCCCGAAGGCTGACTTCATCGACCTCAGTTACCCGCAGGGGCCGAATGCACCGGGCAGCGATGCGGCTGTCGGCCGGCGCCGCGACGTGGGCGACGTTTATGTCATCTACGGCAATAACTTCGGCACGAACCGCGCTTCACCATGACGGCCCCGCGCCAAGGATGGATCCCGCTCGCCCGCCGTAAAAGGCGGGCCTGCGCAGGTGTTCATTGGTTTGCGCTCGCCTACACTACCCAGCGGCGGTCCTCCCGGTGGATCAGGGCTTGGCAGCCCCGCTAGCCATCAGGATTCGTTCGGCAGCTGTCGGTTCGTGTCGAACTGGCGCAGGCCGCTCTGCGTAGTATGTTCGAAAAACAGGCTGTCCGAGAGACGTCGAAACCTCAGCATTTCGGAGTTGGCTGCCGTTCAGGTTTCGACTTCTCGACTTTTGGACGATTCACATGGCCCATGCTCATCTGATCGAAATCAAAGACGAGACGATCAAGGCTAGCCGAATGTTCATCTGGACCCTTTGGGGTGGGATGCTCGTCGTCTGCTCCTTCATCGTGGACTTCCCCTTCGTGGCGAGGACCCTGTTCCAGCATGAGCTTGTTGTAGGACCGGATGGCCAAACCTATAATCCCTACTCCGATGTCATCGCCCTGTTCGGGGCGATTCTGTTAGGTGCGCCGCTCGTGTGGCACGCGCTCAAATGCCTGTTTCACGGTCATACGCATATGGAGGAGCTAGTGGCCCTCGCGGTCGTCGCCGCCATCGCCCTCGGGGAATACAAAGAGGCCGGAATCATTGCCTTCTTCATGGTGGTCTCGAACCTGATCGAGACCCGGACCGCTCTCGGTGCTCGAGCGTCCATCGAGTCGCTGCTTCGTTTAACGCCCGATAAGGCGTACCGCATCCTGCCTGATGGGTCGGAGGAGATCATCCAGGCGTCAAAGCTGAAACCCGGTGATGTTCTTCGCGTGCGACCGGGGGATAACGTACCCGCGGATGGGGAGATCATCTCGGGCGAGTCAAGCATCAACCAGGCAAACATCACCGGCGAGTCCCTGCCGGTGGATAAGGGTGCCGGGGACGAGGTCTTCAGCGGAACCAGCAATCTGACCGGTTCTCTCGAGATCCGCGTCACGAAAGCGGGAAAGGATACGACCCTCGGGCGTGTCCAGGATCTGATCCTGGGTGCGGAACAGACCCGGATCCCCCTTATGCGAGTGATCGATCGATACGCCGGGTGGTATACACCAACCATCTGCATGCTGGCCGCCGTGGTCTGGTTCTTTTCCGCAGACAAGGACATTGGTATCCACAAGGCCATCACCATGCTGATCATCGCATGCCCTTGCGCTCTGGTTTTGGCAACACCGACGGCCATGGTGGCTGCCTTAAGCTGCGCAGCCCGCCTGGGCATCCTGATCAAGAACGTTGTCCAGTTGGAATTCGCCCGAACCTTGACGGCAGTCATCTTTGACAAGACCGGGACGCTCACGACCGGCGAGCTTTCCGTTACGCAGATGAAACCCGCACCGAGTGTCGATGGTGCTGATCTTCTCCAGGCTGCCGCCTCGGCGGAGCAAATGAGCAAACACCCTGCGGCGCTCGCCCTCGTGGCCGTGGCGAAAAAGGCCAAGATCGATCTCGTCCAACCATCGGACTTTTCGGAGGCTGCCGGGAGGGGTGTAGCTGCGAAGTTGAACGGCGATGAGATCATGGTGGGCCGGAGCACTTGGCTTACCGATCAGAAGGCGGACATGAGTATCATGCGCGATCCGGAGTACACCGAGCCGGAGGGTGTCAGCCTCCTCTACGTCGCCCGTAACCGCCGTTGCCTAGGCTGGATCGGGTTGGAGGACCGGACCCGAAGCGAGGCCCGGACAGCCATTGATGATCTTCGCAAGCTCAGAATCCGCAACCTGTCCATGGTCACCGGTGACAAATGGTCCGTCGCTCGACGTGTGGGGGCGGAAATGGGCTGCACCGAGGTTCAGGCCGAGGTCCTGCCTGAAGAGAAGCTCGAACTCGTCGACGACCTCCGCAAGCGTGGTCATCGGGTGGCAGTGGTCGGGGATGGTGTGAATGATGCTCCGATGCTGGCGGCCAGCGATCTGGGCATCGCCATGGGCGCAGCCGGGAGCGACGTGGCCATCAACTCCGCTTCCATCGCCCTGATGAACAACGATCTAAGCCGGCTACCGTTTTTGATCAGACTGTCGCGGGGCACCATGCGTGTCGTCTGGCAGAACATAATCTTCGGTGTGGTTTTCATTGTCGCCATGATGACACTGGCAGTCTGGGGACCCCTCACCCCGATCTGGGCCGCCTTCGCCCATACGGTCGCGACCGCCGTGGTCATCTTCAACAGCGCCAGACTCTTCCGCTTCGGCGAAGAGCGAGCAGCCCCAACCACCGGCTACGTCACCCTCCTGACCGCCCAACCCGCCCCGGCGTGATGAGGTGGCAGGGTGTCAGC
>CAYOQG010000381.1:0-3727 GCA_964405925.1 uncultured Phycisphaeraceae bacterium | reverse complement strand
ATTTTGACCAAAACGCGCTTGCGCCGCCGCCCGTCGAACTCACCGTAGAAGATTTGCTCCCAGGGGCCAAAGTCGAGACGACCCTCAGTCACCGCTACGACCACCTCACGGCCCATGATCTGACGCTTCAGGTGAGCGTCGCCGTTGTCCTCCCCGGTTCGGTTGTGGCGGTAACGTTCGATGGGTTCGTGCGGGGCGAGGCTTTCGAGCCATTCCTCGTAGTCCGCGTGCAAGCCCGGCTCGTCGTCATTGATAAACACGCTGGCCGTGATGTGCATGGCGTTGACCAGGCAAAGCCCCTCGCGGATGCCGCTCTCGGCCAAAGCAGCCTCGACTCGAGGCGTGATGTTAACAAGCGCTCGACGCGTGGGAACCTCAAACCACACTTCTTGGCGAAAGGATTTCATTTGTCGGGTACCTCCCTGATGAAATGTGCGGTGCGCAACGGCCGCCTAAACTTGATTCATACCGGAGTTCCCAGCACTGCTCCAGAGCAGTGGCACACCCTTGCAACTGATCCGGAAACCTCGATCGCGTCAGTTGCTACTTCCCGCCAGGATAATCGCCCGCGAGCAGCTTGGTCACGTCGAGTGTCACAGGTTTGCACTTCGGTGCATCCTTGACAGGATCAGCGAAGGCCACGTGCATCAACCGCTTGTCGGGCTCAAACACGACGCTGTGGTAAGTGAAGGTATCTTCCGGCGAAACGCCTCCGAGCATCTTCCGCGCCCGATCGAGCGTGATGTGCCGCGTTCCGTTACTCTTGGCAATCCTAGCGAGCACCCGTTCTAGTTGTCCATATCGCCAGCAGTTGATCGGATCCCTCCGTTCGCGAAGATGGTTCGTGCAAATCAGGAATCGCGCGCCCTCGGCCGCCCTGCGGACCGTCAAACCGTCTCCATTCGTCAGGTCGGCGTCGAACTCGAGGACGGCGGCTGCCGGCTGGCCATTGGCGAACGGTCTGGTGACCATCATGTTGTTCCCGACGATCGAGATCTCGTCTCGAACCACCCGTGCGGCGTCCTCGAACGCCGTGTCTGCGGCGGCTGTCTCCACCGCCCTCCGGAAAGTCCAGCAGTAGGGCGTGAACCCGCTGGTCACTGACGGCGGGCGACCGCCGGCATCGTGCGTGGCCACGGTTACCCCATCGCTGTTCATGGCGGTGAGGCATCCGACGAAGCTGGGCCAGGTGATCCCCACCCAGCCCTTCGCGCCCACCTGGGGCGAAGGCGCGTTGACGAAGACGATCGGTGTCTTGATCATCGAGGGGAGCTCGGGCCAATCCATGTTGCGCCCCGCGATGGTATGACCGCCCTCCGTCATCTCGCCCCAGGCCGCGAACGACGAACACCCGGAGCGAACGAAGTCACCCGTACAGTTGATGGCCACGATGTCCTCATACTTCAGCGGACGCCCCAGGAAGTCGATCTTCGCCGGGCCGCCGAGTTTGGCTTCAATGCCCGCGAGAATCCCCTGCATCTCAGCCTCATGGCGCGGATCGATCTTCATCCGACCCAGCTTGGGCAGCATCTCTTTGGTATAGCGTTCAAAGCTGCCCCCCAGCGGTCCGTTGGCCAGGAACCCTTCAGCCAGCTCCACGATGGTGTCCGCGAGAAGGTAGCCATGAGCGAAGCCCCGCTTCTGGGGCATGCCCCAGACCCGAAGGACACGGACGCCCTCGATTTCGCTGAGCGTGCCGTTGACTCTGGCGGTCGACGGTTCCGTCGCGTATACCGAGGGTAGGAGGAACGGAAGCAGAAACAGTGCGCAGATGGCGACACCAACAAGGCGAAATCGGCGATTCATCACATGACTCCTACTATGAGATTGAGGGTGTACAACCCCGCAGCCTCCATTATGGCCAGGGTTGCCGAAGATTACCAGATTGGGTATTCGGGGGTCGCAGATCGAGATTCGCGTGGAAACTTGTCAAACAGTCAAGGGCATGCTGTCCCTATCCAACGAACGCGGGGTTCGGTCAGTCATCCGTTCGATGGCATCGCGGCCACTTCCGCAGGGCAATAGAAGGGTCCAAAAAGAAACGTACGATGGCCCGTGCAGTCTGAGACGCACCGCGCGGACCATCGTTCCCTGCCACCCACCGCGGATAGGACGCTTAAGATTCACGATCTTCGGGGCTCTGTCCGCGACCTGACTTTTATTCGGTGTTCGCAGTCACCCGTACCACGAGGGCGATCGTATCTCCACGTGCGGTCGATCCCGGTGCCGCGGCGAGGATCACGTAGCTTCCGAGCTTGGCAGCGATCGTGGTAGCCGCATGAAAATGTGCTTCGCCGTTGGCGATCCCTTCGCTCTCGTCAAGATACTCCCCTTGGATCTTGGCATCGACGTTCAAATGGACCAGGTTCCTATCTTCCTGCAATCGAGCCCCTCCAGTAACCGTGAATACTAGGTTCTCTTCGAGCGCTTGTTCGTCGTACACGGTGCGAAGGGCCGACTCTGATTCGAAACGCTGACCTTCGTTGGCGACGACAACAACGGGCGCCATGAGCGACGGATTGGCGAAACCGTTCTCTTCGAGTGTCTTAGCGACAGGTTTCAGTGCATTCGGTAAGGGGGCCAAATCAGTCGTATCTCTCTTCCCGATACTGGTCCGGATAAAAGAGAAATGCAGCGTCAAGGACTTGACAGGCTTCTCTAGCTGTGCAAGGAGTCCCTTGATCTCCGCGATGGCATCCGACGTGCCTCGGACGACGAGCATCCGGTTAATCTCATCAATGGCGAGCCGAGTCGGAGTCCCGGTGGTCACCGTACGGAGCGCCGACATGAGATCATCCGTACGAATCCCAGCAAGAGGGAGGAATTCGGTGATCATCTTGGAGGAGCCGCCGGCCGTGGGTACGTCCAGGGGCGTTATCAGGTCTTCCAGAACACGCTGTATGTCTTTTGAAGTCCCACTCAGCACCAACTTAGTCTCACCCATTCCAACCGCACTGACAGGCAGCGGCAACTCCCCGATGGCGTGAGCCGCCTCATAGGCATCAAGGTGAGCCAACTCGATAACCTTGGTTACTATGTCGGGCGGTGGGGGTTGTGTCGGTTGCTCTTGCGCGTGGGTCTGAAGGCAAACCGACAGGGATGTAACACCCAATAAACTCACGTAAAACCATTGTCTCGCCAGTGTCATTCTTTTTCTCCCGTTTCCAAGGCAATGTTAGAAGATCTTGTGTTCCGTCCGTCGTGCGTTACCCCGGCGCGTGCGAGTCTGCCGGCGGTGCAGCGTCGCCGCCCTCTTGGTCTTGTGAAGCGGCCGCGTTGGGCTCGCCTCCGCTAGCTAGCGCCGGATAGAGCCAGAACATCTGAACGTTGTCCTGCGACGTTGACGCCGCCACTGCCACGAAGCGATCAGCCGATTCGCCGCGGAGCGAGATGCCAATGCGTCTGTCCGGCGTGTTCACCGAGTCCGTTTCCAAGGGCAACCGTGTCGGCCCAGGCCGGATTCCGAAATATAGAGACGCACCGATGGCCACAACCACGAGGGCGGCGATGGCCGCGAAACGCTGGCCGATGACTCGCCGGTGGATTCGCGGGCGCCGGCTCAATGGCTCGAAAGAGCGTCGGGCAACGATCGATTCTGTCGCATCGTGCAGTTCATCCAGTGCGCCTACGAACCGACTAATCAGGCGCACATAACGTTGACACTCGTCACACCATGTCAAGTGGTTGTTGACTTCGGGGTCGTCGTGTCCTTCGTCGAGGCAAAGGT
>CAYOQG010000380.1:0-3741 GCA_964405925.1 uncultured Phycisphaeraceae bacterium | reverse complement strand
GGATCACACACTCGTGCTTGCAGGGGGAGGGCAAGGTGGGGGTAGGAAGCATGAATGCGGAATGGCGGATGGCGAATGGGGGAAAGTGGCGACGAAGCGACGGAGCGACAAAGGGAAGGATAAATGCGGAAGGCGGAAATGAAGAGCCACGAAGCGACGGAGCGACGGAGGGACGAAGGGGGACTTAATCGAATCGCCGGTCAAGGGGGTCAAGCGGCATCAGGTGTGTAAACGCTCTTATTGCGAAGAACGAATTACGACTTGCGGAGGGGCGAAATCCGTCCCCCGCCCTTCGCCCCGTTGCATGAGAGAAGGAGTTGAACATGAACTTAATGGGGCGAAGGACGGGGCACCCTGCTCAACCGACTCTACGAAAGGTGCTTACCCGCCGTAGGTCGGGTGAGCAGCCGATCGGCTCACCGGGCATACCCTTTGGCACGCCTACTTTGAGATCGCTGCACGCCGATGCCTCACCTTAAGGCAACGTGCAAGTATGGCCAGTCGGTTTTTCCTCGGCCTCGGAATTGATATAGTCGTTCGCCGTGCTGACATCCGCAGAGTTCACGGCCCCGCTTGCGTCGATGTCATTGCGATCATCGTCTTCGGCCGGGTCCGTCAAGTTGGCGTTGATGGTGGACAGATCGCTGTAGTTTGTGAAACCGCTGTTATTCGCGTCACCACGGACCACGACATAATCCATTTCGAAGTCATCCACCCCCGACCAACCGCCGTCATTGAGCACCGCATACCAGGTCTCATTGTCCAGCACTGTCCCGTCTTCTTCCACCCGAAGGACATTTCCGTTCTCGACGGTGAAGGCAAACGAGCTGGAAAGGTCGCTGCCGAACTGACCGTTGGCCAACAGCTCGCGAATCTCCACTTCCCCGGCATCCGGAGCCGTGATGCCACAGGCGAACGTGAACCGCAACACGTGATCCTGTGTCCGTGTCAACGTGTCGCCACAGGCGTAGGTTGTGTCGATCAGGACCGCGTCAGGACTACCCTCATCACATTCGTCCCAAATGTCGTTGTCGTCGCAGTCGTCGCAGGAATCGTAGTCGCAGGTGCAGGTGCACCCGTACTCCTCGCAGATCGTCCAACCGTTGGCATAGCAGTAGACATCGAAGTTCGCGCCCAGGCCCGTTTCTGCGTCCAGGGTGTCGTCGCAGATTTCCCCGGTCAGCTCACCGCCAATGGTTACGTCGCCGTTCAAATCTCCGCTGCTCGCAGTGATCGTGCCGGCCATGTTGCCCGTGATGTCGATCGTCCCATCCACGTCGCCGTAGAAGATGAGGATCCGTCCGTTGGACGAAACGCTGGAAAAGGTGACGCTCCCGTCGAAGTCGCCGCCGGTCGCCAGCACGACATCGGCGCCCACGGCGCCGCCGCTGATGGCGCTCCCGCTGGCGGCCCCACCAAGAATCTGGAGGGCTCCAGCGACCTCTTCGCCGTTGAAGTCGATCGATGCGGTACTTGCCATAGCCCCGACGATGACAACGGCGTTACCACTCGGCAGCCCACCCTGCAACGTGAGGTCACCGGCAAAGCTCCCGTACGAGTTGACGCTCAGGACGGTACCGGCGCCAACCACCTCTCCGACGGTAATAGCGGAAGTGGACTCGACCGTGCCGTCGATGCGTAGGTACGAGAGGTTGGGGATCGTCAAATCGCCCTCGACGTCGCCGTCGATCGTGAAGGAGAGTGTCCCCCCAGAACTCCCCGAGGACTCCTGAAGAAACAGGTCGCCCAAGAGGTCCCCGGCGATGCTCCCACTAAGGTTGGAGCAGTCGGAATCGCTCGACGGATCAAGGATGATGCTTTCAACGTCGTTTGCACCGTCTCCCCCACTACCATCGGTGATCATCAAGCCGTAGGTTCCGGATCCGTCTGTGGTGATCGCGCCGATGTTGCCAGCGCTGGCCCCGTCGACTGACTTGATCTCCCACGAAGTGCATTCAGTCTTGAGTTCCACGTCTGGGTGACTTGTATCGGTGTAGTCAACGTAGTAGTCGCTAGGGGACGATGGCGAGCCCGGGCACCCCCACGTAACCGTAATGGTCGGGTCGGCGAGCGCGGCTCCTGGAAAACTCAGAAGAAGGACACCGAGCAAACCCATCGACCAGCACTGTTTACGCACATTGTATTGATCCCATCTCATCGCAATTCTCCACTGTAGGAAAGATATGGCGAAGGTTTTTCTGTTTGACTCATATCACATACACGCAGTAGAATGGATGACCTGTGCCCGTGGAGGCCCTCGGCATTTGGCTGATCTGTTCTTCGCGCGCGAGTGAGGAATTAGGGAAGTATTCAGCAGGGTCCGACATTGACCATGTCCGTCGCAACCATCGCTCTCGCCTTGTACGCCGTGTCTCCGTCGTTGTACGAGGGCAACGCCTTCCGGAAAGACCTCGACTGAACCCATGCGGGGTCCCACACTGCTGATCGCGACCTCACTGAAGGTTGGCTTTTCCAGGAGAATACCCCAGGTTACGATCTCCCTGTCATAAACGGGGGCGACAGCGACTACTGCCGCGGAACTCCCCTCACCTACGTAGGTCCTGGATTCTCTGTGAAGTTGCACATGATAAGCCCGCTCCCTCCTTCGGAGATGGATCACCACAACGGAGTGCCATTGCTGGTTTTGGCTGAACTGGGAATAACTTACCACTTCAACATGCTAATGGAGGATGTCCCAGCGCTCGTTGACATCCTCTGACGGGTTCTGACCATTTGTGCCAGTACCTGTTGCTGTCAACGGCGTTGTTCTCCACCGCCGCCACCAACATGTGCATCTGCTTGTAGCTTTTGATCGGTTGAGACTTCTTCTCATGGTGCAGCAAGCCTGACGCAGCCCACACAACACGTTGGGACTATGTGCGCTTGGAGCGTGTTCCGAGTGACGGTAGCGGGGATTACGATGGCGGCGAGGAGGTCGACGGGCGTGATCTCTATTTCATAAATGTCTCACCAACGATTGCCCGGGGATCAAGGGCGGCCCGGAAAACGACGCCGGGCCCGGCTGCCGCTACGCCGACTCCGACGTCGACCTGTACGACGTGGCTGAGTTCCAACGCGCATTTGCCCCAGCCGAGTGACCGCGCCCGCCGGGTGGGCGTGATCAACCCAGTCATCGTCGAGTTGGAATCTTCGTAATAATGTCGCCCGGGTCCCCATTCTTCGCCACGTCAGGATGCAGTGCCAGCCATGCAGCACACGCTGCTGGGCGTATAGCAAATGACGATTACGTGTATCGGTTAGGGCCTCGAACCTTATTGCGTGGGGCTTCATCACAGGGACGAGGTTCTTATGATGCCCCTTCAGGGCATGGTGGGGTATCGGCGTGGTTCCCCAGGGCGGTGCCCCGGGCTACTCTATGTCAGCCCTTCAGGCTGGAAGGTGAGCGACGGCGTTGTCCGCCATTGAGTGTCACAGGTCCGGCAAGGGCGGGTTCGTGGTGCAAAGCACGTGGGGTCCCCCGTGCAGACCGCAACACTACGAATGGCGCGTATGGGGCAAGCGACAGGCGGAGTGCAGGTTATCATCCCCACCTCAATCCTCTCCCTGGAAGGGGGAGGAAAGGGGGCGCGGATGGTCAACCGCGGTTCGCGCGTGAGGCCGCTCCTTCACAGTCGCGGTTCTGATCCGCCGACGTGCATACCGGTCGCTTGTGCTCCGGGGTCGGAATAATAATAATTCTAGTTAATTCTTGCCGTTTGCCGATTAGCTCATCGTGGTCAC
>CAYOQG010000379.1:0-3754 GCA_964405925.1 uncultured Phycisphaeraceae bacterium | reverse complement strand
GCACTACATAGAGTCAAGAGAACAGCTAAGCCAGAGGCGGAGGCTATGAGCGTGACGCGGCCGAAGAGCGAAAAGCCTCAAGAGAGAAAAACGCACCGCGCAAAAAGTGGTCCCAACCAAGGACCACCCGCATCAGCCCATGGTCGGGATGGCCCGGCCACGGGCTCGCTTTCACCAGGGAAGGGCGGTGAAGCGACGTTGGCGTCACTGACTCAGCTTTGTCTTTCTCCGAGTTCACGGTGCCGACTGATGCGCAAAAAGTGGACTGTGCCCGATTCAGGGCCGAGCCGCGTGTCCGAAATGTCCAACACTGCTGACGGCGAGCGGGAATCGTGGTGAAGGCGCCGTGCTGATGTGGGGTCATGACGTAGCCGACCGTCGCTCGATGGGCAAGTAAAAATGGCAGATGCTCGGAAGAGTGTCTTGTTGCATCGCAACGGAGTTGCTCCTCAGCCACACGAGCCGAGTCCCACTGCGCCTAAGCCTGGCCTAGGGAACATTGGGATCCGTCTCCAGGTTGAGAAACGGCGACGCTTGTGGACAGGTCGTCTCGGAGTCGTTCGTGTAGACTCTCCCCGGTTATTCGCTCCTGGGCTTGGCGGATGTTCTCAATATCTTTCTTCTTCGGGATGGCAAGGTGGCATACCGGGTCGCCAGGCCCAACGGTCGGAAGCGTGGTCATACCGATCACGACGGCGTCGGCCGGCGAGCAGATGCCTTGCTGATCACGACCGTACAGATTCGATTTCGTGACGAGCGCCTGCCCTTTTTGGACCAGGTCGCCCGGCGCAACATGGAACTGCAGCATTCCACCGACCTCAGCCCGTACCCATTTTGCCTTGTCAATACGAACCTGGTAGGGTGGCTCGATCCGCTTGCCCTGAACCATGCCAAGTTCGATTAAGGCATTGCGGATACTTCGCACACCACATTCCACGACACTGGATTCAATCTTCCAGACTTCCCCAGCCTCTAAAATGACGGTAGGGCAACCGGCGGCGCAAGCCGATCGCCGGAGCGAACCCAAAGGTCCCTTCTTGTTGATGATGAGCTCGTTTCCAAGCGAGTAGGCCAGTCGCCTGACCTCTGGGTCGGTCAAATCCGCGCGCACGTTCGGGAAATTGGTGCGCCGGATGGCGGCAGTATGAAGGTCGATCCCGTAGTCGCATTGTCTGACGATTGAATGGAAGATCGCATGAGCAAACCGCCGCGCCAGGCTACCGTGGGCATCCCCAGGAAAGGAACGATTCAAGTCCCGACGATCCGGGAGATATCTCTGGTGCCGGTCGAGGCCCAGCATGTTAACGACTGGAACAAGGATCAGCGAGCCCGCCGAAAGATCAACGGGAACATTGAGCAACAACTCCCGCACGATGCCCGTACCGTTGAGTTCATCACCATGGACTGCTGCGGTAATGAACACGGTGGGTCCTGGCACCGCTGCCCGCCAGACCGTGACGGGGACGACGACCGGCAGGCCGCTGTAGCCCTCGGACACCACAACCTCCGTGTCGCGTCGCTCGCCAGGATCGACATCGACGGTGCCGATTGTCAGAGGTTTGTCAGTCATCTCAGGCTCACGTTCCGACGTGCTCCTCTTGGTACGCCTCCTGAATCACCTTCTTCGTTAGCTTGCGCACACGCCTGCGCTTCCTGTACGGAATGAGGGTGCGCATTGTCTCAAGCTTGCCAAAACAAAGCAATCGATCGCCGATGCAGAGCTTCCTCGCGCCGCGGGGATTTGCGATCACATTTCCCCGACGTGCGATGGTTAGGACTGTGATGTCTTCGTCCCTCAGGCCCGAGCTTTCGATCGTCTTGCCCAACAGGGTCGAATTGCGTGAAATGAGGATCTCCGCCGCCCCATAGCCTTTGCTGACGGTCAGACGTTGGCGCAGATCCATTTCGGGAAACGCAACTTGATCAACCGTGTAATCTATGATCGCACCAGCAATGTCAACCTTGGTCGCCTCCTCAATTCCCTCGAAGCCCGGTGAGGAGTTCACCTCCATGATTTGAGGACCTTCCTTGGCCTCCAGCATATCCACACCGGCTACGCGCAAGCCGACAATCTGTGCTGCCCTCACCGCCACTTCTTCAAAGACTGGATCCAGTGTCACAGCCTCCGTTTTACCGCCTCGATGCACGTTGCTGCGGAACTCCTGGCCTTGAGCGGTCCGGCGCATCGCGGCGACCACACGATCTCCAACGACAAACGCGCGAATGTCCTTTCCCTTGCTCTCGGCCACGAACTTCTGGATCAATACGTTATGCCTAGCGCTCTGCAGGGTCTCGACAATGGCCTCTGCCACGCGACGAGTATCCGCCAGGATGACACCAACGCCCTGCGTGCCTTCCAGGAGTTTGATGATCACCGGCGCGCCACCGACTCCATCGATCGCGGACAGCACATCGCTCTTGTTTCTCACGAATGCGGTTTCAGGGATGCCGACGTCGTGTCGACTCAGGATTTGCAGGCAGCGGAGCTTGTCTCGGGAGTGCAGGATGCCTAATGCGGAGTTCACGGAAAACACACCCATCTGTTCAAACTGGCGGACCACGGCGGTGCCGTAGTAGGTTATCGATGCCCCGATCCTCGGGATGATCGCATCGTAGGGATTGATCCGTCTTCCCTTATAGTGAAGGTCAGGGCGTCGAGGCTCTAATTCAATGGAGAATTTCATGGTATCCAGCACTTTGGCCTTGTGGCCGCGACCTGTTGCCGCCTGTCGCAACCGTCTCGTGCTGTACGCTCTCGGACTCCGGGACAGAATGGCAAACTTCATCGTGATTCTCTCTTCTGCTTCAGAGGGCCCTCTTGTGCGCGGTGCAGGTGCTTGCGAATCGGGTCGATCAGAAAACCTTCGAGTGCGGTCCGACCCAAAAGCATACGGCAGAGCATTCGCTCTCGTCGTACGAGGCTTAACTCAACTCGTTTCCGAACCGAGCCCAGGCGAACAACCGTCGAAACCACGTAGCGCGTCTGCGTATGCCCGGTGCTGGAGCGGACCCTAGTCATGCGGACGATGTCCGCGGTTACCAAGACGTGCTTGAAGGGTTGGCGTCGGCGTGTGACCAAATGAAACCTCACACGATCCCCTTTGAGCCTGACTACGTCCTCCACGTGAATCGCGCTTGTGCGCGCACCGGTATCGATTTTGGCCTCTATTTCCTTGACACCCCACTCGGGAAACGAAACCTTCTCCCGCCACCCGATGATCCGGTTCGCCTGTAGAGGTTCTTGAGCCATATTGCGTTTTCGGCCCGTGGTCGCGTCTTATACGCTCGCGCTGCCCACCGCGCGCAGTGCATGTAGCGCGCTCCTCCGGATCGTCCGCCGCGGCAGACGACGGATGCATTCTCTGGACTTGGGTGCGTCGCGTCAAACAGGCCCTATGCGGGCGGAGCCCGTCTGCGGAACGCCTAATCGGATTGATTGGCCGAGAGTGTCGCCACCATGTGATCGTGATCAATGAGCTTCATCTCAAACGCATCGTGCGATCGTATGACCTGTCGCCATCGACGGTGCCACTTCCTATGTTAGCCCGATGGCCTCGTAATACGCAAGCGGCGGGCGGAGCGAAGCCCGCCGTTTGTGCCGGAAACCCGTTCACGAAATCGCGTTCCGAGCAGCAGGCTTTCCCGACTTGTTGGGACGCGGGTTCGCGGTGAATGGGGACGCGCGGCTTCCATAACATGTTGTATGCAAAACCGCGAGATGCTCTAGTGAGGATTGTGCGGCCCCTTTTGGGGC
>CAYOQG010000378.1:0-3786 GCA_964405925.1 uncultured Phycisphaeraceae bacterium | reverse complement strand
TCGCAGATGTCCTGTATCCCGTTTTGGTTGCAATCAACGTCCGGTTCGCACTCGTCGGGGACTTCGTTAAAGTTGCAGTCTTCGCTCGTTCCTGCCGCGACATCGCAGATGTCTTGGACCCCGTTGCCGTTGCAGTCGTAGTTGGGGTCACATTCGTCGGGAACCTCGTTGGCGTTGCAATCATCACTGGTGCCCTCAGCAATGTCACACTCATCGGGTACGTCGTTGTCGTTGCAATCCGAGCTGTAGGTACCCGGTCCCCCTTCGCAGTTGCATTCCGGGTCGAGCAGCGCCCAGTATGCGCAGAGAGAGTCCCACTCATATTCGCAGCAGTAAGGGTCGTAGTCGCATACCGAGCTGCAACATCGCGTACAATTGCAGCCGCGGCTTCCGTTGCCTTCGGGGGCGCAACAATCGCCGAAACGGCATAGGGCGACGGTGGGGCCGCAATCGTACACGTCGCATTCGTCGGGTTGCCCGTTGCCGTTGCAGTCCTCGCTCGTACCCGTACCGATGTCGCAGATGTCGGCAATACCGTTTTCGTTGCAGTCGTCGTCCGGCTCGCATTCGTCGGGAAGCCCGTTGCCGTTACAATCCTCGCTTGTTCCGTCGGCGATGTCGCATTCATCAAGGACCACGTTATGGTTGCAGTCCGTCCCGTTGCCGGCAGCCACGTCGCAGATGTCCTGAACGCCGTTCGCGTTGCAGTCGTCGTCCGGCTCGCATTCGTCAGGGACGGCGTTCGTGTTGCAGTCTCCGCTCGTTCCGCTGAAGATCTCGCAGGAGTCGGCAATACCATCCCCGTCGCAATCGGGTTCGCACTCGTCGAGCACCCCGTTGCCAGAGCAGTCGAGACTCGGGTCAGCCTGAATCTGCTCGTCGTCCGGCACGCCGTTCTCATCGCAGTCGTAGACGAGTCGCGGCGATGCACAGAGAGAGAACGACTGTGGGCCTTGCGGAACATTGAAGCCAAGCACCTCGACAAGCCAGAGCCCTTCCTGCGGGGAATCGACGACGACTTGTTCAATGTTATTGACGTGATCCGCCTGTGTCTGCGTTGCGGGTGCCGAGGGGTCTGCGGGATCGAGCGTCCAGGGGTAGTAGAGGGCCCGGGCAGCATCGTAGACTCTCAGGTCGAGGTCGTTAACCAGGGCGGGCTCGACGTTCGGCGTTCCCGGGGCGTCGTCCCAGGCAAGTGTCACCTTCAGTTGTGCATCCCCCGGCGACACACGTACCGTGGCCATGTAGCTTTCCTGATGGCCCACCGACGCCTCGAAAAAGTTGAGGCCGTTGTCACTCCGCATGAAATCCACAGCTTGCCGCACGCGAACGGAACCGAAACCGGCCTTGTAGTCCGGGCCCGCAGGCGCCAGGTCCACCGCGGTATGCGCCAGCAAAGCCTTGAGCGTGGAATTCCGGAAATCATCCGCCGTGGGAAACAACGCACGATAATCCTGTAGGAGCAAGGCGGCGAGACCGGTGACCGTTGGGGCTGCCATGGATGTCCCGCAACCAACAAGATACGCGGTGTTATTCATCGCTGAGCACGAAGTCACACCCAGGTCGCCGTTGCTCTGGCAGCCCGGCGCGGCCACGTCCGGTTTGAGGCGGCCGTCGTCGGTGGGTCCCCAACTTGTGAAACTGGTTTGCGTATCGTTGTTCGAATTGAGGGCTCCCACCGAGATGATGTTTTTCGCGCAGGCCGGTGGAGCAGTCGAATGATAACCGTTTTGGTGCACACCGGGACACCAGGGGCAGTCTCGTTCATTCCCGTTGGCCCAGACCACGCGGAAAGGCTCGCCCAGACTTCCGGTGACGATCGCGTCGACGAGTGCGGAGGTGACGCCGTAATCACCGGTTATTTCGCAGGGGAAACCGTTCCAGCAGGTGTTGGTCCCTATCGAGTTGTTGGCGACAACCGCCCCGTGGAGGTTGATCGCCTCGTCATAGTCGTCCTCGATGTCGCCCGGGTTGGTGTACAGGAAGATGCCGCTTCCATCGTACTCAAACCCGTATGACTCGAGCGTCACGCCTGGGGCCATCCCCCGAAACTGTCCCTCGGAGGCTGTCCCGTCGCCGCCGATCGTGCAGGAGACGTGCGTCGGATGATCATCCATCCAGGTATTGTCACGTACGGTCAGGCGACCGCTGAAGTCCTCGTGGGTCGCCCGTGCCGTCCCGCCGTCATACACCAGGACGGTGACACCCGAACCGTCCAGATCGTAAGGAGGAGCCTGCACGATCTCGGCCTCGGTGATGGCGCGGACGCTGTCGTTGAGGGGCTCCATGCGGGGGAGCGGAGGCTCGATCCACTGAATGACATCCTCGTCCGCGAGCGCCTGAAGATCCGTGAGGGGCAACTCGATGACCATGCCGTTTACGCCGTCGAGGAAGGACCGAACCCTGCCCTCGTGCTGTCTGACGACCGCAACGCCGTCCGGCATCAGCGGTACGTCAGGGTGGAAGAGAACATAGAGGCCGATTCGAATGGCTTGATCTTCCCGGCCGGGCTCGGGTGCGGACACGACGGCCCAGGACGCCAACGGACCGGTGACCAGGAAAGGATGCAGTTTCCAGGATCGCGAGATCATCTTGGCGTCAACAAGAGACTCAAGCGTGGCCAATGCCTCTTCGTCGACACCATCAGGCGACACCACGGCAAAGAAGGCGTTCGCGCCCAGATAATTGAGCAGCTCCAGACCCGCTGCCGCCAGCGTGGCCCGCTGAGGCGGAGCGACGGGTTCGTTGAACTGAACGACAAGGTGCGAGATGCCGGGTGTAGCCGCGATGGCCTCGATCGTCTTGGCCGCCAGAGCAGAGTCGGCGGGTGCGGATGCCACAGTGCCCGTGCGCCAACGAATGGGCTCGATCGGTTCGGCGTAGACCCGCCGTTCGAAAATGCTGCTGAGGGAGACCGCAACCAGGACACCGAGAATGCAACGCCGGATTCCGTGCATGGCAAACCCTCCTGTTCTCTCGCGAGATCCTGACGCGCGGGATCTCGCGAATCGCGCGAGCGGGCCAAAAGACGTAGGTTTGACGGGCGTGCATCGGCACAGCAACTCACGTCCTCGGCAGGAATCGTAAGGATCTTAACTGACGCACCCTGTGTCATCTTCGATCGAAGCGAGGATCGACGATGCAGTATACCATGGCTGGGTCTTCGGGCTCAACGATTTTTCATGGGCGGGAGGAGGCGTTCCCCGGAACCAGGTAAAGGCTTCCGCAGGCCGGTGGGGTCCTCACCAATGCAAAGGCCGGGTCTCCGGCCGCCCGTCAGCATAGCGCGGTGCACAAATGGGGAGCTTTCGTGCCACGGGCTGGTAAGGGCGAACAGGTTCGGAGGTGTTGTTGCTCAAGCCCTCCCTTCAATCACGCGGACTTGCTGCTGCTGAGGTCGGTTGACCTCCGTTGGGGGCGTAAACCAAGTACGAAACCGCCAGGCCCACGTCATAATGTGGCGTTTCAAGCTCCCGATTGGTCAGGTTCACCGCCGAAACACGTAAGGTGGGATCATCGCTCCTGAAATAATGGGCGAAGCCCACCAGCTGCCGCAACCTGATCCCCTCGAAGTACAACCGCGTCGTAAACCGCCTGTAGTCGGTTTTTGCCACGCGCATCGGCGGTTGAGGGATGCTGTCCTGCCATCGGCTTCGGTCGATGCCGGCGGCACGAAGGGCTCGTTCGACCTGGGCGAGCAGCACTTCATTGGCTCTGGTGCGTCCGGACGTGGATCGGGGTGCTTCCCACAGTGCTTCGACCCTGGCAGCGTCGACGCCCGTCTGC
>CAYOQG010000377.1:0-3836 GCA_964405925.1 uncultured Phycisphaeraceae bacterium | reverse complement strand
GTGTTGCCCTGTTCTACGATCTGTTTGACGTCAAGCTCTGTAATGGCCATGCCCGTTTGCTCCCACAAGTTTCGTCATTCTACCGGTGTAATGCGAACCGCTGCCCGTCGCGACAGTCTTATGTTGATCCACACCTGGTCAGCTATTGTAACGCCGCAACCCTCTGCCTCGGGAGCGGGCGTGGGCTTGACCTCTGAAAGCCGGTCCGCGGTCAGGATTCGCCGGGACCAACGCTCGGCGGCAGATCGCTCCCGCCCCCGATCAAGAGTGGATCGGGGCAGGACACGTGTGCTCACCCGGACGCTCACCCTGCCTGCATCCCGATGATCCCGTCAACAAAAGGTTGAAGCGGGAATCTACACGTGCTTGAGGATAGACGCAAGCGATACGGCGACCCTGTCAAAAACTGGCCGTACGCCGCTGTTGGAACGCGGAAGGAAGGGCGAGTTGGACATTCGGGGGCCGCGCGTCGACGTGGCATCGCAGCTCCCCCGCCTAGGCCGATCCCGACTTCAGCGCCGTGCGAATCTCGTTGAGCAGTTGGTCGACCTTGAAAGGCTTGAAGAGAACGGCTGCCAGGCCTTCCCGGCGTGCCCGGATGATCGTGTGGTTCGGATCGTACCCGAACCCGGTCGTCAGGATCACCGGCGTATTGGGGTTCGCCTCTTTGGCCGCGGCGAACACCTCATACCCGTCCTTGTTCGGCATCTTGATGTCACTGAGCACCAGGTCGAACGACTGTTGGCTTATCAGCTCGACCGCTCGGGCTCCGTCGTCCGCGGCGCACACCCGGCAACCGTGGCCGGTCAAGACGTCGCAGACGGTCTCCCGAAGAATATCCTCGTCATCTGCGATCAGGATACGTTTCCCGTCAAGGAGCGGATCCCTTCGACGCGCCTTGGCCGATCGCACACCAGTCACACCCGGCTTTGGCGAGGTGAGCTCTTTGATCGTCTCACGAATCCCGACTGCGTTCTCAGAGATTTTTCTCAGTCGTTTTCGCAGATCGTCGTGTCCGATGTAGTCCTCAACCAGGGTCTCCACGTCGGTCAGGATGTCATTCAGCGGGCCGGTGATCTCTGCCATCACGTTTGTTCCGAGTTGTCCCGTCGTCGTTTGGCGCTCGCTGGCCAACAGTTCAAGAAGGTGGAGGGAAAGAGCGATATAGCGGCCGAAAATCTCGGCGAACTGGCGATCGTCTTCGGTGAAGGCTGCAAGTCGACTGCTCTCAAAGTTGGCCACACCCACGACCTTGTCATGCAGCCACAGCGGCACCGTCAACGACGACCGTCCACCCTCAATGCCGGGCACAAAACGCGGATCATTGGCTGCGTCGGGACAGATGTAGCTGCGACCTCGGGCAGCCACATATCCGCAGATGCCGTTCCCTTCCGCGACGGCGTATAGCTCAGCCTTTGCAGCATCGGCAGGCATCCCCGCGGACAATGCGAGGTCCAGCTTCTTCGTTTCCTTATCGAGCACGCGGATCTCGAAGTTGTCAAAGTTGAGCAGCTCCTGCGTGCAACGCCGGATCCGCTGTTCCAGCAGCGACAACCGCTCTTGGGCGTTTAGACGCGAGAACTGGGCCGCGTCCAGGCTCAGCAGCTCGCGACCGGCTTGATCGATGGCGTTGATCTTACCCTGAAGCCGGACCATGCTCGTGGCATCACGAACGACGGCGGCAACCTGCGTTACCCGTTTGTGTAGATCGATCACCGGCGTCGCGGTCACGTCAAACTGTTCGCCCTTGCGTGTCCTGAAGCTGAACCGCCGCCCGCTGAAATCAGGCGAGCTGGATTGGGCTTCGGTCTGTGCCCACGCAAAGGTCTCCATACAGCAGTTGCAAACACGTTGTCGGGCTTCCTCTGAAAAGCTCAGCAGCTTGGGATTCGCCCACTCGAGCTGACCGCCTTGTCCCGCGATGCAAAGGCCGTGTGACACACTGTCGATGATGGCGGCAGCCTGGCTGGCAAAGTGGACCCCTTGAAACGGCATGAAGTCGGCGGCTCGGGCGATGACGATGTCGAAGGGGCCCGAACGGAGGGCTTCCAGCGCCTCTTCGAATGTCTCAACGTGCTCGATGTGGGCTTGCTCGTCGATCCAGGCGGCGAACTCCTCGCCGAAGTCGCCACGACCGACGACCAACACATGCATCCCCTTGCAGGGGGGCGGCTGTCCCTGTTTAACGGTGCTATCGCTCATCGCTCCACTCCATTCGATGAACGCTACTTACCCATCCACTTATATTGTAGGCAGTGATTGCCCCGATCTCCCCCCAACACCGACAGGACATCGCGCTGCCCAAAACCCACAATAACCGCATATCGGGACCTTATACAAGCAAATTCGCCCAGAATTTGACAGGCTTGCCACGGCGCAATTCTTGCGCGGCTCGCCCGGCGCGGCGAATCTTGATGAACCTGGGAAGACGTCGGGAAGAGATCACCGTTTTCCACGAGCCCTGTGGGACATAGGTCGCCCGGGATTGCGATTGACAGTCTCGGCCAGGCCGTTGTTCCGGCACCGTCGGCTGCGCAGACGAAGTCAGAGTGACATTGCCTCGGCTGGGCTGGACAGATTCCACGATGATCAAGCGCTCACACCCCGTGCCTGACTCGATTTGGCACAGAGCGGAGCGATGGATACCTCCGGTCCTCGCCTGTTCGACGGTCGAACCTGCGTTCCCGGGGCTGCCGGTACAGGTGGGGAGGACTGCAGGGGCTAGTGACCCTGCTGAACCGCCTGCGACGCCGGTGGGCTTGTCCCACAAACGTCCCAATGCCCTGCCCGAAAACTGGGTCATTCCAGCCCACTTAGAAACCGCCGGCCGACCGACGCAGCAAGGATCCGCCCGAAGTAGACGCGGTGGAAATCACCCTCTGGATAGTACTCACGCATGATATCCTCCGGCAACTCGTTCGGGACGACGTCATTCTTGTGAATGACCTTGCACTCGAAGACCAGCGGACACTCGGCGATCCCCGGACTCTTGATATGGCGGCTCGGCAGGGGGGTGAGCCCAAGTTCGGACATCTTGGCGTGATCTCGGCCGGAAACCGTACCACATAGGTCTACAATGTCCCGCCGGTCAGCCGGCTGCACGTTCACCGTGTAGTCGCCCGTCCCCTCGATGCATCCGTAGGTGTAGCGGGAGGGGCGGACCAGGACCGCGAACATAGGTCGACCCCAGATCGTACCGAAAACACCCCAGCCGATTGTCATCGGGTTCAGTTTTCCGCTCGCGTCCAGCGACGCGAGCAGTGTTCCTTCATGGGCCATTCGCTCGTTGGTCTCTTTGGCTAGGGCGGGATGATGCATCCACTCTTCGGGCTTCAAATCGATTCGGTCCATTAGCGACGCTCCTATCGACGGATCGTTCCGTTAGCCTTTCTCGTACCGGTCGCGCAACACAGTGTAGGGGATGGGGCGAGATCGGCCAGTGGCTGCGACGTACCCCACTGATCGGAAGGACTTGGCGCGGCCGCGGTGTGTCGTGTCTAGTCGCCAGTCTCTAGTTTCCGGTTTCTGCGTTACTGCCCGACCAAGGCTCGCCTTCAATCCGCCAACTCCTCCCATCGCGAATGACACGGCGATACAGCGTGTCCCGCTCGACCGGCTCGCAACCGGCTTCGCAGATAAGGCGTTTGAGCGCATCGACGGTCAGTTCCTGATGCGTTGATCGACTGCCTTCCTGCTTGGTGATATCGTAGTAGACGACCGTGCCGTCGATGTCGTCAACTCCCCAGTTCAAGGACACCTGGGCGAGCTTCGGGGTCTGCATGATCCAAAAGGCTTTGATATGGGGGATATTTGGGCACATGAGTCGGCTGATCGCC
>CAYOQG010000376.1:0-3944 GCA_964405925.1 uncultured Phycisphaeraceae bacterium | reverse complement strand
ATGCTACCCGACCGTTGAGCAGCGGTTGATCTCCCGGGCGGCCATGGTATAATTGCCATAGAGCCATGAAGGCAAAGAGCAGACAGCTTTACGAAGCCCGGGCGAAGGTGGCCAAGGCATTGGCCCATCCCAGCCGGCAATTGATCCTCGACGCACTCGCGGAATCCGAGATGTGCGTCGCCGATCTGACCGAACTCGTGGGAGCGGATCAGTCGACGGTGTCCAAGCACTTGGCTGTGCTAAAAAACGCCGGGGTTGTTGACGACCGCAAGGAGGGCTCGATGACCTTCTACCGCGTCAAGATCCGCTGTCTTCGAGGTTTCTGGCAGTGTGTCGAGTCGGTGCTCAGGCAGAACCTCGAGGAACAGCGCGTGGTGATCAGCAAGTGACGTCTTTTTTTTGCAGGCCACTTATGGCTGGATGACCATCAGGCCATAGATGCGAGGGCCATCGTGAGAGAGTGGAAGATCGCGGCAACATTTCTCCTCATCTTTGTGGTCGCTTACTTTCTGCCTCTTTCCAATGTAAAAGTTGCCGCAGCCATCCTCGAATCCTTCAAGATGCTGCAATGGTACGCCCGCAATCACACGCTGGCCTGCGTGGTGCCGGCACTTTTCATCGCCGGTGGAATCATCACCTTTCTGTCCAAGGAAGCCGTGTTGCGGCACCTCGGACCCAAGGCCAACAAGGTCGAGGCGTACTCGGTGGCGTCGGTCTCGGGAACGGTGCTTGCGGTTTGCTCCTGTAGCGTGCTGCCGATGTTTGCCGGGATCTACAGGGTAGGAGCGGGGCTTGGTCCGGCATCAGCTTTCTTGTATTCCGGTCCAGCACTCAACATCCTGGCCATTTTCCTTACCGCGCGGGTGCTGGGCTTTAATATTGGTGTGGCGCGGGCGGTGGGCGCGATTGTCTTCGGCGTCGTCATCGGCTTGATCATGGCAGTTGTCTTTCGGAAAGACGAGCAGGAACGTAACGACGCCATGGCCGACATGCCCGAACCGCCCCCGGGTCGGCGATCCTTCTGGCAGACCGTTCTTTACTTTGCCTGCATGATGGCATTTCTGGTTTTCAGCGATTGGTACAACCCGGGCAACGTGGTTGTGCACAGGGCCGATGGCACGGAGATCGCCGCGGTGTTGCTCCAGGAGACGCGCGACGAGATCGTCATCCAGGTCGACCGCCCGATAGCCGGCATGAAGGTCGGCGACAAGATCACGCTGGCGAAAACAGAGATCGAACACATCGAAGAAGCAGAGGGCTTGGTCATCACAATCTTCCACATGAAGTGGTATCTGGCCGGGGCAATGGGCCTAGCGGTGGTTCTGATGGTCTGGCGTTGGTTCGAGCGCGACGAGGTGAAGGAGTGGATGCGCAACACCTGGGACTTTGCGAAGCTGCTCGTCCCGCTCCTGTTCGGTGGTGTGTTCATCGTGGGATTCCTCGGGGCGCTCCTTCCCGACCAGCAGGTCGGTGCCCTGGTGGGCGATAACAGCCTTAAGTCCAACCTGGTGGCGTCCGTCGTGGGGTGCTTGTTCTACTTCGCCACGCTTACGGAGATTCCGATCCTCCAGGCGCTCTTCGAACATGGAATGCACCAAGGGCCCGCGCTGGCGCTGCTGCTGGCGGGCCCGGCGTTGTCGCTGCCCAGTTTGCTTGTGATTCGGTCCGTCATCGGCTTGAAGAAAACCGTCGTATTTACCGTGCTCGTGGTCGTGATGGCGACCATCGTCGGAATGATCTACGGCGCATTTGCGTAAGAAGATTCGAGATGGCAAGCGATTGTTGCGGTAGCGGTGCGAATGAAACCCTCATTTTCACCTGTGCAGGGGCGGCGCAGGAGGCGCAGCGGATCGGTCAAGCAGGCCGGGCGGGCCACTCCGCGCCTTGGATCGTAACGGTCGCGATCATCGTTTCGAGAACAAGCTGGAATGACAAACGCGAGCCACGCACTTGAAGGAGCAGAAACATGATCGATCCAAGAACGTACTTCGAAGCCGGCCTGATCCTTCACGGCCACAAGTGCCCCGCCATGCCCATGGGCCTGCGCGTTGGTGCGGCAGCCATGAACAAGCTGGGCGTCGAGCGGGCGAAAGACGGCCAACTCATGGCACTTATCGAAATCGGTGAGAACCATTGCGCGACCTGTTTCGCTGATGGCGTGCAGATGATCACCGGCTGCACATTTGGCAAGGGCAACATACAGAAGCTGCACTACGGCAAGTGGGGCGTAACACTGATCGACAAGAAGTCCGGACGGGCCGTGCGGGTCACGCCCAGGACCGAGGCGATGGCGGCCAACAAGCAAACGGACTTTTTCCAGAAATACCGGATGAAAGGAATCCCAGCATCACAGGTGCCGGAGGAGGTCGTGCACCCGCTCGTCCAACGGGTGATGAACGCGCCCGATGACCAATTGCTCAGCGTCGGCAACATCGTGGAGCGAGCGTGGGAGGATTCGCCTCATTCCTTCGACAGCTTCGTCTGCGAGTTGTGCGGTGAGATGACTGTGGAGCCGTACGGGCGTGTGCTCGGTGATAGGAAGGTGTGCATCCCGTGTCGCGAAAGAGAAGCGCGAAAGCAGTAGTCCATGACGGCAATCATGTTGACCATTCTCGCAGCGGGCATGTTCGTCGTGGCCCTCGTCTTTTCGATGTTGGGTCAGGGCGGCGGGGTCCTGTACACGCCGATCCAGGTCTGGTCGGGAATCGACTTCCATATTGCCGCCACGACCAGCCTGTTCCTGATCATGGTCACGTCGCTCTCGGCGACGACCGTCTATCGCAAGGCAAAGCGCGTCGACTGGCCGCTGGCGATCGTGCTGGAGACAGTCTCCGTGCTGGGTGGGTTGACCGGGGGGCTTGCGTCGGAGCGTTTCTCCGGTCCGATCTTGATGGTGCTCCTGGCCGGTGTCATCACGCTGGCCGCTGTTTTCATGGTCCGCGACTTCGATCGGGACCGCGACCGCCCCAGACCCAACAGCTTCTGCGGCTGGCGACGGCGGCTGGGAGAAGAGGAATACTGTGTGAACTTGCTGCGGGCCCTTCCGATTTCGTTTGTTGCCGGAACGGTCAGTGGCCTAGTGGGTGTCGGCGGCGGGATTCTCAAAGTTCCCATGATGGTCCTGCTGTTTGGAATCCCGATGGAGTTCGCGGTCGGCAGCAGCGCGTTCATGGTTGGGCTGACAGCCGCCGGCGGTTTCGCCGGACACGTTGCCTCCGGTCACTGGGATTGGAGAGCGTCGCTGATCCTCGCCGTGGCTGTGTTCGTGGGTGGCCAGATCGGCGCACGGGTGTCAATCGGCGTCGACCGCAAGAAGATAAAAAAAGGCTTTGGCTGGTTCCTATTCGCAATCGCCACACTAATGTGTGCCAAGGCGCTGCTTTGAATGCGCGGAAGCGTTGGCCATTAGCGGTACGGGGTATACGGACGATGAATGGCCGTACGAGGTGGTAGGGCATGAATTCTGGGCGGCGATTGAAGGAATTGTCTCCGCGTGTTCGAGAGGAGTATCGAAATGAAAATCGAGGTGTTGGGACCTGGCTGTCAGAAATGCACGGCCCTGGCCGCCAATGTCAAGACGGCGGCCGACCGGCTCGGGATTCAGTATGAGCTCAACAAGGTGACGAAGGTCACGGAGTTCGCGAAGTACGGGGTCATGCTCACACCGGCGCTGGTCATTGATGGGAAAGTCAGGTTGTCGGGCAAAGCGGCCACCGATGCAGAGTTGACGAGCATCTTGACCACGTTGCTGGCAGAGAAAGAAGCGGACAAATAAAGGTAAGTTGACGAGGTGAACAAGTAGACATGAGTTTCGCCACGCCGGCGCTGCCGACGCCGCTCAAAGGAGTTGTCTTATGAACGAACCGACTGGTTGTGAATGCTCGTCAGGGCACACACTGATTTTCGCGTGCTCCGGGGCTGCCGACGTCGGTGAGATCTCGGAC
>CAYOQG010000375.1:0-4066 GCA_964405925.1 uncultured Phycisphaeraceae bacterium | reverse complement strand
TGCCTCTTCCCATGGATCGAATCGGCACTTAATAACTAGAAATCGTATAATTCGTCATCGCAATCTGTAGCTCGTTCCTCATCCTTCCTGCTTTATCTTGAGATGCGGACGCAGCTATCAAGTCACGGTATTTGCCCTTCTTGTGATCGATTCAGGGTCCCGTGTTCTGTGCAGATCTGAACGACCCGCTCGACGGGGATGGCTTCGGTCGTGCGTCCTTTGTGTCCGGTGACCGTCGTGGCCCTGAGAAGGCTGTTGATGATCGCTTCCTCCGTCGCTTCGCGGACCGCCTGGAACAGTGGCGAAAGAGCGTCGTCGGGCAATAATTCACGCTTCACGGTTTGCGTTTTGGCTTCATGCGGCACACGAACCGAGCGAGCAGTGGAAAACGCAATCACGTAGTCCCCGCTGCCATGAGTCATGGGTGAACCGACGGCGGCTAAGCCCAGAAGGGCCCGCTTGGCCAGCCGGTGCAACTGGCGGGCGTCCAGGGGTGCATCTGTCGCTACGACGATGACACAAGAACCTCTCTCGGATGCTTCCTCACGGTGCTGTTTACGAAGGTAGTACCGGTCGAGCTCCCGGCCAACGGGGGCGCCGTTGATCGTGAGTATGCCGCCGAAGTTGGTCTGCGTGAGAACACCGATCGTGTATCCGCCCAGCGCGCCGGGCAAAAGTCGCGAGGACGTTCCGATGCCACCTTTCCAACCTAAACACTGCGTTCCCGTTCCGGCACCGACTGAGCCTTCGGTCACGGGACCACCATGGGCGGAGGCGATGGCGGCAAGCACATCGTCACGGGCGACGCGACGGGCGCGAATGTCGTTCAGGTATCCGTCGTTGGTCTCGGCTGCCACCGGATTGACTGACCGGACCTCCTCATTCCCGTCGAGGTTTAGCATGTAGCCCACCAGGGCGTCGGCAGCGGCGAAGGTGGAGAGCGTATTCGTCAGGATGATTGGTGTCTCCAGTGTGCCAAGCTCTTGCACTTGCGTGGATCCGACGAGCTTTCCGAATCCGTTTCCGACGACGATGGCAGCGGGCACCTTGTCCTGAAAAATGTTCCCACCGTGCGGCAGGATAGCCGTCACCCCGGTCCTTATGTTGTCGTCTTCGACAATCGTCTGGTGACCGACGCGAACGTCATCGACATCCGTGATCGCGTTGAGTGAAGCTGGCGGAAGAATGCCGATCACGATCCCGATGTCGCGCGCCCGTGGACGCTTGGCCGCCTCGTGGATTATGACGTCTTGACCGGCCAAAGCGGGGAAACTTGCCCACAGCAACGTGAGGATCACACCTAAAGCGGGTATCAAAACAGAGCCGCGACTGTCACAACGAATTGCATCAATCCACCGAACCACGGTTTTCGATGCCGGTATCGCACAATCACAGTCCGCTGCACCGGCGTTTCCGACCCCGAAAACGCGTCGTGCAATTTGTTGGTCAGGGAGCGGTCGAAACCCGGCTTCGGATGTGGTTCTGGCAGAGGCTCTTAGTCTCATCACGGCACCCAGTCGAATGGCAACCACCTTACCGTGCGGTTTGCAGCTCATCGTGTCTTACTCCAACATTTTTACGACCGATACAGTGAGCGCGTAAGGCGGATTTTACCCGCCGTCCCCCTGAGCCCCGGAAGGGCGCGCCGAACTTAGCCCCGGACATAAGTCCGGGGTAACGAGCACCTTTGATACCGGGGAGCCCCGGATGGGCGACAGAGCGATGGCATTCCTGTCGGCCTTTCAGGGCTCTGTCTTTGCGAGGCAATGCTGTCCCCAGGGCTCGCCCTGGGCTATTCTCTTTCGTCCCTCCGGGACTATTTGTGCTCGCCAGTCGGCGGAGGTCCCGCCTGTTGTTTTCGCGCTCCGGAAGACTCCGCCCCGCTCGACGGTGGGCGGATGGACCCAATCAGACTTCTCGCAGAATCGGCCGTGTCAGGCAGGTTGGACCGCCAGCGCCCATGAAACAGATCTCCTTACCCTCAAAGACAGAGACTTCTGCGCCGGCGTCCTCCAGTTGTGCTTTCGTTTGAGGATTACCAGTAAGCATAATACACTTACGAGGTGCCGCGGCCAGGACATTACATCCCATGGTCTCGAACTCTGCATCGGGAACCTCGATTAGCCTGATCCCTCGCGATACTAAAGCCTCCCGGAACGGAACCGGGAGCAGCGGCGAGTAGACTAATGCGAGATCGCGGTCAATCGGACTGATCACCGACATCAGGTGAAAGACATCATCTGGCCCGCGCCAATGTGGGAGGGGCACGACAATCAACTCGTCAATGCAATTACCTAGCAGCCCGCCAAGTTGGCGGATGCCCTCATCGTTCGTGCGGTACCCACGTCCGACAGCCAAGGTGCGGGAATCGATCCACACCGCGTCACCGCTTTCAACATGACCCTCGCCGGTCACTGCACCACAGATCGGGATACCCACTGAGCGGAACATGCGTTTCTGAGCAGCAGGCTCATTGCGGCGAGCGGGCTTGCCCATGTTGCAGAGGATCATGCCTTTTTCAGAAGGGATGGACGCGTCGCGGGCATATAGTGAATCGAGCGTAACCGTCTCGTCAGCCGGCAAAAAGTGGATCTCAATCCTGAATTCTTCAAGCAACGCAACAAGGCGATCAGATTCTCTGATTGCCTCATTTAGGTCGGGCTTGCCCCGATAGTGCAGGGCCCGCCACTGCCGTTCGACGTTCTCATCGCTGATGAACGCGTCTTTCGCGTGCTTGATTACAACACGCTTGATTTGCCCGACGTCCGATTGATAGCCGACCGCCATGCCGTCCTTCTCTCGTTCGATCAGCAGCCATCTCGGTGTAGCGTCCGCCCTCTTCGTCGGGGAACGCGAGATGCCCCTGGGTAGTCGTCCTACCCTGTCGCCCGAGGTCTGTGTGCAGACAGCGGGCCACCCGATGCGGGCATGCGGGCGGCCCGGGAGTATACAAACGCTCACGCGGGTTGGCGATTATTTGCCGTCACCGCGTGTGCGCTCAGGTTCGCCGACGGTGATCGTCATCGCCCGGTCCGTGAAGAAGTCGATACCCTGGTTGCTGCCGTCCTTCATAAACGAGGAGTTATCCGCCACACGGACGCTTACCGTAAACGAACCGGCTGCATCGTTCGAAGCGCTCAGCGTGAAGGTGCCAAGATACGCCGGCGTCGGAACGCCCACGCTGCCCTCAATCAGCATCGCCCCTAACCGACCGCCCGACTTATCCACCGCGTCGATCTTCTTCTGGTCCGCGAACACGAAATCGCTGCGGCTGGCGTCGATCCGAAGATCGGAAACCGACAACTGACCGCTCTTCCCTCCCGCGATGTCCAACGCGACCTGAAACACACGAAGGTCGGGAACGTTGGCTGCGAAAACCTCCACCGTGATCATTTGACCCGGTGCAACCGACTTCGTCGACGGAACCAGGATGATCCCCGGACCCAGTTGCGTGATCGACCCACCATTCAACACACGGGCTAAACGACGGGCCATCGTCGGCTTGAGCCCGATGATGGTGATCCGACCATCCTTCTCTTCGACCCGGGCTGTGCCCGCCCCAAGAATCTGCCCGCCAACCATCGCCACCAATCGATCGGCCTTCTGTTCCGTCATGGCTGCCGCGAGCTTGCGAGCCATATCCGGCCCGACCATCACCTCTATGTCCGTGCCGCTGCGGGTGTCCATCGCATTGGATGACTTAATGTTGTCACCCAACAGCGCAGGCCGAGGTGCCACGTACAGAGCGCTCCCCTCGATCGTCGCTTTCTGGAACCCTTCTATGGGCTTCGTCCCCGCCAGGTAGAAGTCGACCGGGCTCCCCGCGTGGGCCGACGTCACCCACACCCCTATCATCGCCAATACCAATAACGCTGTTACCTTTCGCATCATGTTTCCTTTCAAGAGAAGTGATCCCCAATGTTCCGTTAGCGTACACCTGGTTTTTGCCTATCGCCCACGCCCTCGTTGCCCGGTTTCCAAAGGGCAGGAAGAGTGGGTGGGTGCTACATGAGTTCCGCGCGTGTTGTCGCGTAGCCTCCTGACGCGTTCGTGCTTCCTGTTTCAG
>CAYOQG010000374.1:0-4082 GCA_964405925.1 uncultured Phycisphaeraceae bacterium | reverse complement strand
GAGAACATCAAACTGCGACAGCGCCTCATCCCCTGGACGGAGGCCCAAACCGTGCATTATCCGAAGCCAGCAGTTGTCTCACTTTGATTGAAACAAATCACGACGTCTATGTTCGCCCTCCTGAAACCCGGAGTCATCCATCTTTCGTCGTCCTGAGCGGCGTAGACTTTGGCGGCGGCGCCGATGGCCTTGAGGTTGGCACTATACACCATGCGCTTGCTCACCTCCCGGGCACGCACGGCACTGGGCGTACCGACGGCGACGAGCACAATGAACACCGCGATAACCCCGAGGACATCCAGGATCGTGACGGCTTGGAGTCGGTTTTGCATCATCGCCACCTCCCATTGCGACGGTCAAGGCTTGCGCCTTGGCATTATCGTCGTTACGTCCCGCATCCGTAGCAGACACTTGTGGGATTGCTCACTACAACGTCCGGGACATGGAGCTGGTCCGTCGATACACTGACCACCCTGGCATGTCTCCGCACCATTGCAGAAAACGCCGTCCGGGCAGGGCGTCCCTTCCGGCACAGGCGGGAATGTACAGATACCCGCCTCGCACAGCTCCAGGGTACAGGGGTTGTCATCGTCGCACTCGACGTCAGCCAGACACTCATCGCACTCATCCGGCACGTCGTTGCCGTTGCTATCCGGCGAGGTGCCCTCGGCGATGTCGCACTCATCGGGAGTGCCGTTGTTGTTGCAGTCCTGGCTTGTGCCATCGGCGATGTCACGGTAATCAAAGCGGCCATTCTCGTTGCAATCCGCCCGCGATTCGGCCTGGATGAACAACGTTCCGGATGGGGTACCTCCACGGTGACCGCCAAGCCGGATTTTGTAGCACTGCCCCTCCGCGATATCGATCTCCACACAGGAACTAAGACCACACCCAAATCCGCAGAAGTCGCTCCAGGCGATGCCCTGTCCATCCGGGGTCGGGCAATCGCAACCCTCGTAGATGATCATCGTCGTGTTGGGCTGATCGGCTGGTGAGAGCAAGCCGTCGCAAGTCTCAATCGTCGCGGTACCGTCGACCGGAGCGATCCAGTCATACCAGATGTCATTCTCCATGTTCGGCAGGACCCCGGGCGGATTCTGGCAGTCGAACGTCGCATTGGCGAACTCGGCCCCTCCGGAAAGATCGAAGGGAATAGCCGACGTTGCACCGCGTAGTTGGTGCGCATCCACGCAGCGGTCGTTCGGGATCGGTAGATCGGCCCTGCAACCCTGTATGATGTCCAATCGATAAACGTCACGGAAGTCCTCGTCCTTGATACCGACCATGATGTAGTACGTCCGCCCGGGAACCACGTTTGGAACACAGACTCTCGAATTGCCCGGCCTGCTACCACAACCGATCGGTGTGTCGTCACTGCACGCCATCGCGATCAGATTCTGACATGCAAATTCCTCGTCAAGAGCACAGTTCGAAGCGTCTGTACAATCCTGAGCGGATATGCTGCACAAAGACCCGTCCGAGCACATACCGCGATCCGAATCAGCCAATTCGAACACTTGGAGCAGGGACTCACGACCGTTCAGGCTGTTCGACTGGCAGGTCTCGATCCTCACCGAGGAGAATTCATCCTGCGCATTTGCGGGCTCTGGTCCGACAAACTTGAACCAGACGCTGGCCCTGCCTTGGGCGCCCGGGTCATCCTCGTGGCAGCAAAAACCGGGCTCAGACTGGTTCCGCGTAGCGTTCAGCAGATCCACCAAGATATTACCTGGTACGGGTACGGGATGAGCACCCTGATAACCCCGTCCGAAGCACTCGTCGTTCGATGGCGGATTGCCGCACTCATCAATTGCGTAACTGACACATTGTGCATCCCAGACGACGTAGCAACAGAACTCATCGATCTCACACACGTTTCCACAGCAGAAAGGATCGTCGCAACCCGGTTCGTCGCGTGCGAAGCTACAGTCTCCTCGTTGTCGGAGGCATGCGCCAAAAGGGCAATGCGTGTCGCCGCCACAGAACGTACCGTATTGGAATACTCTGCTGCGAGGTTCCTCAATCGGTGGCTGTTCGAAGCACTCCTTCCTGGTTAGATCAAGACACTCATCGAACGCAGTGCAACAGGCGGCCAACCCGCAAGATCTGTTGAATGGTCCGTCACACGCAGCACGCTTACACTCGCCCCCGTCTTGACAGTCAAAATCCGTTTGACAAGGACTTCCGACGTTGGGACCACCGACACATTCACGCCCTGGACAGTCTATCTGGCGAGTGCATGGTGCACCATCATTGTCACCGCCCACGCAGACCCCCTCACATACGCCGCCCGGGACCCAAAGCTCGGAAAGCGTGCCGGTTGCACAGTTCATCTGCGACAAATCGTCACGGCAGACGGCGTCACCAACGCAGGTCCCCCCTGGGCAATCAGTTCTACTGATGCAGGACGCACCGTGGTTGTCGCCGGCGACACAGACGCGATTCTCGGTAACGGCCATATCACAGCAGGAACCGGTCGGTGGTGAGCCGGCACAATGAATGGTCACATTGGTAGCTGCATAGGGTCGACCAGTCAGTGGACCAGAGTTCCAGCGAGTCCCGTCGTGGATCCATATCGCGTCCTCGTTCTGCCCCAGACTCGGTCCCCCCCAAGTACCGGTGATAATCGGCCCGGTGATCGCACTCGTTGTGACGTACCCGACCCACAGATCAGGCTGGGGTAACAGGATTGGAGGTTCGAAGTTCCTGGAAGCGATAACGATGCCCACACCACCTACAACGAAGAACTGTGTTCCCGGAATGACGCCACCGTTGACAGGATCGGCGTCAACTAAGTTTGTACGAAGGTCGATGTTGGTGACACCGGTTCCTTTGACCGCGACTTCGATGCGACTCAAATAACATTCCGGCACGAACAGAGAAATGTCATCCGCGAACCGAATACCACCGCCGGGTGTGTACGATAGCCCGGCGTGGTTGCTGCCCTTATAGTTCGGGAAAGCTTCAGTGGGAGGGTCTGACTCGGGATCAGCGCATGCCCCGCGCGTGTAAATCTCGAGATAGAAACTGGCGTGTTTCCCAAAGTCATCATAACGAGTCTCCTGGGCGAAGCCGCCGAGGTTCGCAATGCACGAGAAGCCCGGGAAATGAAGCATGTCACCCGAGAAACCCTTTGTCGCCGGGGCACCGGCAGCAAGGCCGCAGTGCAGGCGGCTGAATTGCAGACCAACCCAGAGGTTGTTTGTGGGGAGCGTCGTCCCGGGATCGGCGTCGCATACAACCAGGGCCGGGCCTTCGTCGGGAAGCGTGACCTGGCATTCGGTTCCGGAAATTACCGATGCCCCACCGACACCGGGACACATCGTGTACAAGGCAACGTCAACGGCGTATGGTCCGCTGCCCAAACCGTCGGCGTTTCCGGTCACCTTCAGAACATAGCGATCGAGCTCGCAACCTGCGACCGCAGCCAGGGATGCGTCATCGCCAATCACAATGTTGGGGTTGTCGCCAGGTGGTTGCCACCATCCTGGACTTAGCGTGTTGCAGTAAACGGCACCAGGATCGGCCCGGCAGGCGGCATCAGGATCATTTGCACCGGCGATACCTCCCAGGCGCCGAACATCAGGAGTCATCGGGTAATAGGTTCCAATCGGCTCCCCAGTGTCTGAGAACAGGGCGATTCCCTGTACGGAAGGTGCAGCCCGATTTGAGGCACTGGTCCTGGCTCCGGGAATCGCTCTCGCGCTTTCACCCTCTGCGCCAGCAGCTTCCACCATAAGGGCCAACACAAAGACAGGAAGCATCGCCCATTCGAGACGAGGTACTTGCGTTCTCATGGCAACCACCCATCCTTCGAGTAACGTCACGGCATTTGCAGACAAGAGCGGCCAACGGAATTGCGCCCGCCGCCGTGTGGGTCGGACTACGCAAGTGTTCCTTGTCGCGTATCGGCGCGCCAGTCCGTCTCTACCCACGCTTGGTCAAGCGGTCCTTGGCACTACCCGAGTATATTGAAGACGCGGGGCGCGAAGCAACTCAAAAAATGCGTGGTGATTGGAGTGCGGGCCGCAAAGTACCCAGTCAAGGACCGTAACGAGCCACGAATGCACGACATTCCACCC
>CAYOQG010000373.1:0-4119 GCA_964405925.1 uncultured Phycisphaeraceae bacterium | reverse complement strand
TGGTTATCCGGGGCGTGGCGCAGTCTGGTCAGCGCGCCTGCTTTGGGAGCAGGAAGTCGGAGGTTCAAATCCTCTCGCCCCGATTACAAAACACTGCAAAACAAGGCATTTCCAATAGGCTTGACTCGCGGGCCGTTCTCTGGCAAGACGCTCCTGGGGCCGTGTAAGGCGCTTCCCGAGGAGCTAGACGGATGCCCCGTATACCACAGCCACGCTTCGACAAAGCTAACCGATCCTGGTACGTCCGCTACAAGGGCCGGAAGCACTACCTCGCGAGAGACCACGAGGCGGCGGTCAAGCGATTCGCGGAGATCATCGGCGATGCCCCGCCTGATGAAGCTCCAAAATCTGTTCGGCGAGCAGCCGATCTTTGGCTCCGGCTGTTCGGAAAGAGTGACTGGCAGGAGTACCTGATCCGCTGTTGGGTTGACTTCGTGGGCATGTCGGCCCTGTCCAGGCTTTCCCGCAACCACCCAGTCGAGTACGCGAATCACCTCCAGGCCAAGGGCGATCAGTCGCCCGAGACCGTGCGTAAGAAAGTGCGCGCTGCCGTTGCGGTTCTCAGGTGGTGCTGGAGTCGAGGATACATCAAGTTCCGACCGGAGATGCCGAAGCTGCCCAAGGCCGTTCGACGGGCCCGCGACATCCCACTCACAAAGCTCAAGAAGGTGTGGGAAGACCTGCCCGACCGGGCGAAACGGATCCTGACCTTCGTTCTGGAGACGGGGTGCCGACCGAAAGAGGCTCGCTTTCTCCGGTGGGAACAGGTCGATATCGAGAAGGCTGTCTGCACCCTGGTAGACCACAAGGCAGCCGCCCGAACCGGCAAACATAGGACAATCCATCTTTCGCCGGCGGCGATGGCACTACTCAAAGAGACGCCCCGCACCGGAACGTGGGTATTCCCAAGCAGGAACGGCGAACCATACACGAAGAGTGGGCTCCACTCTATTCTGAAGCGTCGTGGAATTCGCTCGACCTACAGTCTTCGTCATACGTTTGCTCAGCACTTCCTGAACAACGGTGGGGCAGTCGATGAATTGGCTGCTCTACTTGGCCATGCCGATCTCAGTTCGGTGAAGTTCTACGCGGAGATCCGGAACGAGCGGCTCCGACGGGTCGCGTCCAGCCTCGTCTCACCGTTACAAGCTCCGCCTCCCTCCTAGCCACTTCATCCTCGTTGCTCTCTGGTCTTGAACGATTCACCATCCGATCGAGCCACTCTACATGGATTCTCCATCGGCCTCGTCTCGAGTACCGGATCGCCTTGAGTCTGCCCTTACAAATCAGCTCTTCCCGGACGTAACGGGGAGAACAGGCAAGTAAGACGGCCATTTCCTTCACGGTCAACATTCGCGGCACCTCAGCTATCGAGGTACTTTCCAGTGATCCAAGTTGGCTCCTCCCATATTCCACAGGATCAGTATGGCACAACTCCACATTAGGGTGGTTTCGTCTTCCTGACGCGGTAGTGATTTCTGAACACGTGCCTGAATTACGAGACACTGCCCTCATCGAGTGGGCGTCATGCACCGTTGATCGCAGTGCAGGAGTGCAGATGCTTGAGGCACACGTGTGCTTACGCAGCAGTTGCGATCGCCATTGGCGTTGTCGTGGGATGCCTGTGACCCCTCTTGCTGCGTGGATCGCTGTGCATCAGTCGGGCGTGCATTCAGAAGTCGGCTCCTCGCGCGCGCAGCGTACGGATCTCAATCGGGGAAGGGAAGATGCCAACGATCGGCGATAAGCGTAGGCAACGGCCTGGGGCTTCCGGTTGTAGTAGTCCCGACGGCTCGCGGAATAATGCTGAACGCGCTCATTGTCAGTATCGAAGCGCGCAAGGAGATCGGCGATCTCCTTGACCTTCAGTGGGACAACCGACCTGGTCCCTGGTCCCTTAGGACACGTCGCGAGCCCACGGGACGCGCGGGCCGGATACGGTGTCCGGAAGCCACCCCTATCGAGGGTAAGTCGCGCAGCATGACCGGACGCCGTTCTCGCAGAGGACGGCAGCATGTGCCGGTTTGCAGGTCGGTGTTAAAGCTCATCGATCCCGTATCGCTGGACAACTACGGTGGCGCCCTGACAGTTACCTCGACGTGGGCGGCTTTCACCGCTGACACACTGCATGAAATCATCCCATTCTCCCCAATTCGCAGTAACATAGGTAAACACCTGAAACATCGTCGGCCGTTGAAGAATGTATTGACATTGTGGCAAACGCCCAGTTTGACGATCGCGTTTTTCTCGTGTACACTGTATGTTGGCTGTTACGTGTGAAGGTGACGCCGGTGGTTCCTTTCCGTTCTCAAAGCGTAGGAGGTGTAGCATGTTCTTGCGTTGGACAATCGCGGCCGGGGTGCGCCCGGCATGTCCTCGGCTGCTTGTTATCGTTGGCATGACGCTGCTTGGTCACCATATATCTGCCGGCCCGGCACAAGCTGATCCGTCTGCACCGCAGGTCGGCTTCCCCGAGACGGCCGGTTTCATGCCCATGGCAGGCACTTGCGCGGCACAAGTGGAAATCTACGGGGTCACCGACGGCATTGTTGACATGGATTTCAATACAGTCCTGGCGTGCATGTCTCGATCCGCCCCTGTTGACTCTGATGCAGACTGCTGCCGGGAAGTGAACTTGAATCTCGAAATCGAAGCAGAAACAGGTTTCATTCCGGGCGTCGGGGACATCATAGTAGAGCTGGATGGTTCTCAGCAGCCTGGGCACATTGAATCCTTTACCTGCAACTGCGACAGCCCGGTGGACTTTCCGGCGTACATGACCTTGGCGTTGACAAAGAAGTTCGTGACGCCGATCGGCACTTTTTATGTGGACAAGGCGGAGATGTACGGGGCCACGATCAACGAGCTCCCGCCGATTGGAGTCGAGCTACTCGCGCCTGATCCACCGCACGGTTCGGTAGCTCTGCTGGACGAGGAGGGTGTCGAGGTTGGAAGGTTTTATCCGACGAGCGTCATGCCGATTTACGAAATTGATCCGAAGGACTTTCCAGGCGGATGCGGATTGGCGGTTCCCGCAGTTTCCGAATGGGGGCTTGTGATCCTCTGTCTGCTGACCCTGACGGTAGGGACGGTAGTCTTCTCGTCTACGCGTCGGCGGTCGCCCACCGCGGTTTAATCAGGTCGGTTTAGCTCGCGCTCCCGCAGAGCTGGCGTGTGTGCTGCGGGAGGCGTTCATGTGGGTCTCGAAGACGCAACAAGAACACCAGAGGATGCGGCAGAAGTGTATCGCCCCGTCTTGCCAGCTCACCCGAGTTGAACACCTGCGACGCGTAATCGGGCTATATGATAGCGCCGAAGCCGGTCGGAGACCAAAGTCGTGACTACATTTGCGCAACCTCGTCGATGCGGCGGAGCCGGACTGGGAGGGTCAGACCGAGGCGATTGAGCAGTGCCTTTTGGGCCTCGTCCGGCTTCGTGACGCAATGCAAGTGAACGATCTTCTTGGTCGTCGCCCCAGCGAGCGAGCAATACCACATCGCCGCTCTTGATCTTGGCGAACTCCTCGAGCACTGTCCGAGGAGCATCCCCCTACGCGTCAGCGGTTCGACGGCCACCACGCGTATCGGACCGTCTGGCATGGCGTACAGGTAGGCCACGCAATCCGCCAACCACAGAAGCACGGCAGTAGTCCTTGACACGGTTCATCTTCCTGCAGACCTTGCTTACCTCTACCTGGGCAGAGGCACACCGTCTGGAAGTAGGGCTTCAAGTTCGCCCCATGGAAGAGCCGCTTGTGAGTCGTAAAGGCCCCTGACCGTTTCCCACGGCACGATACCTCGCGCGAGAACCTCGCAGTTGAGACACCCGCTGCAGAACCGCGTCATGCACACGCTCAACGCTGCCGTGAGCCCCAAAACCAGCCTTGTAAATCGTTCACTCTTCAACATGATGCCCTCTCTGTTCGAGTAGATTGGCAAGCGGAAGCACGCGTCACGACGAGCGAGCACATCCGACGACCGTCGTGCCGTTACCAGCGCGAGTTCTCCCGTTTCCTCAGAACTCGCTCGGAAGCAGAAGAGGATTTCGCGGGGCAGACTATCGAGCTTTTTGGGCGACAGAAGGGCACGCGACATGTCGGCAGCTTACGCCGGAGCACTC
>CAYOQG010000372.1:0-4204 GCA_964405925.1 uncultured Phycisphaeraceae bacterium | reverse complement strand
CGGAGTCATACCCGAACCGATCGGGCCGCGTATCGTTCCAGATGACGTCAATCCGCCCGTTGGGCGCTACCGACATCGTGCCAAACCATTGCCACGCGTAGTCGTTGGTGTCGTCGTTGACGCGTACCGGTTCACTCCATGTCAACCCACCGTCGGTGCTGCGAACGAACATGATATCGAGCGGATCGTCGCCGGGTGGATCCACGGAGGCGAGCACGTACAGATTCCCGTGAGTTGGCCCGCCGGAATGGTCGCTTGCGATCCAAACCTGCCCGAGCAACCCGTCGGGGTTGGGACCGGTGCCGTACGCAAGTGGACCATTCAGATCAACGGCGGCCACTTGATCGAAAGTAGGAGCCGCGGTGGGGTCCTGAGCGTTTGTCGATCTGACGACGGCGAATCCGTCGCCTCCCAACGTCCCGGCAATGTATAGAGCGCCATCAGGCGCAACCGTCAGGGTGCCCCACCGTGGGCTCTCTGGAATCGCTATGGGAACCGAAAACGTCTGTCCGCCGTTCTTGGAACGATTGAAGACGTTTCCGCCGCAGCAGCCGGCGTTCGAACTCCACGCCGCGTAAAGGTGGCCGTGCCCCATTCCCCCGGTACGATCGATCGTGAACCAGTTCTTGTCCCCGCCGTAGGCGTAGACCTCCTGCGGCCAGGTCACCCCACCGTCAAACGACTTGTACATGTAGCAAGCCCACTCGCCCGGACCCCGTTGCGGCTGCAACGCGTAGTAGTAGAAGTTCCCTTCGCCATCGACATCGACAACCGGATCGCTCGAGAATTCACCAGGCTCGAGAACGCCGGGAAACGTCCACGTTTGCCCGGCATCGTGGCTGTAACCTTGGCCGGATTCGCGAAAGCTGCTGGATATGGTGTCAAACTGGCGCCATCCGATGACGATTCGACTGGGGGTTGTCGGGTCGACGGCAATCGACGGCTCATTGGCGGCGTCGCCGACGATGTTGAAGCCTTGGGCGTCGACGTTGACCTGCACGCTCACATAGGAACCCCGAACCCACGCCTGCGCCGGGGAAGTCACGCGTTTTTGTGCGGGCTCGCGCTTCGGAGCCGGTACGTCAAACGGGAACTCGTGCCCCTTCAACCACAGGTCAACCGGGGCTAGTTGACAGACCTGTCCGCGTTCCGCGACGCCCACAGCGAGAGGTCCGTAGGGCAACAACAACAGGGCAGCCAGAACCGCCGAAACCCAAAAGGCCGGGAGTTTCATATTCAACCTCCTCCAAGTCTCACGGGACGCGCACGTAGACGCACCTCCCCCCCCGCCATCTTTAACCTCCAATATGGGGACACCTTATTCCCTCTAACTCGACGGAGACCCAAAAATCAAGCCCCCTTTGCTGGGCCATTCAAAGCCAGCGAGCAAAACACACGTTGGCTGAGGGGATTAAGCGAGACAGCTCACACGCCCATCCGGCGCTTACGTCCGATACAAGTTGTGTTTCTCAATATACGCTCGGACCGCATCCGGGACGAGGAAACGGATTGATCGGCCCTCCGCCACGCGGCGGCGGATGTCGGTCGAGGATATCTCAATGACGGGCGTATCCAGCACCCCGGCTTCCAAGCTTTGGATTTGTGCATCGGTGAGTGCCGAGCGAAGTCGGTCCCACGCAGCCTCCCGCCAACCCGGTCGAGCAGCCGTCACGATTCTGCACAGGTCCACAAGAGTCGCCACCTGGCGCCAAGCAGCCAGGTCGGAAAGCGAGTCCGCGCCAATGATCCAATGTAACAAGATGTCCGATCCGAAGTGCTCTAGGAAATGATTGACGGTGTCGATCGTGTAGCTCGGTCCGGTTCGTGTCAGATCGAAGTCACTGTACTCGAAAACCGGCTCATCCTTGATTGCCAGCTTGACCATCTCGGCGCGATGGTTAGCCTCGGCGAGCACCTCGCCCGACTTATGGGGTGGGTTGGCCGACGGTAAGAAGATAACCCGCGTAAGATCGAGCCGGTCCGCAATAGCCCGAGCCACGATCAGATGGCCAAGGTGGATCGGGTCGAAGCTTCCGCCATAAAGTCCAACTCGCTCGACCACGGCTCGTGCCTCCAACGCCCAGGGCGATCGAATCAACCGCTGTCGCCCGCTCCGTATCCGCTCAATCCACCCCGCTTACCCAACCGATAATACGAAATACGGACACCAGGAGCGATCCGGGCGATGACCACCACGCGACAACCCCATGTTAGCTTCGTTTTGGCAACCCACAACCGGCGAGTGGTCGTGCCCCAGACTCTATCCCGTGTCTTGGCGTGTGGGCTGGATCGGCGGGACTTCGAGGTTATCGTCGTAGACAATGCCTCGACCGACGGCACGCCGGAGGCTGTCGGTAGCCTTTGCGATGTCCTGATCAGACTTCATGAAAACGCCGGAAGCTGTGCGAAAACTGACGGGGTGGACCAGGCCGCCGGGCGGTACATCGTTTTTTTGGATGACGATTCGTTCCCACGTCCCGGAGCGGTCGCCCGGATGATTTCGCACTTCGAGGACGACCCGCAGCTTGGGGCAGCCGGTTTCACCATCCACTTGCCCGACGGGCGGATGGAGGGCGGGGCCCTCCCGGACGTGTTCGTCGGTTGCGGTGTGGGATTCCGGGCCGAGGCACTACGCGGCGTGGGGGGTCTGGACCGATCCTTCTTCATGCAGGCCGAGGAGTATGACCTCGCATTTCGGTTGGCCAACGCAGGATGGCGGGTCCGAGTCTTCCACGACCTGCACGTCGACCACCTCAAGACGCCCCACACCCGCAAGAGCGAGCGGACCACGTTCTACGACATCCGTAACAACCTCCGCGTCGCCGCCCGATACCTCCCCTCACCGCACTATCAACTCTACCGGGACGATTGCCTCCAGCGTTATGCGTGGCTCGCTCAGCGTGACGGGCACATCGGCGCTTTCGTACGGGGCATGTTGGAAGGAATCTGGCGTGGACTCTGGGAACGGTTCGCCTACGGGGATCACAGGCTTTCGCACGAGGCGCTGGAACACTTCTTCCGCTGGGATTTTCTGTGGGAACGCACGGGCAAGCTGGCGACTGCGGGTGTTCGCACGATCGTCCTTGCGGACCTGGGCAAGAATGTGTCGGCTTATTACCTTGCTGCCCAGGATACGGGTGTCAAGGTTCTGGCAATTGGAGATGACCGGTTCTGTGCACCCGACCGCCGCTATCGTGGTGTTCCCGTGATCCCTTTGACCGACGCCCTGAGCCTCTCTCCCGACGCGGTCGTGGTGGGCAACATGTCCGCCGTCCACGGCACGGATACGTACAGACGTCTTGTCGCACTCGGGTGTCACCCGGTGTATCACTGGTTTGGGTCAGCGGATCAACCTGCCGATAACCAGCGTATGTCAACAGCCAAGGCGCGAAAGGCCTACGAGGAGACCACGACCCCGGCTTATGCGTGAGTGAACTGCGATGCTTACGAGATTCCGAAGCGGCATTCTCCTTCCATCCCCCCTTACCAAGGGGGGAAAGAGGGGGGTTGGCCGCCGCAGAGGATCATACCGTCCCGAGACGTAGCCTTCGCCGCTTGATTCGAGAGGATCATCCGTGAACAAAACCGCACTCATCACCGGAATCACCGGGCAGGACGGCTCCTACCTGGCGGAGCTGCTCCTTGAAAAAGGCTATCACGTGCATGGTGTGATCCGCCGGGCCAGCAATTTCACCACCCAGCGGATCGACCACCTCTATCGTGACCCCCATGAAACAGGCGTCCGCCTCTTCCTGCACTACGGCGACCTGCTCGACGCCTCCAGCCTCCGCCGGATCGTGAGCGAAGTTAAGCCCGATGAACTGTACAACCTGGCCGCCCAATCCCACGTACGCACGAGCTTCGAGCAGCCCGTCTACACTGCCGAGGTCGTAGCCATCGGTGTCCTGAACCTTCTGGAAGCCATCCGCGACTTCCGCGACTCGACCGGCAAAGAGGTCCGATTCTATCAAGCCTCCAGCAGCGAGATGTACGGTCGCGTGGCCCAGATTCCGCAGACCGAAGCCACACCCTTCTACCCGCGAAGCCCCTACGCCTGCGCAAAAGTGCAAGCCTTCTGGCAAACGGTCAACTACCGGGAAGCCTACGAGCTGTTCGCCTGCAACGGCATTCTCTATAACCACGAGTCACAGCGCCGTGGTGAGACCTTCGTAACTCGCAAGATCACCCGGGCCGCGACTCGCAT
>CAYOQG010000371.1:0-4232 GCA_964405925.1 uncultured Phycisphaeraceae bacterium | reverse complement strand
ACCCACATTGCTGGTGATGGAGCCACAATCACTCATCACCACGACGTCGTAATTACCGATGTCATCGCCCGTAACCGGATCGATCGTGTACGTATCCTCGGTAGCGCCCGCGATCTCCACACCGTCCTTGCGCCATTGGTAGGTCATGGACCCATACCCGCCGGCTGCCACCGAGAACGTCACCGTGCCCCCGACGCAGGCGACCTCATTTGCGGGTTGCGTCGTGATCCAGGGGTCATCCTCCTCGCATTCATCGGGGATGCCGTTCTGATTGCAGTCCTCACTGGTTCCGGTGGCGATGTCCTGGTCATCAGGAATGCCATTATTGTTGCAGTCCGTTTCCTCGGCCACACCCCAAATCTCGATGTCATCGATGTTCCACCCGCAGTATTGCCACGATTCGTCCGTCGGCCCCATCGTCCATCGCAGGTAGACCGTCGGTTGTCCATCAGCCACGGCGGAAATATCGATCTCCTGCTGATTCCACGAGCTGTCCTCGATTACCGCGCCGTTTTCCCAGACCGTCGTCCAGTTTGTTCCGTCATTGCTGGCCCGGACGTACGCATGGTCGTAGCTGGGCTGCTCGACACCGAGCCAGCGCCAGAACTTCACACTCACCCTGAACACGTCTGAGCAGTCGAAAACCGGGGTGGTCAGATGTATCTCCGAAAGATTGTTCTGGTAGTCACCGCTGAGGTTGTATCCATAGACGTTGGGCCCGGTGTGACCGCTTGTCGGATCAGGATACCCGTGCTCCCCACCACCACCGGTTGGTTGACCATACGCCCACAACGGCTCAGCCGTCCAACCGGGATTCGTATCCAGCGTCCACTCGTAGACGAGGTCGGGCACACCGATGGTCACGTCGACCGCACGAACCGTATCACCATCATGGTCGGTCTCGTTGGTGAAGGTTACGACGTCCGTGTAGTGGCCGTTGGGCAACGTATTTACCTCGGGTGTCAGGTAGACGGTCACCTCGATCGTTTCGTGGGCCGTGAGGTACCCCGACGCATTCGTGACCGCGACCCAGGGCTGGGTTTTCGTCACCGAGTAGTCGAGGCCCGTATCATTGCGGTTTTCGAGGGTGTAGATGACGTTCCGCGGATTGATCGGACCCCCGCTGGGGCCAGACGCCGTAAGCCCGCTTGCAGGCGTCACCCGCAACCCAGAGGCACCGGGCATCAATGTGTCCACGCTTGTCGCACCGGTACCGGCGCTGTCCAGCCAATTGCTCAAACGGGACGAAGACGAACCACCACCGGTCCACGACGCATAGAACCGACCGTACCAGTCGGAGTCGTTGTTGCCACATGCCGCATAACCTCCGTGCAACTGTCCGATGACCTGGTGATCCTGATTGAACAGCGGCGAGCCCGACGAGCCCGGCTCGGTCGTGCCAAGGTCCCAATCCGTAATGCGAACGTGCGTCCCGTTGCCCGGGACACTGGTGCCCAGATAGGAGGTGACCGTGGTCGGGTCATACTCGAAACTGATGCGCTTCTCGTCCGTGTTGGGATGGTGGATTCCGATGGCGGTTGTCGCGTCGGCGCCCGAGCGATCCCAACCGGCGAATGCCACCTCCCAGTCTGGATCCGGATCGTCGTCAAGCTCCACCAATGTGAAATCCGACGTGCTGTACCCCGCACGGAAGTAGGACCCCGTCTGGAAATCGGTCAGTACACCGTCGCCCGGCCCGCCGCTGGATCCACTGCCAGGCGGCCGGCACCATGAGTTCTCATAGTTCCAATACGCCACGAGGGATGCGGCGTTGCTCGAGGAAATCCCGCAATGATAGGCGGTCATGAAGTAAGGTGTCTGATCCGCGGCGGTGTTGTTGACCATAAAGCCGGTGCAGAAGGTACTGCCACCCGTTCCGATCACCGCGACGGCGGCAATTTCGTCTTGCCAATCGTCACCCTCCGGGCAAACCACGTCGACGTTGCACGATCCCGACTTGTCGGCGCTAAGTTCCCCGAAACCGCGATAACCCACGCCGATTGACGTGAGTTCCAAGTCCAGTGCCCCGCGCGCGGATGCCGGAATCGTGACCTCGATCACGATGTCGTCCGCAATGATGACGGGTGTCCACAGTTGACCGTGCGTTTCATTGTCGTCAGCCGTGAATGGGCGGATCATCCGGCCAAAATCGGTTGAATATACGTACAGTCGACCACCCTCCGGCATGTGATAACGCGTGAAACCCATGTTGAGCGAGAGAGCACCCGGCGAAGTAATCCGCAGCCGCCACATCATGGTGTCGGCATCGATCTCTTCCCACGTCCCGTGGGTATCCGATGTAATTCGAACGTGATGGGGGATGGCGAAACGCGGCGCCAGACCGGCTACCGCCCGCGCCTCATCTTCCACCCGGGCGGCCGCGAGGTCGACAGGGGGTGCAGTGATCTGCTCAACCGACTTTAACGGGCGGACCTGATGGCTCAACGCCGTGGGTTTTGGTACAGCGCCCACCTGCGGTGAGGCCGCTGCCCCGATCCAGAGAACGGCGATTCCGGCCATGCTTACGACGTGCCTAGCGCGTGCCACGTTTGCACCCTCCTTAATTTCCTTAACGCAATACAAGTTAAGAAATGCGGCTCCGCACGCAGCGCCTCCGCAGCGGTGAGCCGCGTACGGCCGGTCCAAGTCCACCGCGCAGCAGGAGAGCACTCTCCCCCTGCGAGGGGTGAAGCACCGGAGCGGACCAACAACGCCTCCCACTTACCCGCGAACCTTAAGGCTCGCGGACATCCCTGCTGGCCGGGTCGCCGACGCCACTCCACGCACGCCACCTTCCGTTCGTGCTCGCGACGCCGCCTCCGACCCGCACTGCCGATAAGGATACCGGATTCTGTAGCACGATGGAAGCCCCTTGTGCAGACCCAAACCGGCCCGATTCTCCAGGTCACGTTCGCTTGTTGGGTTCTCGGTCGTCCCGCATGGTTCCGGTCGCCTCCGTCCGTCGCAACGACCGCAGCCGTGACAGAAGAGCCGCGCCCTTAATGGTACCGCTTCTCAATTAGACGGAACGGGCCATGGAGTCTCGACTGCGGGCATGGATGTCAGGCTTACGCACAGTGCGGATTTCACATCCGATAACGGAGATTCACTGTGAGCCTCCCACTTGCCGACGCAAACGCAATCACGCCAACCTGTCGCAACAGCAGAAGTTCGTCCCGAGCCTGAAATCAAATCGCGCTTAGATCCGGGTGAGGACCGAGCGCGCGGCCATCCGTGGCGGCATTCTATGAGGAGGGCGTAGGTTTAACAGGCAGCACCTGACGGGACCTTAAAGCGTCACACGCCCTTGGCGCCCCAGAACGGAATTACCGCTCAAGGTTTGGTTGTCAGACCGCGCGCTCCATGCCGCGCAGGCGGAAGGAGGACCGAGCTGCCTGGTCGCGCGTCGGTTTGCCTTGTTCGCGTCGGGGCGCGAAATAGGGCAAGAAAAACCGTGTTTTTTTGTTGTAGGAGAGCGAACGATTCTGGATAATGCCGTTATGGACCTTGGCAGCGTCGGGGGGCGCGATATGCGCGATCGGACCAAGGTGGAGAAACCAGGCTGGGCGTGGTGCGTTGCAGTGGTACACGTCCTCTGACCCGAGCGTCGCTCGCATGTCACAGCCCGGTGAGCGGTGGGAGAGGGGAAGGATTGGGCTCACCATCCTTCCGGGGTGCATCTCCAAAAATGGCCTCACAGCTGTGGGGCGGTAGTGCGGTGTAGCCGTGCACCGGCACTTTCCCGCGTCCAAGCATTGACGCGGTGGAACTGCCGAGGCGCGCATCCTGGGAGGTACGGTAAGAGCCTCGAGCGTCATCATCTCGACGGCGCGAGTGGCGGGAGTTCAACTCGAATCGGGAAAGGAAGGTGCCATGAAACGTAGAGGTATATGTTTGTCGGTGTGGTCCCTCGCAGGACTAGGGGTCTTGTGTTGGGCGTTACCATCGTTCGGGGCGGACCCGCATCAAAGGGCGAGGCTTTTCGCCACGGAGAAGATGCAATGCCCTGACGCGACGATCACCATCGACATTATGACGGACAGTTATGGTGGGGAGACCTCATGGGAGGTCGTCGAGCAAGGCGGCGATGTCGTGGGTTCCGGCTCCGGGTACGGCAACAACACGCTGTACACCGAAGAAGTATGCGTGGACTCAACAAGCTGCTACGACTTTACGATCTACGACGCCTACGGGGACGGCATCTGCTGTCTCTACGTCAGCGGGTACTACAA
>CAYOQG010000370.1:0-4253 GCA_964405925.1 uncultured Phycisphaeraceae bacterium | reverse complement strand
ATGTTGTGGACCCGGAGTCCGCCCGTTCGCCGAAACAGGCTGTGACTCCGTATTGGGCTTCTGCCGATGTCGGCGTTCACTATACCGGCGTGGCCGGTCTGCTGAATCTGCTGGTCATCCTCGACGCGATCGGGCGGGCCGAGCCTCGGGCTCTGGCAAGAAGAAACAAGCGAGAACCTTCCGGTTCAAGGGGCCAACAATGACCGGGCTGCTCGCTGCCCTGTTTACGACAGCCATCCAACTGACGGGCCCCGCGCGCCTTCTGCTTATGCTCCCACTCTGCCTGAGCATCGCCGTGGTCTACAAGACGACGCGATGTGAACACTTACGGGAAATGCCGTTGGCGGCTTTGATTCTTTGGGTGACAATCGTGCTCGGCATGCTCGCGGTTGGGCTGGGGCTGTGGACCGCGTTCCAAATCGCGGTCTGACACAGCGCTGACGAACGCGCTGGCGGGCGTTGGGCGGCGTGGGTCCGTCCTCACGGACCTCAATGCCATATCCTCCTTTGTACATTTGGGAGAGCTCACGTGAGGTCTCTGCAGGACAAGCAGACGCTGGTATGTGGAAGTTCGCAGGGAATCGGCAAAGCGTGCGCCGTCGAGCTCGCGAAGCTTGGCGGGGAAGTAACGCTCGTCGCTCGACGTGAAGAGGTATTGCGGACCGTGATCAATGAGTTGAGTACGTCGGCAGGCCAGACGCATCATTTCTTCGTGGCTGATTTCGGCGACCCCGATTCGCTTGTGGCCAAAGTGCGAAGCCACATTGAGCAAGTGGGCCCCTTTCAGATTCTCGTCAACAATACCGGCGGTCCACCTGCTGGCCCCATTCTCGATGCGACGCCGGATACGTTTACGCAGGCGATCTCCAACCACGTGATCTGCAATCAACTGCTTGTCCAGGTGCTGCTTCCCGGCATGAAGGAATCCGGGTACGGCCGGATCATCAACATCGTCTCGACATCCGTCCTCCAACCGATTCCGGGCCTGGGCGTGTCGAATACTACCCGTGGTGCCGTGGCCAACTGGGGACGGACGATGGCCAGCGAGTTGGCACCCTTTGGCATAACCGTCAACAACGTTCTTCCCGGTTACACAGCCACTGAGCGACTCTGGTCGCTGTTTGAAAGGAGGGCCCAACAGGCCGGCGTTGACGTGGAGACTGTCAAGCAGCAGACGGTGGCCTCGATCCCGATGAGGCGATTAGCCGATCCATCCGAGATCGGCACCGTCGTCGCGTTCCTGGCCTCGCCTGCGGCTTCGTATGTAACCGGTGTCAACCTGCCCGTCGACGGCGGCCGAACCGCCATCCAGTAATGCCCACTATGGTGCTTTTATGGTGGCGCGGGTCTGCCGTCGCGGCAGACCCGTGGGACATTACTGCCAGTACTATGACAACGTCTGCAGGATCGCCCGGACGGGGCTGCCGTCGAAGCCGACCAGCTTGAGCGGCAAGGCGATCAACTCGTAAAGACCGTCCGGGACGTCCGTGAGCACAAGTCCTTCGAGGATTGCCATATCGTGCTTGAGCACGGCCTTGTGTGCCGGCAAGTCTTTCGAGTCGAACAGATCGATGCTTGGCGTATCGATGCCAATCGCCTTGACGCCTCTGTCCGCCAATTCTCCCACCAGGGCTGGCGACATCGCGGCGAAATCTTCGTTGAATACCGTTGGATCAGGATACGTTCCCGTCTTAAACAGCACGCGAGGCGCTTCGATCCTCTCCTCGATCATCCCTGGCTGTAGGCACGTCGACCGCGGCACATCAACCCCGATCACCTGGCACAGCCCCAGATAGTAGTCGATCGACCGCTCATCGATGCTCGGAGCATCAACGCCGTAGTGACTCGGCGCATCCGCGTGAGCACCGAGGTGAACCGTCGCATGAAGTGTGGAGGTCGTTGTGCCCGCCCCTTCCCTCATGTCAGACATCACCTCACGCCTCGCCGCCACGTCCCCCGGCCAAACCTTCAGATCGTCTGTAATCGACGGTGTGATGTCGTAGATCATTTCCAGCCCTCCAGTCGTCCGGCTCGAGTCCATTCCGTGCCCGGGCGAACCCACACGAACGCGCCAGGGTCCCTCGCAGGACTAGGATTAAACCGCGCCTTGCCCACTGATACAACGCGTTGGCGAATGTGGTGTGGTTTGTGGTCAGAGTCTGACGTTTGACCTTTCACACCCTTGGCCGTATATGTGCACCGATTCCAAGGCCGTGCCGTGTCCTGTGTGGCTGGGGTGTCATCAGGAGATACCGACCCAGTCTTTGGCTGTTGGCTTCCTCCATCACGTAGCTCAGTACGCTGACGCCCTGCCGAAAAACACCGACCAGCACGCGAGTCTCATCCACAAGATTCTGCTGTTCTCCGCCTGGGGTCAAACCGGCGGTGCCATCGGTACGCCACTCGTAATACTGGCTGCCGTTGTCTGGCTCATCCTTCGCCGACGAAGAAGCACTGCTGCCCCAGTCGTACGACCCGAGTCTTCTCCGGCGAAAGAAGCCGATTCCGATCAGTAGCGTGGGGCCTTCGACGCTCGGGGAGTACTCACGAGCTGTTGGCCAGCTTTCGCCCAAATTCACGTGCCCGGTGCAGCAAGGCTGAGTCCGCACGAATCGTATCAGGATTTTCCACATGAGCGGCAATGAGTGCTCCGAGCCACTCACCTTTGCTGAAGTTCGCCAGCCGTCGAAAGCTCTCCTGAACCAGGTCGGCTCCGTCATCCGCGCCACCACCCGCGGTGATGATGGCTGCCTGCCTTCGCCCCTCGAGCAAGCTGTCATGTTCGCCGTCCTCGTGGAACTTGAACAGGCAATAGGATCGGTCCATGGCCATCTTTACAAGCCAGGACGGCGACCAACAGAAGACCGGTGTGGCCCAAAGAATCACGTCGCTTTGCGTCGACTTCCTGAGAACGTCCTGCAGGCCGTCGTTCACGGCACAGCCTGGTTCGCTCGCCTCCTGTTGACATGTGAAGCACTCCAGGCAGCCGGACAGACCTTTTAGCTCAGAGAGTTGGGCGACTTCGGTGTGGGCACCGGCATCCTGGGCGGCCTGAAGGACGATGTCCAGAACGGCTCGAGTGTTACCTGTCCGACGGGGGCTGCCGTGAATAGCCAGTATCTTCATGTTGTTCTCATCCCTCTCACGCCGACGTCACAGCCTGTGGGAGGCCGCGGAAGACTTCGCACGTCCTATACGCTCTTCGCTAGGGGTTGTAGTAGTCGCTACGGAATACCTCGGAGGCAGGTTTGCGGTCGCCCGCGCTGATCGAGGTGTTGAGACCCGGGCTGGATGGATAGCCGAGTGGTGTGATGGCCACCACTCTCACGTTGTCGGGGACCTTCAAAGCCTGCTTGACGGCCTTTTCGTTGAACGCACCGATCCAACATGTACCCAGCCCCTCGGCAACCGCAGCCAGTGTCAGGTGGTCGAGGGCGATGGCGACGTCGATGTCCACGCTGCTCCGATGCCCGCCCATTCCATCGTAAGCGTCGTCAGGGAACCCACAGCCGACGACGATGATGGGTGCGTCGGCCATGAACAGTTGGTCGTTGGCTGCGTTGGCAACCTTCTCGCGAAGCGCCGCATCGGTGACGAAGATAAAACGCCACGGCTGTAAGTTGCACGCGGATGGCGCGTAGTGCAACGCCTGCCGCATTCGTTCGACGACGTCGTCGGGGATCGGCTTCGACGAGTAGGATCGTACGCTTCGACGTTTCTTGATGGCTTCGAGAACTTCCATTTTCGTTGCCCTTTCTGTTGGTCTGTCCGGCGTGGTGAGAGTATCGACGAAGCCGCTGGCTGGTCAATAATCATTGGGGCGGACCCGAACGGGCGTCTGGTGAAAGCGGTTTTGAATGGGTCCGTTTGTATTCGCTCTTGGCGCGGAACCGCGTTTTCGATAGCGCCAGGGCGGGTTTTTGGCTTCGTTTCGCAACTTTTTTTTCGTGTTTGCCGTTTATTCCCTCCTCAAAGGCGGATCGCCATTGCGCACAACTCCATGCATAGAACGTCAAGGGTGATCGTCAGAGGGGAGCGGTTTGGGCGAGCGCGTTTAGTGGGGAACGGGGAACAGGGAGCGGGGAGCGAGAGAATGGCGAGTGTCGAATAGCAAATGGGGGGAAGTGGCGACGAAGCGACGAAGCGACGAAGGGACGTAGGATTGGGGATTGGGGATTGGGGTCGGGAAGGATGAAGGCGGGAATGAAGAGCGACGGAGCGCCGATGGGGCGTAGGATTGGGGATTGGGGATT
>CAYOQG010000369.1:0-4262 GCA_964405925.1 uncultured Phycisphaeraceae bacterium | reverse complement strand
GGCCCGCAAAGGGCGTGCAGAGTCCGTTGTCGCATGTGGATGGTGACGTACAGTCGTCAACCTCGCCGCACTGCCAGTTGCCGTGATTGAAAATGTTCTGTGCTCCCCCCACCTGGATCAGGTTGCCGTCCTGAGGTGTGCCTCCATATCCGCTCGGATTCTCGCTAAATCCTAACGGCGGAACGAAATTCAACATTGGGAATTCTGTCGGCTCGCTTGCTGGATGCAGCGTTCCACCGTCGAATTCGAGGTCGAAAACGATCACGGCTAATCCCTGATTGGCAGTGTCGCTCAGCTCGCCGATGACGCGATAGTTGACCTCGCAGCCCGGCCCCACAACGATGGTCGAAGACTCACAGCCATCGGCTTCGAGCGTCACGCGCAAGTCACTCCCGTATGCGGCGGAGATACCGCAAAACGCGGCGAGGAACGCTATGCCCAAAGACGTCCGCATGTTCCCTATTCTCCAACCCATCGTGGGTGACTCACACACGCACACTGCTCTTGGGTTCTTCGTGCTCTAAGCACGAGCGTTCCCAATGTAGTCAGCAACAGTGTCATAAAAGCCAGGCCCCATTCAGAGACCGCAGGTATAGCACCGCTGCATGAAGCGAAGGGCGGCGGTGCCTGCGGCTCCGTCCAGGCCTGTTGCAACAACGCCCAATCTGCGCAGTCGATGTCGTCATCGCCATCAATATCACAGTGCTCGCATCCGGCGATGATGCGGCCACCGGAATCGCCACCGGACTCCGTGAAACATGCAACAAAGATGTCGAAGTCGTCCAGGTCGACGTCCCCGTCGCCGTCAAGATCACCGAGCAAGGGCGTCGACGTAACCTGAAGATAGAGATGCTCTTCAGTGCTGAACAACCCACCGCCGTCCCCGAACTTGCCGACGACAGCAAAGACGAGGTCGTAGTAGTCTTCCGGTGCATCGAAGTTGACACCGATGTCAAATGCGAAAGTGGTGGGACCGTATCCCCAGGTGTACCCGATGGCTGGATCGGTATAGTACTTCCCAGGTTCACCCCAGTATGCCCACCCACAATCATCGGTGTAGCTCAACTCGCCACCGCTCACCACACCGGGGAACCTGAGTCGCTTGAGCTCGACCGCGTAGGTGTCAGCGCTTTCGAGCCCGAGCACTTCCGCGTGGAGTGTTTTGGCTTGACCTGGTGCCACTCGGAAAACGGGAAGCGGGCCGCGATCCGGTGCACCAGTGCCACTCTCATCGGGATCGGCAACAGCGTCCTCACCGAACACGGTGAGCGCGCCAACCTGCCACTCGCCATGACAGCTCAAGCAATTGACACCCCACGCCGGTTCAGCGACAGCCGTGCGGGCCACGCAAAGCATCAAGAGCAGCACAATCAGCGGGTTTACGAGACGCCTCATGGTCAGCTATCTTCCTTCTTATCTAGATCAGCTAACGCTCCACAATAGGCGGTCGCGTTACCTTTCCAGCTCCGCCAACACCAGGTCAATAATCTTGGGCACCAAGCCACCGATCTCAGCTGATAGGGTCAGTCCATAGCCGACTTCCTTGGGCTTGACACCAAGAATGACCACTTCCTCCGGAGCGATACCAAGCTGCTTGGCCGCTGCCAGGACCTCGATCAACCCGATCTCATGCAGCGACACGTCCGCGGAGGCTCGAGGCGCCAGGTCGTCTGAACCAAGGCGAAGCACGGTGCCCGGCTTATGGCGACCGTCGATCGCGTCGATCACGATCACTTTGCGACGGTCGGCAAGCACATCGAGCAGATCGAGCCCGGCGGTAGCGCCGTCGAAGAGCTCTACCTCGGCTGACAAGTCCATCCCCTCCATGGCCCCGACGACCCGTACACCCACTCCCTCGTCGCGAAGGAGGATGTTCCCCAACCCCAGCACCAGCGTAGGACGCGTGCACGTTCGACAGGTTGGCTTCGTCTGTGACAGCATCTTGACTCCGCAAACTCGAGCGGTCCCCTTCAACGGTTCTTTCCTATGCAATCCCCGGTTGGATCAACACCTTCGTTCCCGTGGTTCGACTGCCCGGGTGAACCATGTGCACCGCACACGCCAGGCACGGATCAAAGGAGTGAACGATCCGCAATATCTCCACCGGTTGGGCCATATCCGCGATGGGTGTACCCACCAAGGCGGCCTCGATCGGACCCGGTTGCTCGAGGTTATCCCTCGGTGAAGCGTTCCAGTTCGTGGGCGTGACGACCTGGTATCTGGTGATCACCGAGTTATTGACATCCATCCAATGTCCCAGGGCACCGCGTGGTGCCTCGGTCAAGCCCATCGAGGTCGCCTGCTGTGGAATCGAACTAGCCTGGTAGACTGGGGCTCCCGGGACAAGATCATCGAGCCATCCATCCATAGCGTCTGCAATCAGCTTGGTCTCCAACGCTCTGGCGGTAATACGATCGAGGGCTGACACGCCATTCGTATAGTGATTGTTCACCGACATTCTGGCTAACGGACCCAGCTCGTGAACCTTGTCCGCGTAGCGCGGTGCCTTCAACCACGAGTAGGCATCCGGTTTATCCGGGTCTGGAATCGTCACGCCTTGGGCAGGGTTTTGGTTGCCACTGGCATCGGTGTACCAACCGTACTTGATGTACTCGACGATCTGCGCCGGATCGACCGAACCGGGCACGCCGTCCGTGTAACGTCCACCGGAGAAGAACTTCGTTGTGCCGCTCGCATCAAGGTCAAAAACACCAAACGCGAGCAAGTTCCCGTTCCCCGCACCGAGCTGAAAGTAACTTGGAAACAGGCTCGATAATGTCGACACATCCGGGAGGTACACGTTATCGATAAACGCCCGGATCTCAGAGAGCAAACCCCTGAAGTCCGCCACCTTCTCCGCCGTTACGGTCTCCGTGCAACCGCCAACCACGAACGACCCGATACACGGCAGCTTGCCGGCGAAAATCGCTCCCATCTGGTGGGCTTTTCTTCGCATCTGAAGGGCGGTGACGTAGTTGTTCACCAACATGCTCGCCACCGCGCCCGTAGCCATGTCAGGGGTCACATACCGAGGTGTCCACGGTGACGTATCCAGCAAACCCGTCGTATCGACGTAGTCCAAAACCGAAAGATGATAAAAGTGCAGCACGTGCGACTGGATGAAATTGGCCCCCAGGACGAGATTGCGCAGAATGCGGCCGTTGTCGGGTGGTGTCACGCCGAAGGCATTGTCGAGGTTCAGGCACGAGGCCATCGCGTGAGAGACCGGACAGACCCCGCAGATCCGCTGCGTATATTGAGCGGCGTCGCGCGGGTCGCGTCCAGCCAGAATGATCTCGAAGCCGCGGAACATGGTCCCCGAGCTTCGAGCGTCGACGACCTGCTCTTCGCCGCCGACGGTATCGACGGTCGCCTCAATCTGCAGGTGTCCCTCGATGCGGGTTACGGGATCAATTGTGATCGTCGTCGCCACGGATTCCTCTCTCCACGCGAGGGTTGTCTAATCGTTGCCCTGTCCGTCTCCCGGATGCGTTCGTCTGGTCTGGTCGACGAATCTCGCCCGCCGGTTCGCCGGCTCTTTCCGGTGTCGGTGAGTATACGTAAAACGGCGACATGCCGTCTGGGAAGTCTGGTTGGACGCAGCCCAGACAGGGGCTCTTCGCCCCAATGCACCAGTTCACGCCGTACTCGCCCAGCCCACTGCTGTTCCACTTACGCATGGGACAGTCGGAGTAAGTCCTTTTTCCCTTGCAGCCGAGGTACTCCATGCAGCCTTCATCACTGAGCTGCGCCGCAAACGTAATACCTTGTCCACAATATTCCCGCCGGTTGGAGCAGTTGTCATGAATTCGTTTCCCGAAGAACTCCAACGGGCGCCGATGGTCGTCGAGTGGCGGAATATGATCGTTTGTGATCAGGTACACGATCGTGCCCACAAGCCAGTCCGGGTGCGCCGGGCAGGCGGGCAAGTTGATCAACCTGTCATCGGCGCCAAGGATCCCGCCCACGCCATGTGCATCGGTCGGGTTTGGCGCCCCGCCGGTGACACCTCCATATGAAGCGCACGCACCTAGCGCGATGATGAAGCTCGCATTCTGACTGAAGCTGAGAAGAGCCGCGTGCATGCTCGTCCCAGGCCAGAGCATGCAGTATTTTCCACTGGCCCCAGTGGGAATCGCCCCTTCCACGACGAGAATATAACCGGGTTCAGCTCCGGCTGCCTCGGCTGCCGACACAGCCAGGTCGCCCGTTGCGGCCATGAGGTTGCTCTGGAATTCGACGTCAAGCGTGTTTAGCAACAG
>CAYOQG010000368.1:0-4295 GCA_964405925.1 uncultured Phycisphaeraceae bacterium | reverse complement strand
CCCTTCGTCGCTTCGACCCCAATCGCCAATTCTCGCCCCTCCACCGAGCGCCCCTCACGTTATTAAAGGGGATTACACCCACAGGAGACTCGCTATGAAACGACCCGTTTCACCCCGAAAACTCCGTGCCAACCGGGCCAATGCCAAAAAGTCCACCGGGCCCAGGACGCCCCTGGGCAAGCTCCGATCATCCCGCAACGCCGTCAAGCATGGTCTCCTGTCCGATCACGTCGTCATCACCGCCGGTGTCGAACGTCCCGAACATTTCCGCAAACTGCTGCGCGATCTCAAAGCCGAGTTCGACCCCAAAACCACCATCGAACGAGCGCTTGTCGAGCGTGTCGCCACCTGTTTCTGGCGGCTTCGCCGGGCTCAGCGGTTCGAGATCGGTGCCATCGCCGAGTCGCTCGATCAGTGCTCACGAACTGACACTGAACTCTCCGAGAATCTGGCCAAGCTCCAGGACCGCCTCCATCGAGCCACCGCCCGTCTTCAGCGCCATCGCAGTGACCTCGAATCGATCCGGCATCTCACCGGGCTTGACGATCCGGAGACAGCCGCGAAGGTCCAGACCCACCTCACCGACATCGCCTACGACGTTTCCCCGCTGGCTACCGGCCTGCCCCCGTTGCAGCTCCACGCGATTCTGCTGGCCAAGCTCAGTCACAGCATCGAGCACCTCGAAGCTCAAACCGCCCGAATGTCTGCCCGGATCAACGAAATCACCGACCGCGAAAAGCACCGCCTAGACCGCAGCCCCCTGACCGGTTCACTCCCCGCCCCCCAGGAGGTGCTCAAGCTCGTTCGTTACGAAAACATGCTCGACCGTCAACTGCACCGGGCGCTCAGTCAGCTCACCCGCCGCCGTCGATCCGGACCCCGCGCTGACCCGCCCAAACATGCCGGTCCCAAGAGAAAAAGGAGATGATTTTTTTGCGAAACGAACCCACCAATCCCCGTTTTCGACCCCGTAAACGCCCATTGTCTTGGGTTCGTTGACCCGAGCGAACCGAGCCGACTCGAACTCATCGAGCAACGGTTCAAAGGGCAGACGATGATGGTGCGACAAGCCGCATTCTACGACTGTGGTGTCGTGCATATGGCACCAAACAAGCGTTCCGATACTGGTGTCGTCTGCATGGCACCCAGCACCCCGCGGGGGCTACGGTTCGAGCACGACCCATCCGCCGTGCTCGTCGCGGGTGAAGTGGAGGAAAGGATAATCTCGCTTTTTAAGTTCGCTGCTTTGGCCGTTGATGCTGATGACAACCAGTCGTTCCCAGTTGATGGGGATACGGCTGGTGTCGACGGCGAACTGCTGAACGTCACGTTCGCGAATGGTCAGTCTGTTTCGCTCGCGGTTGAAGGAACCGGTGGCCCAGGCACCCTCGACGCCATCTTGTGCTTTCTCGACGAAAAGCCAGCGGTCGGCGTCGTCAAGCCCGGCGGGAATTCTCACTTCTTCCGGGGCGGAAGGTTCCGTCCGATCGGGAGCCGCAGCCGTGGGCACCTCCTGCGTCTTCGGGGCCTGCGGTTCGTCCGGCGTCGGTGGTGGTGCGGCCGGTGCCTGACAACCGGTAATCACCAGCAGAAGCGCACCGCTTACGGTCGTCGAGCTCAGCCGTCGTGCGCTTTTCCGAGTCGGCATGGCCGTGGCCTCGTTCCGTGGTTCAACGCAGCGTCATGCCCCGATCCGCTTCCACAATGTCCGCTCCAGCGGCCAGGGTATCCCCAATCACAAAGCTTGCAAGCGAAGCGCTTCTTTTGTACCGTCCGGCAAGGCAAATGGATGCGTAGCATGAATGGTAAGACGCAACAGTCCGGTATCCGGTCCACGACGATCCTGACCGTGCGACGAGGCGATCGGGTGGCGATCGGCGGCGATGGGCAGGTGACGCTGGGTGAGACCACGGTCAAACACGACGCTCGTAAGATCCGGTCGCTGGCTGACGGGAAGGTGCTGTGCGGCTTCGCGGGATCGGCAGCCGATGCGTTTGCCCTACTGGAGAGGTTCGAGGCCAAGCTCAAGGAGCACCCGGACAGCATCCATAGGGCGGCGATCGAGCTGGCCAAGCAGTGGCGGACCGACAAGGTGTTGCGTCGCCTCGAATCACTGCTGATCGCGGTCTCGAAGGAAGCAACGCTGATGATCGGCGGTTCGGGCGACGTCATCGAGCCCAGCGACGGGGTGATCGGGATCGGATCGGGCGGGATGTACGCAGCCGCGGCTGCTCGGGCCCTCGTTGCCTGTACCGACCTGCCGCCGGAGACGATTGTCGAGCATTCGCTCAAGATTGCGGCGGATATCTGCGTGTATTCGAATAAGGAAACCGTCGTCGAGACCATCGCGTGAAACACCAGGCGACCGGCTTCTTCGAAGCGATGATCGAGACGAAGAAAGCCATAATTATGACACTTTTTGGTTGCAGAGCGACCCAGAGCATTAACGAATGCAAGAGCTGACACCGCAACAGATTGTCGAGGCTCTTGACCGACACATCATCGGCCAGCACGCTGCCAAACGGGCCGCTGCGGTCGCCATCCGCAATCGCTGGCGACGCCAGCAGTTGCCAGATGATCTGCGCGAAGAGGTTGGCCCAACCAACATGATCCTGATCGGCCGCACCGGGGTCGGGAAGACCGAGATCGCCCGCCGGCTGGCCAACCTGGTCAACGCCCCCTTTATAAAGGTGGAAGCCACGAAGTATACGGAGGTCGGCTACCACGGACGCGACGTGGAAAGCATGGTGCGGGATCTTGTAGAGCTGGCGGTGCAGATCGTCCGTGAAGAGCAGACCGAGGTCGTCCGCATCGAGGCGGAGCGCCTGACGGAGGAGCGATTGCTTGACGCCCTCATGCCGCCCACCGAATTCGATCGCTCCGATGCCTCGGCAGACAGCGAGACGGCACAGCGAAGACATCGAAGCCGTGAGAAGATGCGGGCCCAGCTTATGGCAGGGGAGCTGGATGATCGAGTGGTGGAGCTGGACATCGAAGCCAAGTCCGTGCCTATCGGTTTCATGGCTGGATTTGGGATGGAGCAGCTCGATCCGGACACCCAGAGCTTCTTGGAGAGATTGATCCCCTCTCAGTCGAAGCGCCGCACCGTCCCGGTCCGCGAGGCCCGTAAGATCTTGTTCGAGCAGCAGTGCGATCATCTCATTGACCGGGAGAAGGTCACAGAAATGGCACTTCGGCGAACCGAGAACAGCGGGATCATCTTCCTCGACGAGTTGGACAAGCTGGCTTCCCCCGCACAGACGCACGGACCTGACGTCTCCCGACAGGGTGTGCAACGCGATTTACTGCCGATTATCGAGGGTTGCTCGGTCAACACCCGCTACGGTGCCGTCAGGACGGACCATGTCCTGGTGATCGCCGCCGGGGCCTTTCACAGCAGCAAGCCAAGCGACTTGATGCCGGAATTGCAGGGCCGGCTTCCGATCCGTGTCGAGCTTGACGATCTAACTCGTGAGGACTTCGTCCGCATACTCACCGAGCCGCAAAACGCCCTGACTAAGCAGCAAATCGCCCTTCTCGCGACGGAGGGCGTCTACGTCGAGTTCACCGAGGATGCCATCCGGGCACTGGCCGATACGGCCTACCGCCTGAATCGATCCGTCGACAACATCGGAGCCCGCCGCCTCATGACGGTCATGGAGCGAGTGATGGAGCAAATCAGCTTTGAGGCCCCCGAGCGGAGCGGCGAGACCGTGCGGATTGACCAAGACTATGTCATCAAGCGCTTGACGGATATCACCGAAGACGCTGACCTGAGCCGTTTCATCCTCTAGCCATCACCGGGTCGCCATCGCTTGGACACCGGGGGCCCCAGCCAACAGTCCTGCCCGAGAAGCTCGGTGAGTTTCTCCCGGAGAAGGTTATCGGACCTAGAGGATCCTACCAAGTGGTGATATCCGTCCCAAAAACTGAGGTCGGGTGTGGCTTAGACCGATCAGTTGGGCTAGTATGCGCGCTTCGCGGCGCGCGAGGTGCGGACAGGAATGTGGGTTGGCACCAAGGAGGTGTGTGCCCATCAACGGACGTCTTGCGATAAGGAGTTGACGTGATCAAAGTACGGCCACGGGGGAATGAATCCATCCAACAAATGCTCAAACGATTCAAACGCTTGTGTCAGCGTGAGGGTCTCACCCGAGACATGAAACGGCACAGTTACTACGAGAAGCCGTCGGAGCGCAAGCGCCGACAGATTCGCAAGTCAATCCGCAAGGCTGAGAAAGACCGCGAAGGGCTTCCTTGATAGCTTTGTGTGATATGCGTTAACCGGTCAGCAG
>CAYOQG010000367.1:0-4339 GCA_964405925.1 uncultured Phycisphaeraceae bacterium | reverse complement strand
CTACAATCCTGTCCTCGATCCCGCTGTCCGTCGCGAGGTACAGGTTCAGATCGGTTGCCCACGCACCGGTAGCACACGCAAGCAGCAGAAACGGGCTAAACGATGCTCTTATCATGGGACCGGTCCCTTCTCGGGAAGCTCGACGTCCGGTAGGTCATCTTCTTGTAGAAGGCCCAGTCGAATCCCTGTACTCTTGAGTGGGCGCAAGCCACGACGAAGCCTCTTGTCTCCCACCTGTCCGACCTTATCCGCGTGGGCAAGGATGGCTTTGCGAACTTTGTTCTTGGGGACTTTGAGCGCAATCGCTCGCTCAATCGCCCAGGTTCGGGAGTGCAAGCCTTCCGTAGACGCGATGTAGTTTACCAAGTTCGACGGGGGGTGCTGTATACGTATCTTCCAGAGGTACCCGTCGACGTACTGGTGCGATGGGCGAAATTCTGCCTTTAGTCTCGTCCGCCACGCTTCAAGGTTCGGCAAGATCTCTTGATCCCCGGGTTCTGCCAGTGTTGCCGCCGCATGGAAGTGCAACGTACCCGACTCCTGTGGGTCGGTAATCCAGGCACGGAGTTCGGGGAAGCACGCAGGGTCAATCAACCGAAGAAACGCAGCAATTGATGTTGTCCTGGCAGGCGTTTGCCGAATGACTTCCAGTGCACTAGCCCGGCGCAACTCGACAGGCAGGTCGCTTGTGGCGATCATCTGCGCGGCGAGGTCGGGTGTGTCCAGTCCGGCCGGATGAGTATGGTGGGTCGCAACGAAAACCAGGAACTCCAATGTGGGGGTCTCGATCTAGAAGATCCTCCATCCCCTTTAAGCCGTCAGAGAGGAAGACCTTCGCCAAGCGAGCTTCGTGAGCAAGTGCCACAGTTTGCTCCGCCGGCAGCTCGCGAATCCGATCACCATCCAGCTGGCGGACGATGGAAAACATAACTTGCAGGATATCGGTCGCGAGTTCCCGGTCCGCTTTTTCGCAGGCCAATAGGAGGGCTCGTTTCCTCACTTTGAAGGGGGGCTCTCCCCCTCTAATCACATTTCGCAGACGCGCCCACACCGCTCGATCACCCACCTCCACTTGGGCCCGAATCACAGCGGTTGCATCGTCCAGCTCGCCGTCTGTTACAGTGCGGTCCACCACCTCTAGGGTCGCAAGAGCTGTCTCAACCTGCGGCTCTGATTGCCCTAGACAAGCCAAGGAAAACAACGCGAGCCCAAGAAAACCGCAAAGACCGTTCATAGCTACTCGCCCTTTCATGGCTTGTCCCACCGTCCACTGCTAATCCTGCTCCAGATTTGCCCTTTTTCTGTGCTCGGATCGTGCATGTTTCCAGGTAGCTTTAGGACGCTGAACAAATTACCCTTCGCAAGAATGTTGTCATGCCCTTCTGGCACGTGCTCCCCGTCGCTGTAGCAGCGTTCCGCGGCACCTTGCCCAAAGCACTGACCAGTGAAACGACCCAGGAAGTGGGTCATTTCGTGCGTCGGTACCTCCGCGCCCAACAGCGTCGAGGGACTGAACACGAAGCCGTCATCAAGAGTCCACCCACCATCGACGATGAGGATCCAGGGTATTAGATCACTGTCTGTTTGATCGGCGGGATCTAACGTCATCCCGCCGATGAGCCCAGTGGGGTTATCCTCGGTTGGATGATAAATGTTCCCGATGAAGTAGGTATTAATACGATCGTCCCGCCAATTGCCGGGAATGATGACCTGGTTTTCCCATTCCCACCACAACAGATCGCGCGAAGCCAATTGCCAGTGTACCAGCACGTGTGCTTCGTGCACACAAGTCCCACCGGGGCAGTCGCTGCCGTCCTTGCACGGTCCCTCGGGATTTGCCCCTCCCTCACAGTCTCCCCACACAAACTCAACGTTTCCGAATAGCGAGGCGTTTCCGACAAGGCGATCCACTTGGCCTGCAATCTCATCCGCGGTCAGCCTGCAACCCACGTTCCCCCGGCATGCCGGCGCCTCGTGTTGGTCGAAAAGCCCTGTGACTCTCCATATTTTCAGTGGGATGCGCTGGATGACACCCTACGAAACTGGCTTCCGGGGTTGCCGGCACCCAGACATCGCGGTCAGCATGATGAAGCTACCGAGCATAACCGAGCGCAGGTATCGCATCGAAACATTCATTGAGGATTCGCTACGATGACCGCCGACCCGCCATCGACAACCTGGAACGGGATAATTCCAGGGTACTGTCCGGGGTCGAGTTTCACGTCAACCAGGACGATCGGGCTCTCCAGGTTGTTATGGTAAACAAAATGGGTGGGGTCCCCGTCGTCTGCAGCCCTGTACAGTGCCAGACCCTCGATTCGATCGAGCACATCGTCGAACCTGTCGAACGAGACGAGATCAACCTCTATGATCTGTGGGGGATCATCGCATGCGTCGCCGGGTTCTTCCGACCCTTCGATTCTGACTACGGCTGCAATGTGGAAGGAATCTGCACCATATAGGAGGGTCTCCAGTGGATTGAGAGGGTCCGGTGAGTGGGAGAGAGGCATTACGGGGAGCGTCGCGGGCTCACCGGCAATGCTGGGCGGGGCTACCCCGTTGTAAGGATAATCGACCGCCTCCCAGTTCCCCGCGCTGGCGGGGTTGAGGTCGAAGAAGTGGGAGCAACGTAATGTCAGCGTTCCGAGATCGAACGTGAACTCGCCGTTAAACCGCCCTTGGCCGTCCAGTCCCAGCATCGAAGGGGCATCCGTGAACGTGCCGTCACCGACGATCAGGGTGGCCTCGCTGAGCGACGTACCCTCTCGGAACTGCTGAGCGTTGTAGAACATTTGGAACGGGTCAGTCTCGTCCTCGCCCACCGTATAACGCCCGTCCCAAACAGCAGTGGTTGCCGCATTGAATGCCAGAGGAGGGCCGGCCGGGTCCAACGTCACGGTGAGCGGTGTTCCCAGAACACCGTTGTGCGAGGTGATGTTTATCTCTAAGGAGGTGACGAGTCGCGTCGCTTGGTAGAAGTAGCTGGTCTCGCCCGGGGGTCTTACATACATCTTGACCGCGTCAGCGCCAACTTGGTCGCTTTCATCCACACCCTGAACGTAGACGGTCACCGTATTGCACACCGGACCGCTGCCCGTCGGGTAGAAGGTGGCGTAATCGGTCAGATCGACATCGTCGTCCGATTCTGAATCAAACCCGTCGCATCCCTGCCCGACCGGGCCGCCACCGTCTGCGGTGAAGCACCGCTGAAGCGCCAAGTAACTCAGCAGATCGAGTTCGCAGCCGGGGGCGGGCTCGCCCGCGAAGACCGGGCTCCCTACGCCGATCTCGGTCTCCATGGCTGGGCTGTCCCACAGCCTTATCCGCGTGTCATTGAAAGAGAGCTGATACCACGAATTGACCTCGACCTCGAATTCGAGCGGTTGCGGGGCTTCGCCCACAACAACCACCAAACCGGGCTCAGCCGGGTCTTGCCAGGCTCCGATGTCTTCCGGTGTTTCGTACGCCCCCATGTCGACAAGACAGTCGACGATCCGAGGGTTGCCCAGCAAATCAACCGCCCCGTGCCCGATCACGCTATTGTCACCGGCATCAATGCACGGTGACCCCGTGTCCCGGTCGAGGCGGTAATCCCAGGCGATCGCGTCCATGAACTCGGGGTCTTGGTTGATCCACCCGTCTAACCACTCCACCTGTCCGCTGCCGGCCACACCGGCCCCCCCCACCTTCGACGTCGCTGTAGCTGATCGTGGTTGCACTGTCTGTATAGATCTGTGGGCCCGAAGCGGCCGTGTTCCCCCAGAAGACCGAAGTCTGAATCGTGGAGCCGTCCACGCCCTTCGCAAACCCACCTCCATTGCCGGTGGTCGCGTGGTTGTCTGCGATCGTGCAGTTCCGCAATTCAGCGATACCCGCCCAGTGGTAGATGCCTCCTCCGTCGACATCCGCGGTATTCCCGGCGATGAGCGTATCGGTCACGATGTTGCTAAACGGGAAGGCTTCGGGAATCCCGTAGACAAACATGCCTCCACCGAAACCGGCAGCCTGGTTCCCAACGATTTTGCAGCGGGACACTGTGACATAGGTGTACTGCGGGTTGATTCCGGGGCTGGCACCCGCATAGATGCCACCGCCGTCTCCCTGGCCGGCGCCGTCTCCGGTAGCCTCGTTCCCTTCAACAACGCACCCTTCGATGGTCACCGAGGTCCAAAGCTCGGCGTGCATCACGAAGATCCCGCCACCGGCGTTCGCGGCCTTGTTGTTTCTGATTTCAGTGTTTGTGATTGTGTGGGCTCGGTCCGTGTAGCCCCCACAGTGTATGGCCCCGCCATTATTTGTAACGTTTCCCTCGAATTCACCGTTCCCTTCGATCGTGCAT
>CAYOQG010000366.1:0-4357 GCA_964405925.1 uncultured Phycisphaeraceae bacterium | reverse complement strand
AAGCCCTTACCGGGAATAACCCAGAGGGTGGGCGAGTCGTCAAGCGGAAAGGTGACGGGTTCTCCCAGTTGGTTCCGGCCTTCCTCCGCCCCATCGGCCGTGAAAGTCCAGCCGAGCTCCTGAAGTGTCGGCACGTCGAGAGCGAAGGAGACGGCCCCATCGCGAGCGGTGAAAGCCGCCGGTTTCGCGACGGCGCCGCGGCTACGAACATTCGCGCTCGTTGCTACGAGGATGACGGCAATTATCCCCACGCACACTGCTAGGCTTGCGAGTCGCCTTGCCATGATCGGCTCCTTGTCCGAGGACGCCACTGTTAGTAAAAATGCCGGAGCTTTGACTCTTTGTGAGCTACCCCCACCCGAGGGACAAACCGAAGCAAAGCACACCTCGGGTGCTTAGCTGATCGCGGGATCAGCATCGCCCATGGCCAGGGCCCTGAATCCGATAATGACATGGACCCCTACCCCCATCGGGCCTAAACCCATGATCCCCAACTGAATGTTAAGCTTACTGACGTAATGGCGGTTTGTCAATTGCTTGACGGGGCAGAAGCCACGCATTTCCCGAAAGCTTTCGTCCCCCGAGTGACCCTCCGCGGGTCCTTTTGGGACCCCCTATCCCGCGGCAAGGGGCTCTCGCAAGGACGCCGGCTGATTTCTGGTGCGTTACCGGTCACAAGCGCTGGGCGGGCTTCTGGCGCAGCGGTGAGCGGCGCGCGGACTCTGCAAGCCCATCGCCCACGTATGCCGGCGACATCCGTCTTAGGGGCTGTTCGTTTCTGACTCAGCAGGGGCCGACGCGCGGAAGTGCGCGTCCCACCACACCTCGAACTGCTGCTTTGTGATCCCGAGCATCTGGGTGACATTGGCGCCTGGCACCGCATAGTACTCCTTCGGACGAGGTCGCAGGACCGTCGCGATCTCGAGTTCATCAGGGCCCCGAAGGATCGTCAGTGCCACTGCTGTGCCTGGTCCGCGAAGCCGAATGGACTCCCCAAACTCCGCCGTTGCCTGCCCCGTCTTCGCGGAGAGCGGTTCGCCGTCCAATGCGATGATGACGTCGTTCTTTTCCACCCCGGCCTCCTCCGCAGCCGTGTTGGGAAGTACCTCCACGACCTTGATGCCGAAGTGTCCTTCAGGAATGCGAGGGTCCTCGGAGTGGACGACGCTGGCGAGCTGATGTTGGATGCCCAAGAACGCGTTCCGGCTGTAGACGTAATGGGTGAGATACGCATCTTGGACGATCCGTTCGATCCGAAGTCGGGGCTCGAGCTCGTCTGTCGCCCGATAGGCTTCTCGAAGCCGGGCAAACGCGGGTAGGCCGATTTCGGCCAAGCGCGTCGTGGCCGCCTCGCGAACGCCGTACTTGGGTGACCCAAGCTGGGCGATCAGCTCGTCCACCTCACCCGCAAGCTCGTTGCTGATGGGAACCTTGAACTCCTCGTCTGAGATCGTATACGTCTCAGGAGTCGCTGCCGGTTTGTCCGCCGACGTTGCTTGTGGGTAAGCTCCCGTGGTCATGATCCCCACGAGCAAACCGCCAATGATCAGACTGTTCCGCATGTTCCTCTTCGCAGCCTTCCCTCTTCGACTCGTTGACCCTCCGACGTCTCGACCTTTCGACGTTTCTCATAACCGCTGTCGTAAAGCGTCGCAAACAACGTCGATGTCCTCTTCTGTCAGCTGGTGATGAAACGGCAAAGCGATCGTGCGTGCCGCCACTGCCTCGCAGACTGGGAAGTCACCCGGTTTATAGCCAAAGGTACTTACGTAGTGTGGCTGCAGGTGGATCGGCGCGAAGTAGTTGCTGCAACCAACCCCACGATCGGCCAGCGACCGGAGAATCCTGTCACGATCGTCCTGGTTGTACTCATCCGATAGACGAACCACAAACACAAACCAGCTCATTCCCACGTCTGGATGGATGCGCTGCATGATGATCCGAGCGTCATCCGCGAGCCGCTCGTGATACGCGCCGGCGATGCGGCTTCGTGCAGCCATAATCTCGTCCATCCGACTCAATTGCGCGATTCCGAGCGCGCAGGCGATATCGCTGAGGCGGTAATTGTAGCCAAGTCGCGGGTGGGCTAGCCAACCCCCGTTCGCGTCACGACCCTGGTTCCGCAATGACCGACACAGTCGGGCAAGCTGCGGATCGTCGGTCACGATCATCCCCCCTTCGCCCGTGGTAATCTGCTTGTTGGGGTAGAATCCGAACACGCCTGCATCGGCGAGCGATCCGGCGGGCTTGCCACGGTACCGGCTGCCCAGGGCTTCGCACGAATCCTCGACCACGGTGAGACCATGCCCGCGAGCAAGCTCCAAAATCGGCTCCATGTCAGCCACCTGACCGAACACGTCGACCGGGATGATCGCCCGGGTTCTTGCCGTTGTCGCCGCCTCGATGAGATCTGGATTGATGTTCCACGTGTCGGGGTCAATGTCGACGAATACCGGCTTCGCACCGACCATGAGTATGCAGTTGGCGGAGGCGATGAAGGAAAACGGGGTCGTAATCACCTCGTCCTGCGGTTTGATGCCGATGGCCTGCATCAGGAGGTGCAGGCCGGCCGTGCCGCTGGAGCAGGCCACCGCTTCTCGCCTTGAGCAATATTGGGCGAATGCTTCCTCGAACTCGGGCAGTTTCGGTCCCAGGCTCAGATTTGGTGTACGCAAGACCGCCACGACCGCGTCGATCTCGGCTTGCGTGATAAACGGACGAGCGAGCGGGATAGAATGTCTCATAGGCAACTCGTTGAGAATGCGTGGGGGCAGCCCCAGAGCCGCTTGGCCAGCCACGCTCTCGGCGATTATAGTGATTCTCCGCCGCGGCCGATATGTCTTCGGCGACTTGCGTTACGATGTTGAGACTCGGGTCGACCGGCCAAAACGGCGGGCCGCGGTGCTTTAGCCCGCGCGGCGCTACGAGGTTTCCTAACATTCAAGCCCCGCGAGCGGCTTTGAGCGAGCGTGAAAGGAACAGGACCGATGCCCAAACCTTCGGGAACCACCCGCATGAACCCCAAGAAAGCCGATGTCAGAAACGCTGATACGATGCCACCGCTGCTCTCTGAACAGGATTGGTGCGACGCGATCAAGAAACGGACAGCCCGAGTCGGCATCGTCGGTATGGGCTACGTCGGCTTGCCGCTCATGCGAACCTTCTGCGGGAAAGGTTTCTTCTGCCTGGGCTTCGATATTGACCAGACCAAGGTCGACAAGCTCAACGCGGGCAAAAGCTACATCAAGCACATCCCCTCGTCGCTGATCAAGGAGGTGCTGGCCACGCAGCAGTTCCATGCAAGTGCCGATCCAAAGTCACTTAGAAGTTGTGACGCCATCCTTATATGTGTCCCCACCCCACTCGGCAAGACCCGCGATCCCGACATGACCTACGTCGAGAGCACCGCACACCTGATCGCCGATCATCTACGGCGAGGTCAGCTCATCGTGCTCGAGAGCACCACCTATCCCGGTACGACCCGTGAATTGATCAAACCGATTCTCGAAACGAGCGGGCTGAAGGCCGAGAAGGACTTCTTCTTGGCCTATTCGCCCGAGCGCGAGGATCCGGGCCGCACCGACTTTACGACGGAGACGATCCCCAAGGTCGTCGGCGGATACGGTCGCAAGAGCGCCAAGATCGCCTCCGCTCTTTACGCGGCAGCAGTCAAGCGGGCGGTCCCCGTCTCCAGCTGCGAAGTCGCGGAGGCGTGCAAGATCCTGGAGAACGTGTACCGCTGCGTCAACATCGCGATGATCAACGAGCTGAAGGTTCTCTTCGATCGTATGGGGATCGACGTATGGGAGGTGGTGAGCGCGGCCTCGACAAAACCCTTTGGCTTCCAGGCGTTCTACCCAGGACCGGGTCTTGGCGGACACTGCATCCCCATCGATCCGTTCTACCTGACCTGGAAGGCCCGACAGTACGGCATGAGCGCCCGCTTCATCGAGCTCGCGGGGGAGATCAACACTTCGATGCCCCAGTACGTCATCGCTCGTGTTTCCGAGGCTCTCAATACGAAAAAGAAACCCATCAACGGCTCGAAGATCCTCGTGCTTGGTCTAGCTTACAAGAAGGACGTTGATGACATTCGTGAGTCACCGTCGATCGAGCTGATCGAGCTGCTCAACACCCGCGGTGCCAAGGTCGACTACAACGACTCCCACGTCCCCCGCACACTCAGACAACGTGAGCACAACCTCGGCATGACCAGCAAGAAATTGACGGAAAAGATGCTCGCCTCGTACGATTGCGTCCTCATCGCCACGGACCACACGGCCTACGACTATCCCTGGATCGTCAAACACGCCAACCTCGTCGTCGACACCCGTAACGCCACAGCCCAGGTCAAGAC
>CAYOQG010000365.1:0-4392 GCA_964405925.1 uncultured Phycisphaeraceae bacterium | reverse complement strand
CGACGCCAGCGTTCTTGATGGCGTCAATCTCCCTGCTGAGTATGTCTTTGGGCAGGCGGTAGTCAGGGATCCCCCAGCGCATCATGCCACCGGGCTCGGGCAGTGCTTCGAAGACGGTGACCGCATGGCCCTTCTTGGCCAGCTCGCCCGCGCAGGTCAGACCGCCCGGACCCGATCCGACCACTGCGACTCTCTTACCCGTCGGAGGCGGGGGCTCGAAGAGGTCTTTACGGTGCTCACGAGCCCAATCAGCCACAAACCGCTCGAGATACCCGACACCAACCGATGAGCCCTTCTTCGCCCGAACACAAAGCTCCTCGCATTGGGTCTCTTGTGGACAAACTCGACCTGTGACGCCCGGAAGGACGTTGTCGGCAAAGAGAATGTCTGCGGCTTTGTTCAGGTCGCCGTCCGCCACGGCTTGCACGAACCCGGGGATGTCGACACCAACCGGACAGCCGCGAATGCACTTGGCGTCCTTGCATTGAAGGCATCTTGCCGCCTCTTTACATGCCGTTGGCGGATCGTACCCCTGGTTGACCTCGCAGAAGTTCTTCGCCCGCTGCTCGGGCTCTTGCTCGGGCATCGCCTGCCGGGGGATCTTCATGCGCTCGGACGGTTTCATTCTGCACTTCCCGGGTGGCACTGCTCTAGGCCAGTGGCGCCACTACTTGCCGCGGGATCCTGATGCGTTCGGACGGTTTCATTTTGCTGGGCATCCTGCCGAGGGCGCGGCTTCCGACAGACGGCACTTATGTCCGGCGTGGAGCCGGTCCCACGCGATCTTCTCCTGGTCCCGATACGTTGAGAGGCGGTCGGACAGCTCGTCAAAATCAACGGCGTGAGCGTCGAACTCGGGCCCGTCCACGCAGGCGAACTTCATCTGCCCGTTGATCGTCACTCGACATCCGCCGCACATCCCCGTCCCATCCACCATAATGGGGTTGAGAGAGACAATGGTGTGCACATTATAAGGCTTGGTGACACCGGCGATGGCTTTCATCATCGGAACCGGCCCGGCCGCCAGAACCGCACCGACCGGCTTGCTCTTGTCGTCCAGAAGCTCTTTCAGCTTGCCGGTGACGAATCCATGATAGCCATAGCTGCCGTCGTCGGTGCAGGGATAGACGACGTCGCTGTACTCCCCCAGCTCCCGCTCGAGGATCACGTACTCTTTTGTCCGCCCACCGATAATCGACGCCACGTGGTTGCCCGCCTCCTTCAGCGCCTTGGCTTGGGGGTAGATGACTGCTGTGCCCACACCGCCGCCGACGAGCACGGCATTGCCGAAGTTGCGAATCTCCGTCGGTTTGCCCAACGGCCCTGCGACGTTGGCGATCAAGTCACCCGCCTCGAGATCACAGAGCATCTCGGTCGTCGCTCCGACCACCTGGATGATCAAGGTGATGATACCGGTCTCGCGGTCGGATTTGGCGATGGTAAGTGGGATGCGCTCGCCCTGGTCGCGGACGCGAACGATCACGAAGTGGCCCGGTTGATGGTGTTTGGCTACACGAGGCGCCTCAACCTCGATCAGTCGGACCTTGGGAGCCAGCCATTCCGCCTTCTGGATTCGGAACATTTCGATCTCACAACTTTCTCATGCCGGGTGTGGGAGGTGCCGCCCCACCGAAGGTAACAGCCGCCCCACCTCAGGTAATAGCCGCCCCACCGCAGGTGGCTCGACGCTGATCGCGGGAGCGTGTCGACCTCTCCGACCCGGCATAATGCAACAACGTAAACGTACGGCCCCAGCTAATCTTAGGCAAACGGCGCACCAGATTGACCGGAAGTGGCGTCCGGAATCGCACGGGTCCGTCTTTCCCGCTGGCGGATCGGTGGGCGTGAACCGAACGTCCGTACGGGACTCAGGCTGAGTCGGTCGTCCTCGCGTGCGTTGCCGCAGGCGAGGATGGCAACGGCGTCGTTAGGGTGAGTGTTGGGTTCGCTCGCTGATCGAAGCCACTGTGAACCGCGTTTTTGACAGCGCCAGTGCGGTTTCGTGGGTTCGTTTTGTGACTTTTTTTCTTGCTCTTGGTCCCGTTCTCTTTCGTGGGCGGGTGCCCGCCGGGTGTCGGCGGCGCGCAAGATGAGGGCGCACGGCCGTAACTCGGCCCATGCAGACAACTTCAGGGGTGATCGCTGGATGGATGACCCGGATTGCGCGCTTCAACGTGATAAGTCGCATTTATCACGTAGAGGGTTTACCACTTTTCGGGGGGTTGGACAAGCCTAAACGCACGGCGATTCAGCACTTACGCGTGCCGGAATCGGCTAAGCGTGACCCGGTCTCGGTCGTCTGAGCACAAGCGTTCCTGCCGCCAGCACCGCCCATCCGTCTTTCTCGCCGATTCGCCAATGGCTTGCCGGACCAGCCAACCCGCAGGAGAATGTGGCAATGAGAGAGTGCAAGTGCCTGTCATGCCGGTTAAATCACCGAGCCGGACCATGGCCCGCGGCACTACTCCCAAGGAACTACTGAACAACCGATTCGACCGGTTATTGCCCGCTGCATGCAACTTCCAGCTGGAGCTTGAATTGGATCGAACAATGACAGGACCGTGATGCGATAGGACCGAGGGGCAGGCCCCGAAAGGACGATGAAAGACGATGAGACATTCTGTGCTGCTACTGGCCAATGTACTGCTGGCGATGCTCCAGCTCGGATGTTATACCTACGATCTGAACATGACTACCGAGAACCTGGCCTTTCCCTCCGTACACAAACTTGAAGCCAACGCGAGTCTGCACCTCACCGACTCCTTCCGTAATCATGTCTACGAGTGGTGGTTCAACGACCAGAAGCACAAGGTCCGCGTTGGAGCTGTCCTGGAAAGTAGAGCCAGGGGCGTTGCTGAAGCTCTCTTCACGCACGTCACCGTTTCCTTTGACCATCGAACGGAGCACCCAAACGCCGACGTTACCCTGATTCCCCACATCCTACGAATCGGGAGACCATACCGTGAGACCTGGGGAGGATCGCCGGATATTTCCCTTCTTCCCGGTCGCAAGGCAGATACCTCCTGCGACCTCGATTGGGAGATCAAAGACAGGTCGGGACGCTTGGTTTGGGCGAAGAGAGTCGTGGGCACAGGCGAGGGACGGATAGGATCCGTATTTACTGAGAAGAAGGGAAGGCTGAAGGCGGCTGAGCTGGCAATCGACGATGCATTCAAGAAGTCGTTTGACGAGATTCTGTCAGCTCAAGAACTCAAGAGCTATCTCCAATCACACGTTCGCTAGATGAGCTAGAGAACCCCTTTTGCCATGAGTTCGTGAAGCACGTAGAGGACGATCTCTTTCTCCATCTGATAAACAGCCTCTCCGACTTCCATCGGCTTGAGTCCCCGTGGTCCCCGCTTTGCCCCGATGGTTCCGTGCAATGCATGTTCAAGGTCGACAACGACGGGGTCGTGGCCTGGACGGTGAAGCGTCGCCGTGATGTAGTACCGGTCAATCGTACCGGTTCCTATGGCGCCAAAGGTCAGTCCGGTTACGACAGCCCCCGCTTTCGACCCTTCGCCGCCCGCATTGTTGATCACGAAATCCAACCGCATGTCCGTGCCGATCTCGCCACGACTCACAGTCGAAAACAGTCTGGCCTCCTGAAGAACCTCGATGATATTGTCTCTTGCGGACGCCGTAGCTGCCTGGTTCGGCTCTCCATTCGTTTGCCACTCGACCAACAGCCCCAATGAACCGTGCTGCCGATCGGACTTCAAGTCGGCGTAGGCGAACTTCGGTAGCGTTGGATCGACGTAGAGTTTGAGAACAGTGTGGCAACCCGACAAAAAAAGTGTGAGTGTGGCGAGAACCAGTGGACGTACCATGACGAAAACTCCAGAGTGCGCGGTCCTCAGATCATACTCGCCACTGCACTTCCGGGCAATCTATCTCTGCATAGGTGGCGCAAGGGCGGGACGACCTTGGGCCCCATGGACAAGGATGCCCTGGGCAAGGGTGGGATTGGCAAGCGCAGCTTGCCCCCATCTTCTCGCTAACGCACGGGCGACCAGGTTGCCGCATCAGCGGAGATTTAAGTAAGTTGATCTCGGGACCAAGCGCGGACGCAACGGGCAGACTGAGCATTCGGGTGCGAGGGCGAGTCCAGGAGTGCAACAGAACGATCGTTTGCGGACGGGGCGAAGGCGGGCATTCTGTTTTTGATGCAATATGTTGATCGTTACGGTAATGATGCTGGATCACGGGCCGTGGCTGCCGGCGCGGGCTCGCAGAGAGATGGCGACGGGGGCTGTAGATTGCGGCAAGCATTGGCGGGTGTGCGGGCCGACGCTTGCTTGATGCACCGCTCAAGAGCAGTGGCACCCGGTGACCCACCCCTCACCCTACCTCTCCCCTGGAGGGGAGAGGAGTCTCCAGACGGAACCTAGC
>CAYOQG010000364.1:0-4436 GCA_964405925.1 uncultured Phycisphaeraceae bacterium | reverse complement strand
GGTGCAAACCTCCCGTGCGAATGCCTTCCTCGTTGGCTCGTTCGATCTCGGCGAGCAGCTCGGCGATCTCGAGCCCGATGTAGCGCGTCTGGCTTTCGAGTGCAGCCCTGACCGTATGCTCCATGACGAACGTATTGGTCGCGGGTGGCTCTTGGGTATCCGTGGTGCTCGTCGCGGTGACTTTGAACTCATAAGTCGTATCGCCCATCCCCGCCCAGTCGCTTGGAATCCGGATGTCGAAGCTGCTCTGCATCGATTCCAGCGGCGCCAAGGTCGGCAACGGGTCCGGAAGAGGAGGCGGAGGCAGCGGTGGGAAGCGGGTGGGCAACTCACCGATGATCCATTCATCCAGAATCTCGGTAATCTCCGCGCGGTATGGGCATTCCGGCAGCGTGCCGCGTGCTGCCAGACCGCACCCGCCCGCGTTCGAATCAGGGCGATCCTCCTGGATTGTCATGCCGTCGTCCGCGTTCCCTCGGTTTTCTCCTTCAATGATGTAGGTTTTCGAATCGCGCGGGTTTACCGTGCGGGCCTCCGGCAGCACAACGATGTGCGGATCTGCAAACGCTTCCACTTTGATGAACGCCACGTCGGGTGCGTTCTCGCGATAATTGCCACTCGGATCGATCGGCGCAAGACCCAGCTCCTTCGCGTCCCGGCTGTCTGCGGTAACCCGAAACGCATAGAAACCGGGTCTGGTCAACGGGTGGCGGAAGGGCTTGATCGACAAGATCGGGGGACCAAGGCTCGAATCGGAGTGAGCGGGGACGTCTTCCGTTGACGGGGGGTCGGGCGTGAAGAACGCTTCCCACACGTCGAGCGGGTCCTCATCGGCGATGCCATCACCATCGTCGTCACGATCGTCCTTGCTCAGACACGTACGCGGATGGAGGCATCCTTCGGGGTCCTCGTTGATGCTACCATCGTGGTCCGTATCCGGATCGATCACGAAGACTGTAGGATCAACAGCCGGTTTCTCCTCGTGCCATTCGTTTGACAGTTCACGAGTGTAATCGTCGAAGTCGCCGGGCACGCTGCCTATGTTCCTGACTCTGACGGGATACTCGCCGAACTCACCCGGCGTGATCTTTAGCGTCTCCTCATCGACGGCGTCCTCGTCGCCCGGTGTTGTGCGGACGTCGACTTCAAGCCCGTAGTTCTCGACAAACAGGTCGATCGCAGCGCCTTTGGTTCCCGTGCCCGGGTGCTGGGGAATGGGGATTCCGGGGATGCCAAACAGGTCGTCGGAGCTGAGGATGAGATTATAGAGCGTGAACGATCCGATGTCCGGGATCGGCGAAAGAATCCCGCCGAACTCGAGGTTGGCGCTGAACTTGATCCGCAAGGTGTTAAGCCAGTAGGTAAGATCGTTGACCTTGACATTGGCCTGGTCGTGGTCAGCCGTATCAAAAGGATCGTAGTTGTCCGCATTGATCGGCCCGACAGGGGTTGCTGAGACCTCACACGGGTCGTCAAAGGCGTGCTCGTACCGAAGAACCTTATCCCCAGTCTGGCCGCCCTGGGCGTCCTCGGACGCCGACCACTGATCGGCAGTAATCAGATCCGACCCGGCGGACGCATTCACGCCCAGCCCCATGCCCAGACTGGCTCCGGCGGTCCCGAGCGTCAATCCCGTGCAGATCGGCACCGTTACCCCGTCAATGGTGATGACCTCCCCATTGATCAGGGCGTCGAAGCAGTCAGCCCGGATCGAGAAGGACGCGCTCAGGAAGGGGAAGGCGCGTATATCCGGCCCGGGGATCGGACCGCAGGTGGAATCGGGATCAAGCCCGAAGGGCGTCGTGAAGCTTCCGCAGTTGCCTAATTGTTGCTTCACCGTGTCGACGATCCCGCGGGGGTTGGGGTTGTTAACCAGGTTCGTCAAAAGCTGCAACATGTCCCACATGTTCATGCCCGACAGCCCGGACATCAGCTTCACGACCGTGCACATTTCGGGGATGTCCATGCTCGATCCGACCGACCAGTTGATGAGGGGAATCTCGAACACCTTGACGATCAGACCGGCCCAGATCGTGTACTGGGCAACGAACTCGTCCCCGTCCCGCGCCTCGCCCGGGCCCGGCTCGGGCAAAAACTTCTCGAAGAAATCCGGGAACGAGAACCGCTCTCGACAATTGGCAATGTACCAGGGGGAGTCCAGATCGTGCAGGTCGCAGAACTCCTCGTAGTCTTTCACGGTGAAGTCCAGGGGCTGGAGATACGTGTTTAGCGTCGGCGACTCCTCAGCCAGAACCTCGTCGACAAGGCCGTCTCCATCGTTGTCCTCACCGTCCAGCCAGTCGTCGATGGAGCCCGGCTCGCCCTCGAAGTAAATTTCGACGGGCAGGCGAAGGCCCGCGGCCAGGTTGAACTCGTAGCCGATGCGGACATAGAAGATGTCGAAGCAGAATCCGAAGATGCACACCTCTTGTCGGATTCTCCAACCCCACTCGATAACCGGAGGAGCGAACGTGAAGCCCATCATCGCCCGCGTGCAATAAGGTGACTCGCACGCGTCCTGATCCCCATTGGCCTGTGCTGTCACGCCGGCGTTTGGTCCCTGCGAGGTGGCGCCTCCCGGAACGGTGTCCTGCCCTTGCGGACGAAGTACACCGTGTCCGGTGGTCGACAAGGCCGCATGCGCCGCTACCTTTGAGTCTTGCGTTGTCGCGTATTTGCAGGACCCGTTCTCTTCGTCGTATTCGGTCTGCACCCAGGTCCAGCCGCCGTCCTCGTCGGGCACTTTGGCCTTCTTACATTTGACGGTGAAGACTTCGTCCAGCGTTACCTTCTGCTTCTCATACTTATAGCTTTTGTTGCCGCCATGACCTCTGGGGTTGTGGTCGTTGTTTGGATTGACACCCCCCTCTTCGTCACATTCGTCGTCGTTGGCCTTCTCGGTTCCACACCAATGCCCGTGTTTGTCCACATCGAAGAACTTTTTCAGTTCCGTTACAGCTACGAACTTCTGGTACTTTGCCGAGTCTTCCCGCATCTTGTGGTTCACGTGGACACGCATCGCCCGAGTGTAGTCGCACCCTTCTTGCCCGTTCGGAAGTTCGTCGCCCTCCGGCTGAAGCTCGCCGGGGGCAAGGCCTGCATTCTGTCCGACCCTATCGTAGAAGGCCGTGCAAGCGTCGGTCTCGGCCTGCAGCAAGGCCGCCTTCCCGGCGGTGCTCGCGGTGAGTTTGTATTTGACTAGGACGCCCGGTGGATCCTCACTGGTTTGGCCGTCGCCGTCGTTGTCGATGTTCTCCGCACAATCCTCGTCTATTAGTTCCGCGAAGCCCGTAGCTGCCCATATCGGGCCGCCAATCGGTTCGTCGAGGCTATAGGGTCCTGTGGCCTGGTCTTCCCGCCAAGTGATGTCGTCGCTGTCGTCGTCCGGATCTCCGTAGTCAATGCACCGGTCGTCTTCTAGCTTCCCGATCCAACTGCGGCGCCACGTGACGGTTCCGTCGTCAGGGTCGCGTTTTTCCACGACCCCCATGCAGTCTCCGTCATTGTTCATCCTTTCGTCACCGGCGCAGTCCTCGTTCGTTTGCCACTGATAGTGCCACGCAGGCTGCTCCCCCGAAGCATGAGGGGCTTCGAGAAGATCGCCGTTCTCATCCAGGCATCGCGAGGTGATCGCTCCGTTGTGCTCGCTTCCTTGCAGAATGCAGTCCCCGTCGTTGTTCAAGGCAGCGCTCGAATCCTCCGGCGGGTCCTCGTCGATCATCTGGACCAGCGTGGTCCGTAGCTCGCCGTCCAAAATGAGTTGATCCTCCTCATCCCTGAAGTAGCAGTCATCCGCATAGAGAATTTCTTCTGTACGGTTGCCCTCGTCACCTGGAACGCCGATATGCCGGCAGCACGGGATGGTCTCACCTTCGAGCGGCGGACAGTCTTCCTGTTGCACCTTCTCGAGCGTTCCCCAGAGCTTGTTGTTATCGGATGCGTCAAAGCATTGACCGTCCCGGTAATGCTCGCCGGTGACCGTGTCGTAGCAATCTTTATCGTCATTCGCCGGACACCAGACTTCTGGACCCTCAGGACAATCCTCGAAATTGAACGCGTCGGAGCTGATGACGCGGTCGGTCGCCTGGCCCTTGCCCGTGCCCCGGTCGTGGCCCTTCTGGTATTTACTGATCTTGATCCCGTCCCAGGAGTCGTCGTTTCCTGCGCTCTTCTGGTTATCGTTCACCGACCGGCGCTGCTTGGTGTAATCGTAGTGAATGACCGTCGTGGTCCGGATCCTCTTTCCCACGACTCTGCCGTTGCTGCTTTTGAGGATGGAAGAGCGTTTCTGGCCTTCTTCTTCAGGGATTACGACAAACGGCAGATCGCCACACCCCGCCTCGGCTAGGTCGTCGAAGATCTTCTCACATCCCGGTTTGAGTTCCGGATCACAATCGGGGTCGCTACCCGGACATTTCTTGAACGGGTCTTCCAAA
>CAYOQG010000363.1:0-4476 GCA_964405925.1 uncultured Phycisphaeraceae bacterium | reverse complement strand
CCCCGTACACCGTGCGCATACGTTGTGCGCGTACGGCCAGGCCTTGGGCCAGGAGTAGAACGTCATCGGTGATCGCTGCGATCGCTTCGCGCATAGCGCGCGAGGCGAGAGACTCGAGACTAGAAACTGGAAACTAGAGGCGCGGTGCGGGGAACGTGCGGTAAAGCGACGAAGCGACGAAGCGACGTAGCGACGGAGGGGGGTGGGGACGAAGCGACGCGGCGACGAAGCGACGGAGGGAGGTGGCAACGAAGGGAAATCCCGGAAGCGCGCAGTGTGCTGGAACAACATCTCGATGTCTCACGCGATCCTTCGCTGGCGATACGATCGGTCCTTGGCCATTACTTTCCGATATTGGCTGCGATCGATCCCGACTGGGCGTCTGTCCATCGCAGCGAGTTCTTCCCACCTGGTGCGGGCGAGATGGATCTCTGGCACGCCGCTTGGAATGCGTACGTGCGATTCAACAGGGTATACAGCCCTATATTCGCGCTTCTAGGCGAGGAATACATGCGTGCCGTAGAGCGTTGCGGAGGGTATCCGGTCGAGGGCCGGGAACTTGGGGAGGCGAAAGAGGGGCTGGCAAAGCACATTATGATCCTTTATGGTCGAGGGACCATCGGGAACGAACCGGGTGGGCTGCTGCGATGCTTCTTCTTAAAGGCCCCGCAAGGGCTACACGGGTACGCGATCCGTTTTGTGGGACGCAGCCTGGGAGAAGGACACGGCTTGTTGTGCGACGTCCTGGATCGCTTCAAGCGTCTATGGGAATGGGTTGTAGACGAAGCTCGTTCGACGCGCTCAGGTAGTGCGGAACGCGAACGCCTTGCGGGGTTCGGTTCGTGGTTCACATCACGCGTGTTTGAGACCTCTTGGGGCGTCACGCGGCTGGAGGAAGTCCTTCGCCTTGCAAAACGTGTCGACGACGCACGTTTCGTGCTCGAGACACTGGCGGAAGTTGCAGCGGGGTTCCCGAGCGAATCGATAGCATGCCTCAGGGGGATTATTGAAGCAGACGCCGAGGGATGGACAATCTCGGGGGCGCAGGACGAAACGCGCGCAATTCTCGAGATGGGTTTGTCAAGCTTGGACGACGACGTTCGGAATGAGGCGACCAAGGTGGTTCACGATCTCGGGACCAGAGGGTTCTTCTCTTTTCGTGGTCTTCTGAGCGCAAAGGCGCCACGGGTTGATTGATTGTAGGTCAACGACGCTGCTCTGGTCCGCGAGCTCGGACCCTACGAGAGGTGATGTTTCTTGGGTGGCTGCCGAATCGGCGGGTGTTCGAGGCCTCCGATTGCGTGGATTTGAAGGGACGCTGCGACCGTAGCGGCCTTCGGAATCAGCGGCAGCCCAAACCGTAGGGGGGGCACGCTGCACGGCGTCACGGGTTTGCCGGCATAGGCGTAGAGGGGGGCGCTTGCCCGCCGTCATCCGTTCTGTGCTTTCGTATCAAGTCATCGGATTTTTGGTATAATGTCAGGCTCATGGCACAACCCGACGACTGGTCTTCCTCGGGTCAGTGGCGCTGGCCCCTGCGAGGAGGCTGTGGTCGTTTCGAGACCGGGCGGTCTCGTCAGGCCGGGTTGGTCTTTGGTCAAAGGGGGGGTGAATGACGCGACGTCCCGTACGACCAAGATGCGGGCACGAGTGTGTCGAAATCCGGCAAGGCCGCGGGCTGGCGGCGCTAGCCCTATGCTGCCGAACCCGCGTTCTGCCGGCGGCGGAAGTGAACGCGAGCGCGGTCGGTGACTGACAGAGGTGATAAGGAGGCCGGCTTGCAACTACTTCGCGTTCTGAATAAAATACGGCTGGTTGGCCGGACTGCGCGCTCCCGCTGTGTCCGTGTGAAGTGTGGCTCTCGATTCTAGCACTTGTTAGAATCGAAACTGCCCTGCCCGGGGACGCGCCAACGTCGAACGTTCGCTCCCTCACGGTCGCGGCTCGGAATGGCGGGGTTGCGGGTCGGAGCGGTGACGCCGAATCGCGCAGTATGATTTGGCATTTGGTACAATCGGAGCTAGTCCTGGTGAGGCTGTAAGGCGGGGGACGGGGGAAGAAGTAGCTTTCGGCGAGGTCACGGGTGGAAACGATCGCAATGAGCAGGTTGTGGGTTGGGCGTTGGCTTGTCTTGGCTGCGGCGGTGACGGGTGTCTTGGAGGGCGGATCGGTCGGCGTAGCGGAGTCGGAAACCTCGACGACGCGTGGAATCGATTCACCAATCCTGTTTGTGCAACTTCCGGCCGGTCAAGAGATTGAGGAGCAAGTGCCTCGCACCGGGGGGATGCTCCGTGCTGCCTATGGAGATGGCGGCAAGATCGTTCGGCTCGAACCTGACGGCCAGCTTCGCGTACTCACCGAAGGGTTCGACAACGCCTGCGAGTTCGATGTCTCGTTCGATGCAAAGCGCGTCCTGTTTGCCGCGAAGCGAGACGCGGGCGATCTTTGGAACGTCTGGGAGATGAACGCCGACGGGTCCGATGCAAGGCAGATCACTCGGGATTTCGGGAACTGTCGCAGCCCGGCTTATCAAGCCACGCTATATACGATCGTCTCGACCGAGCCGTGGTTTCAGATCATGTTCATCAGCGACGAAGCCGGGATGATGAACGAATATGGTTCGGGCCCTGCGACGAGTCTTTATAGCTGCAAATTGGACGGGACCGCGACGCGTCGGCTGACGATGAACCTCAGTGACGACATGGATCCGTACTTGATGCCGGACGGGCGGGTGTTGCTCGCGAGCTGGCAGCGGATGGACCTGCGTCGAGGACCGCAGGGGCGGATCTCACTGTTTGGGGTGAACACGGATGGGGCGGATTACGCCCTCTTTTGCGGCGATCAAGGCGAGCGCGTCAAGCACATGCCCTGTGTCACGACCGATGGGCTTGTGGTTTTTGTCGAAGCGCCGGCGGTGCCTTGGGATGGGGCGGGGCAACTGGCTGCCATAACGCTGCGGCGTAACTTCTACTCGCATCGAAGGATTACCGATGACCTCAAGTGGCGGTATCACTCGCCCTCGCCGCTTCCGGATGGTGACATACTTGTGTCGTCGCGATCGGCAAACAAAGGTACAACCCATGGCGTCTTTCGTCTTGACCTGCAGACCGGTGAGCGGGAGTTGGTCTTTGATGATCCGGATTATCACGACATTCATGCCAAGATCCTGGCTCCCCGGCCGCAACCGGACGGGCGATCGAGTGTCGTCAATGAGAAGTATCGAACGGGGGAGCTCTATTGTCTGAACGCGTATCTCACCGAGCCGGCTAATCTTGGATATATGAAGCCGGGGATGATCAAGGGTTTGCGGGTGATCGAGGGTGTGCCGGAGTCTTTTGTCGCCGAGGGCGTCGAATCGCGTGATCGCGGTCCGTTGCCGAGAATCGCCAGGAAGCGATTTCTCGGCGTGGTGCCGGTTGAGGAAGATGGGTCGTTCCACATCGAGGTACCCGCCGATACCCCGATTCAGCTTCAGACGTTTGATGCCGACGGGCTGGCACTCCACAGTTGCGGTTGGATCTGGGCGAAGCATCGTGAACCTCGCGGTTGCATCGGGTGCCACGAAGACCCAGAACTGACCCCCGAGAACAGATTCGTTGATGCGATGAAACGGCCAGGGATGAAGCTAACACTGCCGCCAGAGAAACGGCGCACGGTCGATTTTCGGGGCGACGTCAGGCCGATCCTTTTCGACAAGTGTACGTCGTGTCACGTGGTACCGGGGGTTGGCACTCCGAAGGTATCATACCCTGGGCGTTCTGATACAGCATTGTCGTTACGTGGCGGGGTACTTACCTGTGATTCTGTAGATGCCGGGCAGGCGCGGACAAGTAAGCTGGTCTGGCGCATTTTGGGGCGCAATACGTCGCGCCCGTGGGATGATACCTACAACCCCACAGAGACATTCACGGTGTGCCCGCCGCCGGAGGCAGAGCAGCTTACCGACGACGAGAGATTGACGCTTATCGAATGGATTGACCTGGGCGCTCATTGGGATGGTATTGGGGAGGCGCCTGCAAACGTGGGGACTGAGGGCACTCCCTCTGAAGGTGAAGGCGAGAAATGACCGGTTCACTGATGTTGGCGATGTTGAGCGGGCTTGTGCCCGCCGTCGTTGGTGGAACTGAACCTGAACTGCCGAAGTTCGCTGAGGTAACGGAGAAGGCTGGGATCACGTTCAAGCACAGCTTCGGAGATCACACGCTGAGCAACATCGTGGAGGGTACCGGACCGGGCTGTGCATTCTTCGACTACGACAACGACGGGTACCTCGATGTATATTTCCTGAATGGTTGTTGGCTTCGACAAGTCAATGACAACTTCGGGCGCGATCTGCGGGGGAAACTTGCCAACGCCCTTTACCGAAACAATCGCGATGGGACCTTTACGGATGTCACCGATCAAGCCGGGGTCGGCGATCGTGGTTATGGTATGGGGGCTTCTGCGGCTGACTATGACGGGGATGGAGACATCGAC
>CAYOQG010000362.1:0-4479 GCA_964405925.1 uncultured Phycisphaeraceae bacterium | reverse complement strand
CGTTGGCTGTACGGATGATTCGTGCAACGAGGGTACCGACTCGTGCGACAACATGGCCAACGATGCCAACTGTCCCGATGACGGGCTATACTGCAACGGAACGGAGTTCTGCGATCCGGTCAATGACTGCGACCACACCGGCGATCCGTGTGAGGCAGGCGAGGTCTGCAACGAGGAGACCGACACATGTGATCCCAGTGCTTGCGACAACGACGGCACCTGCGAGGAGGGCGAGGACTGCTACAACTGCTCGAACGACTGCATCAGCGGAAGTGGTGGCGCTGTGTGTGGCAACGGTCTGTGCGAGGGCGGCGACGGCGAGGATTGCCTTAACTGCTCGGCGGACTGCAACGGTTTGCAGACCGGCAAGCCGAGTGGTCGGTTCTGCTGCGGTGCCACCGAGGGGTGTGGGGATAGTCGCTGCAACGAAGGTGGTTGGTCGTGCACGATGGAGCCCCAGGGCACATCGTATTGCTGCGGCGACGGCACGTGCGAGGGTGCCGAGGACGTGGTCAACTGCGCCATCGACTGTGGGTGTTCCATACCGGCAGACTGCGATGACGCGGTGTCCTGCACGGACGACGACTGCGTCGGCGGGGCGTGCGTGAATACACCTAACGACGCCTATTGCCCCGATGACGGGCTGTTCTGCAACGGTACGGAATACTGCGATGCGGCGGCCGACTGCAGCTCGACCGGCGACCCTTGCGGAGCGAATGAGACCTGCAATGAGGTCACGGATACGTGTGACCCGAGCCCTTGCCTGCCGAAGGGCGAGCCGTGTACGACGGACGACGAGTGCTGCAGTCTTGACTGCCATCCGGTGAAGCTAACGTGTAAGTAGGCACGATTCGGCAGGCATCGTGTGACCTGACTATTGGCTTTATTAGCCGGAAACCCGGGGAGCGGGGAAGGCTTTTTAGCCGACCCCGCCCCTTTGTCTGCGCAAACCGGTCCCAACGCCATTGCTCGAATCTGCGCTGCCCGATACAGTTCACTCCTCAGACGCAATAAGATTGTGATGTGGCGTCGGTCGGGTCGGCCATGCGGCCCTCTTGCCTGGTCAAATGAAATGGGTGGTCCGCATGGCGGACCCCACAAAAAGAGCACTATGAAGCAGACTGCCCAAGCTGGTTTGTTGTGTGTCAGCGTAATGGCTCTTCTACTGGGTGCTGGATGCGCCACCTCGCTCGATCGCTGGGTTTCCGGTGGTTGGGTGGCGGACTACGAAACTGCCGATCAGCGCGTCGCCGACACCGGTCGTCCTCTGCTGATCTATTTTAAGGAGGACAGCCAAGGGGCGGACACGTCGTCCGACAAGGCGTTGGATTCGGCGCTCGTGAAACGACTGACGGCAAATCACGTTCGTTGTCGATTGTTCAGATCCTATGAACCACACAGGCGGTACGTAGCGCAGTTTGGGGTCGAGCGTGCACCGGCGCTCATCGTGGTACATCGGGATGGGACCTACCATTCGCGCGTCGGGCTCATGTCTTCCGCGGAGGCTGCCTCCTTCCTAGCCGACGCCCGACCGCCTGGGGAAACGCCGAGGATCGATCCCTACATTCCTCGCAAGCCAAAATACCGTTGGCACAACAATATTGAGGACGCGGAAGAGATCGCTCAGCGCACGCAGCAACCCGTTATGATCGTCTTTCATCGAACGCTGACGTCCGACTTCGCGAGGATCGAACAGATTCTGACGCGGCGGGAGGTCTATACCCGCTTTGCCAACCTCGTCCATTGCCGTGTCGGGGTCCTCCGTCCCTGGTCCAAAGCGTACATCACACGGTTCGGCACCTTAAAGCTCCCGGCCATCGTCCTGCTCCGCCGCGACGGTACTTTCGAGGTGTTGGAGCTTCCCACCTCGTACGAAGCTGTCGCTTTGTTCGCAGATGCCGCACTCGGAGCCCCCCTCGCCTCCAGGGTAAGCAGGAGCGCGGGCGGACCGTCGGAATCGTCCGGGGGAGACGATCGCCAGGGGCGCGATTGAGGTTCCGTTGCTCGCAAAACCAAGCGTCGCAGGTAGAATACAGCGTCGCCGGCCTCGCGTGGCATTGCGTTTGCTGCTACAGCGCCTGGCGCCGACACGTCGGTTTATACCGGCCGGGACCGGGCGCGTCAGCGCCCGGAGTGTCGGTGGGCTGAGCCCGGGGACGGATGCACAGTCCAAGGCGTGAGGGTGTGACAGGGTGTTATCAAGATGAGCAAGACGCCATTTTCTCCAATCGAGCAAGCCTTCGAGGACTTGCGAGCGGGTAAGTTCATCATTCTGGTGGACGACGAGGCCCGCGAGAACGAGGGTGACCTGGTCATGGCTGCCCAGTCCGTGAACCCAGACGCCGTCAACTTCATGCTCAAGAATGGCCGCGGTGTCCTGTGCATGCCCGTGACTCGCCAGCGGTGTGAGGAACTCAACCTGCCCCTCCAGACAGCGGATAACACCACTCAGTTTGGCACGGCTTTTACGATTACCGTCGATGCTCATAGCCGTTTCGGCGTCACGACCGGGGTCTCCGCGGCTGATCGGGCCCGGACGATCGAGGTCGCCTGTGCACCCGACACGCGTCCGACGGATCTGACCCGGCCTGGCCATGTGAACCCCCTTATGGCAAGGGATGGAGGCGTACTTGTCCGAGCCGGGCAGACGGAGGGGTCTGTCGACCTGTGTCGACTCGCGGGCCTGCGCCCCATGGCCGCGATCATCGAGATCATGAACGATGACGGCACGATGGCACGAGTGCCCGACCTGGTACGGTTTTCCGAGAAGCACGGCATTCGGATGTACACGGTGGCTGACATTATCGACTATCGAATGCAGCGGGAAACGTTTGTTCAGCGCGGGGCTATGACCAAGCTTCCGACGAAGTTTGGCGAATTCACCCTCATCGCCTACCACTGCCCGATCGACACCGAGCCACACCTGGCCCTCTGCTACGGCGGAATCGGCAAGCTGGATGCCAAAGGCAAGTCCATTGTGCACGAGGACCCGGTGCTGGTCCGTGTCGAGTCCGAATGCATGACCGGTCACGTCTTCCATTCGTTGCGATGCGACTGCGCCGAGCAGCTTGACGCCTCTATGGAACTGATCCAGAAGGAGGGTAAAGGCGTCGTTCTTTATCTCCGCCAGGAAGGCCGGGGCATCGGCCTGCACAACAAGATCAAGGCCTACCAGTTGCAGGATCAGGGTTTTGACACGGTGGAGGCCAATGAGCGGCTCGGACTGCCGGTGGATCGGCGCGATTATGGCGTGGGTGCCCACATTCTGAGGGACTTAGGTCTACGCCGCCTGCGCGTTCTCACCAATAACCCCAAGAAAGTCAACCGCCTCGAGGTCTACGGCCTCGAACTGGTTGAGCAGATACCGATTGAAATCTCGCCGAACGAGCACAACCGCGCTTATCTTGCCACCAAGAAAGCCAAAATGGGCCACCAGTTGCGCGAGGTGTAGAACCCATCCCGTTGGTCCTCGCACCGCGGGGGGTGGTGTCTTGCTTCGGGAAAGGAGCACGGTCTTGCGCCTGTCCACATCCATTTTTACTCTGGCCGCCGCGGTTGCGGGGTCGGGCCAGCCTCACAGGGCCCGCGCAGTGACTGCAAAGACGGTGTTCAACCCCGGGTACGACGCTGTTCAACCTTGGGGCTCGTGCCAAGAGAACCCCTCCACCACTACCCACTGTCGGCGGTCTTCATCTGGGTTAGAAGGGTCGTAAGCTCTGGTCACGTAGTACAGCAGCCCGGCTGATTCTTCCCCGAGCGTGGCTACACCGTGCCAGAGTGGTGGCGGAATAATGAGCACCGCGGGCTGCATCTGTCCGATCACCGTCGCCCAACATTGGTCGTCACTTTCACGATGGATGCCGGCCTTGAACTGACCGAGCAGGCAAAGCCAAAAGTCGGTCTGACGTCGATGGCGATGCCAGGCTTTGACCACCTTGGGATATTGCATGGAGAAGTTGATCTGGCCTGCAGGGGTCAGCACGCCTTGGAGCTGGTTCATAAAAGACCAGCCGCGGTCGTCTACATACGGCTGAATGGGCACGAGCAGCGGCTCGCACTTTTCGCCGGCCTCCGCCGCGGCGTCAACAACAGTACCTTTGTAAACCCGAACGTGTTGGATATCAGTCACAGTCTTTTTCGCTTACACGCCACGTGTGCAGCGTTTAAGGCAAGAACGTCAACCTAAGGTCACCTATCCCGGCCAGCGTGCCCAGCGTCACCACTCTGCCTGGCCACCAGGGTGAAAAAGTAGCATGCACGCTCCTCAGGCCATCGGATGTCATTCGGCGTGCCAAGATGTTATCGACGTAACGCGGGAAGACCAAGTGGGAACGGAGGTGTCGGGCAGGGTCCGACCTACTTGGCTTGGGCAGCACGTCGCGTCGGAAAATGGGTTCGTTTGGGTTCGTTTTGTCGGCGCACCCGCGTTTTTGATAGCGCCAGGGCGGAAAACTGGCTTCGTTTCGTATACTTTTTGGT